>CALQOD010000017.1 GCA_943332105.1 Chitinophaga pinensis | reverse complement strand
TAAATTTATCAGCAGGATCTTATACTTATCTTGTAACAGATAATAACGGATGTACTTCAAGTTCATCAGTAACTATTAATGCAGCACCTGCTCAGTTAGTATTAACAGCAACAGCAACACAACCTATATGCTCTGGAACAACAGGTTCAGTAGCTTTAAGTGCAACTGGAGGAACAAGTCCTTATAACTATAGTGGTGACGCGATTGTGAATTTATCATCAGGGACTTATAATTATCTTGTAACAGATAATAACGGATGTACAGCATCTGGATCAGCATCAATTATTGCAGCACCTGCTCAATTAGAATTAACAGCTACAGCAACACAGCCTACATGCTTTGGAACGAAAGGTTCAGTAGTATTAAGTGCTACTGGAGGAACAAGTCCTTATAACTATAGCGGCGATGCAATTTCGAATTTATCAGCAGGATCTTATAATTATCTTGTAACAGATAATAACGGATGTACTTCTGGTTCATCAGCTACAATTAATGCGGCACCTGCTCAGTTAGTATTAACAGCAACAGCAACACAGCCTACATGTTTTGGAACAAAAGGTTCAGTAGTATTAAGCGCCACTGGAGGAACTAGTCCTTATAATTATAGTGGTGATGTGGTTGTAAATTTATCAGCAGGATCTTATACTTATCTTGTAACAGATAATAACGGATGTACTTCAAGTTCATCAGCAACTATTAATGCTGCACCAGCACAGTTAGTATTAACAGCAACAGCAACACAGCCTACATGCTTTGGAACGAAAGGTTCAATAGTATTAAGTGCTACTGGAGGAACGAGTCCTTATAATTATAGTGGTGATGCGGTTGTAAATTTATCAGCAGGGACTTACAATTATGTTGTGACGGATAATAAAGGATGTACTTCAAGTTCATCTGCAACAATTAATGCAGCGCCTGCTCAATTAGCATTAACAGCAACAGCAACACAGCCTACCTGTTTTGGAACGAAAGGTTCAGTAGTATTAAGTGCTACTGGAGGAACTAGTCCTTATAATTATAGTGGTGATGCAGTCGTAAATTTATCAGCGGGGACTTATAGTTATGTTGTGACAGACAATAAAGGATGTACTTCAAGTTCATCAGCAACTATTAATGCTGCACCAGCACAGTTAACATTAACAGCAACAGCAACACAGCCTACATGCTTTGGAACGAAAGGTTCAGTAGTATTAAGTGCTACTGGAGGAACGAGTCCTTATAATTATAGTGGTGATGCAGTCGTAAATTTATCAGCGGGGACTTATAGTTATGTTGTGACAGACAATAAAGGATGTACTTCAAGTTCATCTGTAACAATTAATGCATCACCTGCTCAGTTAGTATTAACAGCAACAGCAACACAGCCTACATGTTTTGGAACAAAAGGATCAGTAGTATTAAACGCTACTGGAGGAACCATTTCTTATACATATGGTGGTAGTGCAGTCACAAATTTATCTGCAGGTATTTATAATTATTCTGTTACAGATAGTAAAGGGTGTACTGCTACGGCATCAGCAACTATTAATGCCACTCCAGCTTTATTGGTAGCCTCAGCTAGCGCAACTGCACCAACTTGTATAGCTAATCAGGGAACAATAGTGGTTTCTGCAACAGGAGGAACATCTCCTTATATTGGAACGGGTTCTTATTTGGTTAATGCTTCTGCAGCTTATTCATTTACTGTAACGGATAATAAAGGTTGTACTTCAACTGTGGCTGGGGTAATGCCTGGCACAACAACTGTTTCCGTGAATGCAGGTGCTAACGTTACTATTTGCTCTGGTTCAAGTGTAACATTAACTGCTACTGGAAATGCAGCTACTTATCTATGGAATCCAGGAAACAAAGCTGGTGCAACTGTTTCATTTACTCCAACAACAACTACTACCTATACTGTATTGGCAACTAGTTCTACTGGATGTACAGCAACATCATCTGTATCAGTAACTGTGTCAAAAATACCTACAAAGCCAGGAACGATCAGTGGTCTTTCATCTGGTGTTTGTAGTAAAAATGGTTTAGTATATTCTATAGCGCCAGTTGCTGGTGCTACCTTTTATTTGTGGAAATTACCTGCAGGATTTACAATTGCAAGTGGACAAGGGACTACTACTTTAACTGTTAATGCAGGAATAGTGGCTAGTAGTGTTTATATTCAAGTGAAAGCAGTGAACAGCTGTGGTTCAAGTGATGAATCCAAAATGACTATAACGTCCGCACCTGGAATACCGGTATCAATTTCAGGTCCTTTGAATGGGGTTTGTCAGCAACAAAATGTAAATTACACAACTACTGCCGTTGCTGGTGCAACAAGTTATACATGGACTGTTCCGTCTGGAGTTACAATTATATCAGGACAAGGTACAACTTCCTTGTTTGTTAAGTTTAACTCTACATTCACTACTTCAGGGTCAATTACTGTTAAGTCGGTAAATACTTGTGGAAGTAGTAGTGCCAGATCAGTAACTGTAGCAGCAAAACCAGCAACTCCTACAGTAATTACTTACCCTGCTACTATTTGTAAAAATCAGTCTGGAGTAGTATTCAGCACTCCTGCTATTTATGGTGCAACATCTTATACTTGGACATTCCCTTCTGGAGTTACAATTCTTTTAGGAGCTAATACAAATACTGTAACTGTAAAATTTGGAACAACAGCAGGAACGGTGAAAGTTACTGCGAACAATGCATGCGGTATTAATTCTTATAAATCAATTTCTGTTGCATTCTCTTGCCGTGAATCTAATTCTTCTACGGATGATGGCTCGTTTAACTTAACTGTTTATCCTAATCCAACAAAAGGCAAGGTGAATGTTGAGTTTACTTCAGATGTTACAGTGGATGGATTAATGAAAATTGTCGATTTGACTGGACACCTAATTATTACGCAAAGAATAGTAATCCAAGAAGGATTTAATAATTTTGATATGGACCTTTCTGATATTACATCCGGGATGTACTTAGTTGTACTTGAATCGCCATCAAAATCATCAAGTTACTTGCGAATTTATAAGGATTAATAAAATTGTAATCTTAAAAGCAAAGGCGGTAAATTTTTTGCCGCCTTTGCTTTTTATTTCACTTTATACGGTTGTATTGAAATCATCATTATTATTGTTTTCTGAAAACAAGTGTTTATGAATTCAAAGCTAAAAAGTCTTTTTTATGTTGTATTATTTGCTGTTTTAGCTCATAATGGCTTTGGTCAGGTAAAAGAGATTGATAGTATAAAGTCAGTAATCAGAAAGTCAAATGAGGATACCAACAAAGTTAATTCACTGTTGCTTTTAAGTAAAAAATATTTTAGTGAAGAACCTGGTGAGGCAATCAGAATAGCCACACAAGCACGAAATCTTGCAGAAAAAATAAAATTCAAAAGAGGGGAGGCCTATGCTTTAAAAAATATCGGAATAGGATATTATATGCAAGGCAAGTATCTTGAGACATTTGAACATTGGAATAAATCAATGAAATGCTTTGATGAATTAGGTGATCGTCAAGGAAGAGCAAACATTTTAAGCAATATTGGAACAGTTTATTTTGATCAAGGTGATGATGCCAATGCTTTGGATAATTACTTAAAATCATTAAAGATTTCTGAAGCAATTAATGATAGTTTTCGAATTGCTTCTGCTTTAGGAAATATTGGAAATGTGTATTTGAATAAAAATGCAACACTCGATAAAGCCCTTGCTTACTATTTAAAAGCGTTGCCTATCAGTTACCAACTAGGTGATAATAATTTAGTAGGAACTACAACAGTAGGAATAGGTGAGGTGTATTTCAAAAAAGAAAATTTTGATTCAGCATTGTACTATTTTAATAAATCACTTATTGCATATAACGGTACCGAAGCTGTGCCTTATTCTTTAAATCAAATTGGAAGGGTATACACGAAACGTAAAAATTATGTACTGGCAGTGAAAAACCATTTGCAGGCATATGAACTGGGTAAGAGTTTAGATGTAAAACTCGACATGATTCAGTCATTACTCGGGTTGGGAATAGCCTATGAAGCATCTGGAGGATACAATAAAGCGATAGTTGCATTTCGTGAAGCAGAGTATTTGTCGTTAGAGATTGGTTCAAAAGGTAATGAATTGAAAGAAACCTATCAGGGTTTGGCATCCTCTTATTCGAAATTAAAAGATTTTAATAATGCTTTTAAGTATCAAACATTATTAACAGGATTAAAAGATACTTTGTACAATATAGCTTCTGATAAAAAATTAGCAAGTCTTCAGTTTGATTTTGATATTCAAAAGAAGCAAGGGCAGATTGATTTATTAACGAAAGATCAGGAATTAAAAGAAAAAGAAATCAGCAGGCAAAAATTAGTACGCAATGGATTTGTTGGAGGGTTCTTAGTTGTGTTGATTTTTGGAGGTGTTGTTTTTAAGCAACGAAATAAAATTGCGAGTGCTAAGAAACGCAGTGATGAATTGTTGTTAAATATTCTTCCAGAAGAAACAGCTGAAGAGTTAAAAGCAACTGGAACTGCAAAAGCCAAAGGGTTTGAAATGGTAACAGTACTATTTACCGATTTTAAAAACTTTACTTTGGCGAGTGAAATTTTAAGTCCTGAAGAATTAGTAGAAGAGATTAATCATTGCTTCTCAGAATTTGATCGTATCATATCAAAATATAACATTGAAAAAATTAAAACGATAGGTGATGCTTATATGTGTGCCGGCGGATTACCAGTTGCTAATACTACTAATCCTGTTGATGTGATTCACGCAGGACTAGAAATGGTCGATTTTATTGCGCGTAATAAAGTTGAACGACAAGCTAGTGGACAACCTTTTTTTGAATTGCGATTAGGTATACATACAGGACCTGTTGTAGCTGGTATAGTAGGTATAAAAAAGTTTGCTTATGATATTTGGGGCGATACTGTAAATACTGCTTCACGTATGGAAAGTAGTGGAGAAGTAGGACGTGTTAATATTTCAGGAACCACATATGAAATTGTAAAAGATAATTTTAATTGCATTCATCGAGGTAAAATCGAAGCGAAAAACAAAGGACAAATTGATATGTACTTTGTAGAGTCAGCTAAATTTAACTAGCATTTTTTTAACGCTTATGTTGATTGTTTAAGGAGTTTTTTTAGCATTCTATTCAATATTGCGGTTTAGGATTTAATCCCAAGTTAAAGTTGATGCAGATATCAATTCTGTATTGCTAAAAACAAAAAAATGATAGTATCCTTTATTTAAAATTATATCACCATGGAAAATTTGTTTGGCAACATAAAGGATTTATTGATGATGTTAGTTTTTTAAGTAAATTAGGGTTGTAGAAAGTAACTGTTAATCCACTTTTAAAAATACTGATTCAATAGCTTTTCTGCTGAATCTGAGTTTCGAACAAGATTTTCAAAATAATCAACGCCTTTCATTTTTCTTAAATGCTGTTCGATTTTGAGAGCTTGGATTTTGTCAATGCATTCTGTTTTATAATATACTTCCCAATCTAAAGCTACAAAGGATATTGGGTTTTCAAAGTACTTTGAAAGATGTTGATCTATAGTAGTTATTACCAAAGCGGATTCTCCGACGTAAAATCTATTTAACGTTTTACTATAAAGTATGTAAATAAAATGCATGTAGTAAAAGCAGATAAAAGAACTCAGCAATTTGGTTTTAAGCTCAATATAAAGAACGAATCAAGTCGACATTAATTTTTATAACTGATATTCAATGTTGTATGGATTGTGTTATTGTTATTGTTTCTTATGCATAATAATATTATGTATCATTGCGTTATGTATTCATCTGAATTAATAAAAGGAACTTTAAAAACGATCGTTTTAAAGTTGTTATCTCAAACTAACCAAATGTATGGTTATGAAATAACTCAAAAAGTAAAAGAATTAACCTCCGATAGAATTCAAATTACGGAAGGTGCCTTATATCCTACGCTGCATGCTCTAGAAAAGGAAGGATTTGTAACAACCGAAATAGTGAACATAGGAAAGCGAGTCCGTAAATATTATACTCTAACTCCTAAAGGCAAGCTTAAAGCTACTGAGAAAGTCAATGAGTTTGCTGAGTTCATCGATACCATGAAATTCATGTTGGATATTAAGCATCAGATAAGTTGATGTATACATTAAGCGAACAGCAAATTGATTTTATTCTTAACGACATAAAATCGCGTGGCGTTGTGATTGAGGATCTGCAGCTAAACCTCTTGGATCATATTTGTTGTATTGTTGAGAACGAATTAAATCTTGATGACGATTTCGATCAGTTTTATCAAGATATAATTACTCGCTTCTTCAAAATGGAATTAAAGGAAATTGAAGAAGAGACTATTTTATTGCTAACATTTAAAAACTACTACACAATGAAGAAAATTATGGTTATCAGCGGAATATTTTCCGTTGCAACATTTCTACTAGGATCATTCTTGAAATTTATGCATTTGCCAGGTGCATCAGTATTTTTGTTTTTGGGGATTATGACATTAAGTTTAATCTTTTTGCCATTGATGTTCGTTCTGAAAATAAAAGATGTAAATACTAAAAGAGAAAAAGTTGTAGCAGGAGTTGGAACGCTTGCAGGTATGTTGGTTAGTATTTCTGTTTTATTTAAAGTGATGCATTGGCCATTTGCTAACGTTTTGGGTGTTTGTGCATTATTTGTTTTTGTATTAATTTTTATTCCACTGTATTTCTTCAGTGGAGTTAGGAATCCTGATACGAAATTAAACACTATTGTTAGTACTATTTTGTTTGTTGGAGCTGCTGGCTTGTTGTTTACATTAATCGATACGCGACCAGCATATCATCAAACAGAAGTTAAAATGTATGCATATTTAGAAAGCGAAGATTTGCTGAAACGATTACAAAGCATGCCAGGTAAAGCACCTGCAAGTAATACTCAGCAGCAACTAATAATTTCAAAAATGAACGATGCTGCCGAGCAGATAAAGAGTTTGATTTTGATACGCACAACTGGAAAATCTAAAGTCGCTCATGACTTTGAGAATGAGGATATATTTCTTGAAGAAAGAAATCTGGGACCGGCATTTGAAGAGGGACAAAATGGAGCACTACTTTATGGCCAGTTTAAAAATTCGATCGAAGAATACAATTTGTTAAATGGTAAATCTAACGCTTTAAAAATTCCAACTGATCACTTCGAGGAAGGAAAAATTGTGCTCTACAACAATTTTGTGGTGTTAGATTACATTACCAAAACTCAAATGTATGTTGCAACAATAGAAAGTTCAGTTACTGGGATGAAGTAATATATTGTTAAGAAAAATAAAGCCGCCAATTTGGTGGCTTTATATAGAGCAAGTATGTTCGTCGCGATACTTCGCACTTTTTATATTTTTAAACTGCGAGTTTAAGCAAGCTTGATGAAAAACTGAGATTGACTTCGCTGCGCTACATCGGATGTTTCATTCCGATCGAAGCATCGGAACCCAGCTTATCCGAGTTGGGAATGAAAAGCTTTATTATGATTGTGGATTGACTTCGCTGCGCTACTTCGGATGTTTCATTCCGATTGAAGCATCGAAGCCCAGCTTATCCGAGTTGGGAATGAAAAGCTTTATTATGATTAGGGATTGACTTCGCTGCGCTTCGTCGGATGTTTCATTCCGATCGAAGCATTGGAACCTAGCTATCCGAGTTGGGAATGAAAAGAGAGAGATATGCAATTCCTCTATACAAAAATGGACCTATGGAATGATTAACTTTTGTGAGTGATTGGGATTGCGATGTAGTATGCGCAAGCTTGTACTACATCGCGGACCCAGCTTATCCGAGTTGCAAATAAAAAGCTTTATTAGGATTTCGGATTGACTTCGCTTTGCTACGTCTGATGTTGCATTCCGATGGAAGCATAGGAACCCAGCTTATCCGAGTTGTGAATGAAAAGAGAGAGCTGCGCAATTCCTCTATACAAAAATGGACCTATGGAATTATTAACTTTTGTGAGTGATTGGGATTGCGATGTAGTATGCGCAAGCTTGTACTACATAGCGGACCCAGCTATCCGAGTTGTGAATGAAAAGAGCGTGCTTCGCACTTTTTATCTTTTCAAACTTGCGAGTTCAAGCAAGCTTGCTCGCAGTTATAAAAAGATAAAGGCCCCAATGGGGCCTTCTCTTTTTATTCACTAGTGATCCCGCTGGGACTCGAACCCAGGACCCATACATTAAAAGTGTATTGCTCTACCAACTGAGCTACGGAATCCAAATTTTTGGTTAGCTTTTGGTCATGTAGGCCAAACGCGGGTGCAAATGTAGTATTTCATTTTTCCCATACCCAAGAAATCCTATTTTATTTTTACACATAGCGTGATTTTACTGATTTTCAATAGTAATTTATGTTAAATATTTTTGCTTTTTTGTCTTAACTGGCTGATTCTACAATAGGAGCTCGTTCAAATGGTGCATTTCTGTCGAATTGATAGCGATATGTCTTATAGGTTCGCCAAAGAGTAGCACCAAGATTTTCAGCTACTTTAAGCATTTTAGGATTGAAATCGCCGATCCATGTAAGTACTGTATCCTCGTATTTTAATTGGTCTACGATGAATTTCTCTCCATGCACCACCAATGCAGCCTCAATTCCCTTGCCCTGCCATTCTTTTATTACTCCAAATACTAATCCTATCATCCTTTTAGGCTTTGTAGTGCATTTAAAATATAAAAACTTAATTATCCCCCACCAATTCATTTTTCCGTCCACATGCTTAAAAAGTTCATTTAATTCTGGGATGTTCACATAAAAGGCAATAGGTTCTCCCTTGTAGTAAACAAAAAGAATAATTTCTCTATCAATAATAGGTTTTAATGAATTCATGATTTTCTGAGCCGTCACAGCTGGCATTGGCTTAAAATGGCTATGGCCACCCCAGGCACCATTATAAACTGTTCTAAAGTTTTCCGCCACTTGTGATAATTTCATTCCCCGAATATTCTTAATTACAAAATTAGGATCATCTTTAATCTGTTCGTATTTGCGATGAAAAATTGGCTGGGTGGCTTCTCTTAACGATCTCCAGAAAACTAATTGATTAAAATATGTCCCAAATCCATACTCTTCAAAAAAAGTGCTGTAGTATTCCGGATTGTAATTCATTTGATATATAGGAGGGTTGTCAAAATTACTTGTCATGCAACCCCAAAATTGGTTTCGGTCTCCAAAATTAATTGGTCCGTCCATAGCCTGCATTCCTTTTTCTTCTAGCCATATTTTGCAGGCATCAAAGAGCATAAATGAAGCTTGTTTGTCATTAACACACTCAAAAAAGCCCATTCCTCCTGTAGTATAGGATGTTGTATTTTTAGTCTTTGGATTTATAAAAGCAGCCACTCGACCAATTAAATTGCCATTGTCATCTTTTAAATTCCAACGAATAGCTTCCCCACCCTCAGCGTAAAGTTTGTTATGCTTGGGATTAAATACTTTTTCAATATCATTTTCTATATAGGGTATCCATTGAGTATCATTCCTATAAATTTCAAAAGGTGTCCGATGAAATTCTTTAATATCGGACTTTGATTTAACTTCGTGGAGCTTCATATAATTCAACAATAGGGCTTAAAGTTACCAAATAAATTATTTTTGCTGCGAATATGGAAATAAAAGTTATTGTTATCACGGGTGCATCATCAGGAATCGGCCTCGCTTGCGCAAAGAAGTTCTTTAAGGAAGGCTTTCATGTAGTGGTTACCGGTCGTGATGAAAAAAGATTACTGGATGCTGTTATTGATTTAAACAATCAGTCAAATCAAGTTTTGCCAATTGTTGCTGATGTGAGCATCGAATCTGATTGTAAAAAAGTAATGGACGAAACATTGAATAAGTTCGGACGAATTGATATCTTAATTAATAATGCCGGTATATCAATGCGAGCTTTATTTGAAGATGTAAATCTGGATGTGATTCGAAAAGTAATGGATACCAATTTCTATGGAGCTGTTTATTGTGCAAAATATGCGCTGCCTTCTATTCTGAAAAACAAAGGCAGTGTAGTAGGGATTTCTTCCATTGCCGGTAAAAAAGGGTTGCCTGGACGAACAGGTTATTCTTCTTCAAAGTTTGCGTTAGAAGGTTTTCTAGATGCATTACGAACTGAAAACATCAAAAAAGGTTTACATGTTTTGGTGGCATGTCCCGGATTTACGGCATCGCGTATCCGTCAAACTGCTTTAGCAGCAGATGGTAATATACAAGGTGAATCACCTCGTGATGAACATAAGATGATGTCGGCAGAAGAAGTTGCTGATGCGATATTCGTTGCAGTTAAAAAAAGAAAACGAGATTTAGTGTTGACGTTTAATGGCAAATTGACGGTATTGTTAAATAAAATTATTCCAGGTTTGTTAGATAAAATAGTGTATAATCACATGGCAAAAGAGCCAGATAGTCCATTTAAATAATATGAAAATTAATTCTCTGATACTTTTTATGATAATAGCAGGTTTCTTTTCTGCATGCTCAAAGAGTCAGTCCTCCTTGCAAAGTGACATTGTTGAAATGGAAAAGTCTGTTTCAGTAGCATCAAATGTTGATACCGTTAATTGTGATTCGCTAATTGTACTATATAAGAATTATTGCGTCTTGTATAAGGATGATACTATTTGTGCAGATTATTTTTTTAAGGCTGCTGATTTAAGTGTGCAGGTTGGAAAATTCAAACAGGCCGTAGAATTATACGGCAATACACAACGATTCCCAATTTATCGTAAAATAGCAAGAGCATTGTTTTTACAGGGATTTTTATCTGAAAATAATTTACAGGATAAAAATGCTGCTCGCGAATACTACAACCGTTTTGTAATTAAATTTCCAGATCATAAAATGACACCTACAATTAAACTCTTACTGCAAACATTAAATATGACAGATGAAGATTTGATTCGAAAATTAAATGGTCAATCGGATTCAGTCATAACAACTAATTAATGCTACATGTCTGAAACTAAAAAATTAACTCGTAAAGAAAAGTTTTCTGCTGCTCCAATTAATTATAAAAAAGAAAACTCAATTAAAGAACAGAATAATTGGTCCAACTATTATGTTTGGATTGTCGCATTAATTGCCGGACTATTATATTTTAATACAGTTAAGTTTGATTATGCACTTGATGATTATGCTTCTATTTTAGAGAACAGGAGTACTCAGAAAGGAGATGTAAAAGAAATTTTCAAGACTAGTTATCGTTATGGCAGTTATATGTCATCTGATGAATTATACCGTCCCATTCCAAAGTTATTGTTTGCTAAGCAATGGGCTTTTTCTCCTAATAATGCGCATATAGGTCATTGGATGAATGTTGGTTTGTATGCGTTTTTAGCTATTGTTGTATTTAGTTTTTGCAAACGAATTCTTAAAGGAAATTTGTTGTATTCCTTTCTAGCCTGTTTGCTTTTTATATCATTTCCAATTCATACAGAGGTAGTGGCTAATATAAAAAGCGTAGATGAAATTCTGGCAATGTTGTTTGGGTTCTTAGCTTTAAATAAACTCTTAGATTATTTAGCTGGTAAAAAGATTTTTAGTGTTATTATGTCGATTTTCTTTTTCTTCTTATCGCTATTATGCAAAGAGTCCTCAATTACATTACTGGCAGTATTTCCTTTGTTAGTTTATTATTTCGGTGATGAAAAGTTCAAGGAAAATATTTTTGTTTTTCTTGCTTTTATTGGGATTACAGTTTTTTATTTTTTAATTAGGTCTAACGTTTATGGAATTGTCCCAATAGGCACATTGCCTTCATCTAGCGATAATTTATTAGTGAATGTAGTAGGTTCATTTGAGCGCTATACAACTGCTATCTATTATTTGGGATTGTATCTACTTAGGATTGTAGTTCCTTACGGACTAACCTTTGATGCATCTTTTCCGCAATTATCAGTTGTCGGAATTAGTTCAATAGAATTCTTATTAGCTTTTGTTGTTTTAAGTTCATTATTTGCAATAGCTATTTATGGGGTTATAAAGAAAGAATTGTATGGCTTTGCATTGATGTTCTTTTTTATTACTGCTTCTGTATCCTCAAATATATTTACGCTCATAGGTACACAGTATGGAGAGCGTCTGATGTTTATGCCAAGTTTTGGTATTGGCTTAGCTGTTATTGCTTGTATAGCAAAGTTTAATATTAAACAATCACCTGCATTATTAGCAATAGTAGTTTTGATTTATGGTGGTATCACAATCAATCGAAATAATGTATGGGAAAATAATTATACTTTGTATCGTTCAGGTTTGATTTCAGCACCAAAGAGCGCAAGAACAAATTATTATTTAGGAAATTATCTTATTAAGGAAAGTAATTTAGCTGGCAAGTCTAAACCTGATCAAAATAAGATTTTGAATGAAGGTGTTTCTTATCTTAAAAAATCAGTGCAATTAACACCATATTTTGCAGACTCGTGGGATCAGATGGGATTAGCTTACATGCGATTAAAAGAATACGATTCCTCAAAAATTGCATTTGTTAATGCTCTTAGCTGTAATAGTAATGACCCTAAAATAAATAATAATTATGGTAATTTGCTTTTCAATACAAGTCAACCCGACTCAGCCTTGTTTTATTTTGAGAAGGCTTTTAGTTTAAAAGCAGACTACACCGATGCAATAAATAATATAGGTAGTATTTATGGAAATAAAAATGAATTTCAAAAAGCACTTAATTATTTTGAGAAATCATATGCCGTCGATCCTAATAATATTATGACTAATCGGTTTCTAGGCATGACTTGGAAAAACATGGGAAATGCGATGATGGCGCAGCAATATTTAACGCGTGCTGAATCATTAAGCGCGAATAAAAGTAATTAGTATTCTCGCTGTAAGTAGTGTTCGAATTCTTGTATTGATAAATTGTTTTCTAGAATTCCGTTTTTTGCTACGCTGATGTTACCTGTTTCTTCAGAAACGATAATTGAGATTGCATCACTTTGTTCTGTTATACCTAGGGCCGCTCTGTGGCGCATTCCTAGCTGTGCGGGAATTTCGTTATTGTCGGTTACTGGTAATACACAACGGGCAGCTTTAATTTTGTTATTTCTTATTATAACTGCACCATCATGCAAAGGACTATTCTTAAAGAATATACTTTCTAATAATCGCTTTGATACATCTGCATCCATAGCATCTCCTGAATTTTCGAAAAACTTTAAATCCGTGGTTCTAGATAAAACCAATATTGCCCCGGTTTTTGTATTCGACATGCTTTCGCATGCTTTGATTACAGGAATTAAATCAGCCGTTATTACTTGTTCTTCTTTCCAGTTCCATGGCAATATTTTTCGCGTTAGGCTATCCTTCCCCGTTAGTGAGCTAGATCCAAGTAAAACTAAAAACCGTCTCACCTCTTGTTGGAATACTATGATTAAAGCTAATACACCTACACTCATAAATTGCCCTAGAATAGCTCCTAGCAATTGCATTTCGAAAATCTTTACAAATAAAAACCATAGTAAATACATCGAAACAATACCAATAAAAATATTGATGGCAGTTCCTCCTTTTAATAGCTGATATACTTTGTATAATAAAAATGATACAATCAAAATATCAAGTAAGTCGAGTAGGCGAACTGTTAAAAATCCAATATGAAATAGTTCCATAACAACGAATTTATTAAATATAATTAGATAATTATTGAGGTAAGTTTATTTTTATTGAAAGTCTTTCTTCTTTATCATTAAATAGTGTTCCGTTGTCTAATAGCATTCGAATTACTGCTGCGGATTTTAATTTGTATTCTTTTGGCATTTGTAATTGTAATTCACTTGCTAAAAGTGCTTTGGCTTTTAGTTTTATTTTGATTAATTCAATTATTTTATTTTCCTCTTCTTCATTAATTATGGACTTTTTTTTATCTCTACAAAAGTCACAAGTTTCGCATGTATTAATATTTTTTTCTCCAAAATATGATGCAATCATTAAACTTCGACAATTTGAATTACTTGTAACATAGTTTAGAAAGGAATCTGCTCTAACTTGAAATCTATTTTTTCTCGCTTTTATATCGTTAGGGTTAAAATACAAATTTGCAGTAGTTACTCTTGAATGAAGAAATGTTAATTGTGGATAATCACTGGAAGGAATATAATCTAACATATTAAGCTTCGTTAATTCTTTAAGTAAATTTACAATTGTTGATTTATCCGTATTTAATTGTTTTGATAATTGAAATTCATTGATTTTTACATAGTAGTCAAATATACCTCCATAGCTTCTTAATATTACTTTTATCAAATTATCAAATCGTTGATATTTGACTTGTAAATTATAAAGCTCCATTTTGTCGGCTATAATTTTTAATTTTGATGGCATGAATACGGCTTCACTCATTGCAATCAATTCTGCATGTACCAATTCTTTTAAACAGCTCATGGCAATATTACTATTCAATTGATAGGTATTGCAAAAACTATAAAAATCAAATGGAAAAGTAGTATTCAATCCAGATTCAACAGGGATATTTAAAAAATTACAAAGTGAATTGTAAATGCGTTTTATTTCGGTAATCTCTGGGAAGTTCTTTTCTTTTTTTTCTTTTAATTGTAGCAGGTCACTTTCAGAGTAAATTAAAACAGCATAGGCTGGTTTTTCATCACGGCCACCGCGACCAGCTTCTTGATAATAGCTTTCTAAATCGTCAGGTATATCGAAGTGGATTACAGAACGTACATTTTCTTTATTAATGCCCATTCCAAAAGCGTTTGTTGCAACAATAACACGCGTTTGGTTATTCATCCATTTAGTTTGCTTTTCAGCTCTTGATTGGCTATCTAATCCCGCATGGTAATAATCTGCAGTAATTTTATTGCTATTTAACCATGCCGAGATGTCTTGTGTTTTATTTCTACTTCTTACATAAATAATAGCGGTTCCTTGAACAGATTTTAATACTTGAAGAACTTTTTCGTATTTATTTTCATCATTTCGGATAATATATGATAAATTAGGTCTGCTGAAACTTTTTAAAAATTTCTGATGGCCTTTTTTAAATTTTAATTTATCACAAATATCAATTTGTACTTCTGGTGTGGCTGATGCGGTAAGCGCAATTACGGGGGCTTCGGGAAATAATTCTCTAATTTTAAAAATGTTTAAATAAGATGGACGAAAGTCATACCCCCATTGCGAAATACAATGTGCTTCGTCAATAGCAATCATACTTACTGGCATGTTCGCTAATTGTATCATAAAGGTATCGCTGCTCAATCGCTCTGGTGAGACATATAAAAAGCGATAGTCTCCATGAATACAGTTTCCAATTATTATATCTGTTTCTCTTCTTGTTATACCAGATATTAGCGCCGCACTTCGAATTCCTTTGTTCAATAGTTGTTCTTCCTGATCTTTCATCAGGGCTATCAGCGGGGATACAACCAAACATAATCCTCCAATTGATAAAGCAGGAATCTGAAAACAAATTGATTTTCCTCCTCCAGTAGGTAAAATGGCGAGTGTATCTTTTTTTTGAAGTACGGATTCAATTATTTCTTCTTGCAGTGGCCGAAATGCATCATATCCAAAATGCTTTTTAAGCAATTGATGTATTTCGTTCATGTAAAAAATATTAAAATGAAACAGTAATTCGATCAGGGTCGATTTCAGCTGGCCGGATAGTCATGACAGGTATGCGTGACCCATTAATCACTTTGTTAGCATATGTGCCCATCAATAATCCTGTAATTCCAGGTTCTTGTTCAGTCATAATAACTAATAAATCGCCATTATGCTCTTCACATGCTTTGATTGTGTTTTTATATAAATCTCCTTGATAGATGGCAGAAATGCTCTCACAACCATGGTCAGCAAGAAAATCTTGCACCTGATCTATTTTCAAATAAAATTTCCTTTGATAATCATCGTTAGAGCTTTGCATTAATCCAGCAACAACAATTTTGGACTTATACTTTCTCGCAATTTCCAAAGCGAAAGTAACTTTTTGTCGCGATTCAGTAGAATCATCTATGGGTAAAATAATTGTATCGTATGAAGATTTTTCAGCGTGGTTTTGTACAGCAATTATCGGACATGGAGCTTCTTGTACAACTTTTGTGGTATTACTGCCAATGCTATAACTATTTCCACTGCTTCCATGCGTTCCCATAAAAATTAAATCAGCTGCAACGGAGGTAGCAACTGTAGAAATTATCTTGTATGTTTTTCCAACTTCTGTCATAACAGATACCTTAACACCACTTCGACTAGAAATTGAAAGTGCAATTTCCTCTAGTTTTTCTTTAGAAGTTTCTTCGGCTTTTTTTTCTACCGAAGAAAATAAATGTGTCAAAGAGTTCTGAAATGTAGAAGCTTCTAAAATATGCAACAAGAATATTTCTGCCCCAAAAGATTTTGCAAAAATAACAGCGTGTTCTAAGCCAATTGCGGCTGATTCAGAATAGTCATAAGGAACAAGCAGTTTGGTAACATGAAAGCTTCTATTCATAGGTTTCTTGTTTTATTGTATAACAAATGTTGTAGTGTCCTTTCTTTTCATCGGACGAATACTACAAATTGGAATATCCGAATGATTAATAATCTTTGCAGATGCAGTTCCTATAAAGTATTCTGTGAATTCTAATTCTTGTTGCGTCATGATGATAATTAAATCCGCATTTTCTTTTTTAGAATAATCAAGTACACCTTCGGCAACATCAGAATTTTCTACAAATTCACCAGAGCATTGAATTCCATTCTCACGAAGAAAATCTAACACCTGATCCATCTGACGTTCTAGTTTTTTATTTAAGAATTCATCACTGGAAGAATCAACAGTCATTACTTTTACAAAGGAATTAAAGAATTTAGCAATCTCTATGCACTTACCAACCTTTTCTTTAGTTTCTTTTGATAGATCAAGAGGTAAAACAATTGTATTACATCCAGCATTGTGTTCTTTCCCTTTGATTGTAATCACGGGACATGGAGCTGTTCCGATTACTTTAACAGCATTAGAGCCAATAAAACGTTTTGCAATTGAAGAAGCACCATTTGTACCCATTACGATAAAAGCAGCATTTATTTCGGTCGCTACCTCATTTACACAATCGTAAATTTTACCTTTTTCAATTCTTGTTTTAACTTCTAAACCTGTTTTTGCTATTGTTTCGTTAGCAATCTTATTTAGTTTGGATTGGATTCCTTCTCTGTAAATTTCTTCTTTAAAATCATTATGAGAGAAAATGTTGATCATTGAAGAAAAAACATCACCATCAATTACATGTAAAAGAGTTATATCTGATTTCGTCAAACGGGCAAGATTAAATGTTTGATTCAATGCAATCATCGATTGTTCACTGAAATCTACCGGAATAATAATGTGATTTTGATAGGCGCACATAGCTGTATGTTGTTATATTTGTTCAGGGACAAAATTATACAAAAAAAATATGTCAAAAATTGCAGAATCGGAATTAATTTTAAATAAAGATGGTAGTGTATATCATTTGAACCTTTTACCTCATGAAATTAGTGATATTATCATCAATGTAGGTGATCCTGATCGTGTTTCAATGGTAAGCAATTATTTTGATTCAATTGAGATTAAGAAAAACAAACGGGAGTTTATTACGCATACTGGCTTATACAAAGGCCGCCGTATTACCGTACTATCAACAGGAATTGGTACAGATAATATTGATATTGTTTATAATGAATTAGACGCATTAGTGAATATTGATCTTAAATCTCGCGAGATAAAACCAAACCTGACATCTCTGAAACTAGTTAGAATTGGTACTTCTGGTTCTTTGCAAGCCGAGATTCCAGTTGATTCGTTTGTTTGTTCAAGTTACGGATTAGGATTAGATGGATTGTTGAATTTTTATGAACTTACAAACGAGGGACTAGAAAAAGAAATTATTGATGCATTCCGAATTCATCTTCCTAATAAAAGTATATTTCCTGAGTCATATCTTGCAAAGTCATCTGATTTGTTGTTTAATGTGCTTTCTCCAGATGTTTTTACTGGTATTACCGCTTCCTGCTCAGGATTTTATGCTCCTCAGGTCCGTCAGCTTCGATTAAAGGCTAGTCGTTACGATTTAATTGAAAAGCTAACATCCTTCGATTATCATGGACATAAGGTGACTAATTTCGAAATGGAAACAGGTGCAATGTTCGGTTTAGCAAAGCTTCTAGGGCATCATTGCTGCTCAGTAAATGTAATAGTTGCTAATCGCATTACGCAAGAATTTAGTAAAAAGTCTGAAGAGTCTATGCATAACTTGATTCAACTTACGCTCGACAGACTTGCTGCCTTGTAAAGTTTTTAAACAATTGTTGTTATTCATTTGAATTAGGTAAGGTTGTTTACATTTGTGAAAATTATTTACAGATGAAGATTATTTCTTTCGATATTCAAGATAAGAGTCATGCAGATATGGCTTTTGATATTCGTCAAAAAGTATTTGTGGAAGAACAGAAAGTAGATAGCGAAGAGGAGTATGATGAGTATGAATCAATAGCCACACATTATCTCGTTTTTGTTGATAATCAACCAGCCGCTACATCACGCTGGCGGCATACCGATAATGGAATTAAACTTGAACGATTTTCTGTTTTGCCTGAATTTAGGAATAATGGCATAGGAGGCGCACTTGTGAAACAGGTACTGTCTGATGTAGTTCCTTTTAAAAAATTAATTTACTTACATGCTCAAGTGGCGGCAATGAATGTTTATTCTCGCAATGGATTTGAGCCTATTGGTGAATTATTTTACGAGGCGAATATCCCTCATTATAAAATGATTTATTCTTTATCTGTTTATGAAGATTAAATCGGATTATCATAATATCTGGCAAATAGCAGCACCCATTATGCTGGGTTCGCTTGCGAACGCAGTTATTAATTTTACCGATGTTGCATTTGTAGCGCGTTTGGGAGAGCCACAATTAGCAGCTTCTGCATTAGGTGGTTTGTTTTATTTCATTGGAGTGATGATTGGCTTCGGATTCGGAACAGGAATTCAGATTTTAATTGCTAGAAGAAATGGAGAAGGGCGCAATGAAGAAATAAACAAAGTATTTGATAATGGCCTTTTACTAACGGTTGGTATATCCGCCGTAATGATTTTAGTGCTTTATTCTTTTTTGCCATTTATTGTATCCATGTTCGTCAGAGATAGGGAGATAGCAGGTTATTGCCGTGATTATCTAGAAACGCGTTCTTGGAGTTTAATGTTTATGATGGTGTTAACCGCACTCCGTTCATTTTATACAGGCATAGCTTATACACGAATCATTAGTTATTCTACTTTCTTAATGATGGGTCTCAATATTGTATTTAATTACATGTTTACATTAGGTCATTGGGGGGCGCCAGCGCTAGGCGTCGCTGGTAGCGGACTAGCATCATCACTTTCAGAAACTATTGCAGCGGTTTATGCAATTGTCTATACTTTTTGGCATAAAGAATTTAAAGCATTTGAATTGTTTAAGTTTAAATCGGTGAGCTTCCTTCAGATGAAGCAAATAACCATACTTTCTTTGCCAATTGTGTTCCAACATTTGATTTCAATGGTGGCCTGGTTTATCTTCTTTGTTTTAATTGGACGATTAGGAGCACATGATTTAGCTATCTCTAATGTTCTTCGTAGTATTTACATGGTGCTAATGACTCCCATCTGGGGCTTCTCACAAGCAGCAAATACGATGGTCTCTAATTTAATTGGACAAAACAAATCAGAGCAAGTAATGCCGCTCGTAAAAAAAATTACATTATTTAGTCTAGTTGTTGGTATTGTATCCGTTGGATTGATTTTAATTTATCCTGATTGGTTATTTCATTTGACTACATCTGATAGCTCATTAATTGAAGGTGCTTTTCGCGATTTTCCAATTATTTGCATTTCCACATTGCTATTTTCTATTGGGATGATACAACTTAGTGCTCTTTCGGGGACGGGTGCGACTAGCGTGGCTATGAATTTAGAGATCGTTAATATTTCAATTTACCTGATCTATATTTTCATTTGCTCCTTAGTACTCAAGTCAACAGCTTCATCCATGTGGATGGTGGAAATTCTCTATTGGTCGTTGATGACTGTTTTTTGTTTTGGCTATCTTTATTCTGGAAAGTGGAAATCTAAAATGAATCTTATTGCTTACAATCATGAATAAAATAAAACTAGCTTTTATATTGTACTTTCTTTTTGTTGGATGTAAATCGACAAAAAGTATTGAGTCGGATTTCAATAAACAAGGTTATACGAATGTAACGGTGTTAGATAACCGTAAAGTAGATGGTTGTCAGTTTTTATTGTCAGACGATAATAATAAGCGATATGAACCAGCTAATTTACCCGATTCAGTAAAAGTAAATGGATTAAAAATAGGAGTGAAGTTCAATTTTGTGAAAGGAGGGGTTTCGATTTGTATGGGAGGACCATTAATTAAAGTGAGTGAAATTGTATATCTGAAAAAATGAAAATTATCTATTACGGAACTCCGGAATTTGCAGTTCCTTCTTTAAATATTTTAGTAGAGAATGGTTTTGATGTTGTAGCTGTAGTTACTGCTCCCGATAAGCCTTCAGGGCGCGGACAACAACTAACTTTTTCTGCTGTTAAAGAATATGCTTTATTAAAAGGATTAAAAGTGTTACAACCTGAGAAGTTAAAAGCGCAATCTTTTTTAGATGAAGTTAAATCATTGCAATCCGATCTTCAAATTGTAGTTGCCTTTCGTATGATGCCAGAAGTGTTATGGTCGATGCCGGCACTAGGGACATTTAATTTACATGGATCTTTGTTACCTCAATATAGAGGCGCAGCGCCAATTAATCGTGCAGTCATGAATGGCGAAGCAAAAACAGGATTGACTACTTTCTTTTTGCAACAAGAAATTGATACGGGTAGTATTATCTTTCGTGAAGAAGTTTCAATCGGAGAAAATGAATTAGCAGGAGAATTGCACGACCGCATGATGCAAATAGGAGCAGGGTTAGTTTTAAAAACCGTTCAGCATATTGAGCATGGTGGAATAAAGGCTCTTCCTCAGGAAATGTTTTTTAAATCTACAGAAGAACTTAAACATGCTCCAAAGATTTTTAAAGAGGATTGCAAATTAGATTTTTCAAAAACGATTTCAGAAATACATAATCATATTCGCGGTTTATCGCCTTATCCTGGTGCATTTGTAGAAATGCAGAAAACGGATGATTCTATTTTTGCAATGAAGATTTTTAAATCTGAGAAAGAAGAAGCAGGAGTTTTTCTAACACATCAATTAGTGACCGATGGAAAATCATTTTTGAAAATCAGTGGAGCAGATGGTTTTGTAAATGTATTAGAAGCGCAGTTGCCTGGTAAAAAACGAATGCCTATTGGTGATCTATTACGAGGATTTCAATTTGAAGATGACTGGAAAATAATTTAATGAAACATATAGTTGTATTTACTGGAGCGGGCATCAGTGCCGAAAGCGGATTAAAAACATTTCGTGATGCTGATGGATTATGGGAGAATCATGCAATAGAAGATGTCGCAACTCCCGAAGCTTTTCATGCTAATCCTGAATTAGTATTACGATTTTACAACGAGCGAAGAAAACAATTATTGGAATGTGCTCCTAATGATGCACATAAAGCAATTGCTGAGTTAGAGAGTAAATATAAAGTCACAGTCGTAACTCAAAATGTAGATGATTTACACGAGCGTGCAGGATCAACCAATGTGATTCATTTGCATGGCGAATTAATGAAGGTACGCAGTACTGCTTTTTCAGATTTGATTTACAAACTAGAAGACTGGGAATTAAAACTTGGAGATAACTGCGAAAGAGGATTTCAATTACGTCCACATATTGTGTGGTTTGGCGAGCAAGTACCAATGATGGACAAAGCCATCGAAATAGTAGAACAAGCAGACGTTTTTTTAGTTGTAGGTACATCATTACAAGTATATCCTGCAGCTGGACTTGTTCACTACGCAAACAAAGCCATACAAAAATTTTTAATCGACCCAAAATCAGAATTACCCCATGGCGCCAACGATTTTACCTTAATCCGTTCTACGGCTATGGATGGCGTTAGGAAGGTGTTGGGTCAATTATAGGGTGGGGTTTAAACCGATTTTTCTTATTGTTAAAAATCACTTTTTTTATTAAAAAGATCCGCCTTATAATTATTGCGAAAATAAGATGCTGAATAAAGCAACGAAAAGAAATAAGCGGTGTTTGAGACCTATAGTATATACTATAGGGCGAGTTCGATTATTTCCGTTGCGCAAGTAGGTAGCTTCGCAATAATTATACAGCGGTGGCATTTTTGCCTACTTTTTTTGCTAGAGAAAAAAGTAGGAGCCTGTACGGCTTAAGTACAAAAACTCGTTATTACGATAAAGTCTTGTTAATATTTAAATCATTTCTTATTACTCATTTAAAATTTATCACTATCCAATTACCTATATTGTGTTGATAATAATCACGCAATGCAGCCTAATCAGAAACAATCGGTTCTTTCTAGTGAGGACCTAGCACCTGTAACATCAGACAAACGAACATGGGGAATATGGAATTATACTGCATTATGGATCAGTATGAGTTTGTGTATTCCCACTTACATGTTAGCTAGTTCACTTATCGAAGGTGGAATGAATTGGTGGCAGGCAGTGTTAACTGTCTTTTTAGGAAATGCAATCGTGTTGGTGCCAATGATATTAAACGGACATGCAGGTGCGAAATACGGAATTCCATTTCCTGTCTTAGCGCGAGCAAGCTTTGGTGTATTAGGTGCAAATATTCCAGCATTATTAAGAGCTATTGTTGCGTGTGGTTGGTTCGGAATTCAAACATGGATTGGAGGGTTTGCCTTATATCAAATGTTACGAATCTGGATTCCTTCTCTTGATTCATTGCCTGCAGTTTTTCCTTCATCATGGATGTTGGAAACAGGACCCGCCATTACATTTTTACTCTTCTGGATGTTAAATATGTTCATCGTGCATAAAGGAGTTGATAGTATAAAAAAATTATTGGTCTTTAAAGCATTTGTTTTACCACTCGCAGCTTTAGCATTATTGTATTGGGCAATTAAAGATGTGCATGGATTAGGACCCATTTTATCACAGCCTTCTAAATTTAAATCATCATCAGAATTTTTTACTTTCTTTTTTCCTGCCCTCACAGGTATGGTTGGATTCTGGGCTACACTTTCATTAAACATTCCTGATTTTACACGCTATGCAAAGAATCAAAGGGCTCATATAATAGGGCAGGCATTAGGACTTGCACCTTCAATGACGTTGTTTGCTTTTATTGGAGTAATAGTAACATCAGCTACTGCAATAATATTTGGAAAAGTTATTTGGAACCCTATTGACTTAGCTTCCAACTTTGAAAACAAATGGATGATTAGTATTGCCATGATTGCAATAGCATTGTCCACGCTGGCGACAAACATTGCTGCAAATATTGTGAGTCCTGCAAACGATTTTTCAAATTTATCTCCTTCAAAAATTGATTTTAAAAAAGGTGGCTATATAACGGGCATTATTGGACTTTTAATTTTTCCATGGAAATTAATCGCAGATCCATCAGGGTATATTTTTACCTGGTTGATTGCATACTCCAGCCTTTTAGGATCAATTGGAGGAATTATGATTGTCGATTATTTTTTCATTCGTAAAAAACAACTTGTTATTGATGACCTGTATCGTCATGATGGTATTTATCAATTTAACAATGGATTTAATAGCAAGGCAATTATAGCTTTTGTGATTGGTGTATTACCGAACGTACCTGGGTTTCTTACTGCAATACATGTTGTAAATAATGATTTATTTCCGGAATGGTTAATACATGTTTACAATTATTCGTGGTTTGTTGGATTTGCATTGGCTGCAATTGTATATCGAGTATTGATGAATAAAAATAAAACTAATTAATATAAAATAGATTAAACATGGCAACAGATTACGATGCAATAGCAAACGAATACCAGGCTTCTAAATTGATGCCTTGGAGAAAGCATTTTGAAGCACACACTTACTTTAATTTGATAGGCGACTTAACCGGAAAAGATGTTTTAGATTTAGCTTGCGGGGATGGATTTTATACTCGTCAGTTTAAATTAAGAGGTGCATCCGGTGTTGTTGGCGTTGATTTATCTGCAGGTATGATTGCATTAGCAGAAGAAGCAGAGAATGCAAAGCCATTATTGTTGACATACATTTGCAATGATGCAGCTGAACTTTCGCTCGACAAACAATTTGATTTTATTTGTGCTAGTTATTTATTGAATTATGCGCATGATGAGCAATCGTTAAAAGCTATGTGTGATTCAATATTCAAACATTTAAAGCCAGGAGGAAAATTTATTACCATCAATAGTAATCCCGATTATAGAGGAACAGTTGAATCTTTAATGCCTTATCGGTTTACACGTGAAAACGAAAGTTATAACGAAGGTGCAGAAATTATATATCGCTTTTATCAGCCTGATGATAGCTTTGTATCTGTTACGAACTATCATTTAGAAAGAGCTACCTATACTCGTATTTTAGAGTCATCAGGATTCACAGACATCAATTGGCATATAATGGAATTATCAAAAGAAGGTGAGGATGAATTTTCTAAAGATTTTTGGAAAGTAATATTAGCTGACCAACCGGTAGTAGGAATTTCGTGTAGGAAAGGTGGTTGAATCAACTTTGAATATAATTTATAAGCTCATCATCCATTCCAAATAATCCCTCACCTTACCAACTAGAAAATAGGGGAGGTTTAATAATTTAAATTCTTTTCCTTTGGCTGTTTTTACATTGGTGATGGATAATTTTCCTGCATAAAAACGCACAGCAATATTGCCAGGAGTTTCATCCATAAATAAATGCAAGGATTTTAGTTTTCCTTCTTTTCCTGCTTTTACTTCAATTGGGATTAATTGTCCATCGTGGTTGATTAAGTAATCTATCTCTGCTGAAGAAGTGTTTTTTTCTCTCGTCCAGAAATTTAAACTGGCCAATGTTTGATATTGGTCTGCAATTAATTCTTGTCCAACTAAATGTTCTATTAACGTTCCTTGATATACAGAATTTAAATCATCCGAACCTAACAAATCTTTTTGTAAGCCTACCATATAATTCAATAATCCAGTGTCTAATAATTGTAGACGTGGCGACTTCTTATAATCTGGTATGATAGGAAGTTTGGTTCCTGTGGTAGGGTAGATTAATGAAAGGATAAATGCTTTTTCCAATGTCCTTAAAGCTTCACCCATTTCTTTAGATCCGTAATTCGATTTTCCAAATCCCTGAAATTTGATACGTTTTCCTGCTTCAAAAAAACTTGATTTTATTGCATGTCTGATGGTTTGTACTTGATTATTGTTTGTTGCATATTTTTCTACATCATCAAGGTAAGATGTGATTAAGCTATTATATATTTTGTTTAATGCGGTTATGTCTCTTGTTTCGGCAAACTTCTTAATTATCTCTGGCATGCCACCCAACAATGCATATAAGTGGTATAAGCCAATTAATTTGGCAAATGCAAAATCATTGAATGGGACAATATTTAATTGCTCTAATGCTTCTTCTTCTCCTAATGCACCCAAGAATTCAAAAAATGAAACTGGTCGTACTACTAGGTAATCAACACGGCCTACAGGAAAGCTTGCTTTTGAATTGAATAATGTTTCTAACATAGAGCCAGCAACGATTACCGTTAATTCTGGCATTCTTTCGTAAAAGAAACGCAGTAGGTTAAATGCTTCAGGTACTTCTTGTATTTCATCGATGAAAAGTAGGGTGTCTGCTCGTTTAGAAAACGATTTATTTTTCATTAAAAACAGCGATTGTACAAAGCCTTCAAAGTCGGATATATTCAGAAAAGCTTCTTTGTCAGAGTGCAGCTCTAAATTAAAGGAAATATACTGTTTGTAGTTTGCGGCAAATTGGCCCACAATTGTGGTTTTTCCAACTTGTCGTGCTCCCTTTAAAACCAATGGTTTACGGTCTTTACTAGTCGCCCATTGTCGTAGTTCTTCCTGTATTTTTCTCTTAAACATGTCACAAAATTAGGGTAAATAATTCAAAAAACCAACACAAAATTAGGGTAATTTATTCCAAAATTTGACACATAATTAGGGTAAATTATTTCAGAATTTGACACAGAATTAGGGTAGTTTATTGTAAAATATGACACAGAATTAGGGTAAATAATTAGAAAGCCAAAACAAAACACGTATATTATTCAATTAGGTGTGGGCCTGTAGTAGAACACTACAGGCAATCCCGCACCTAATAATTCGATTTAATATACTCCGTCATAACCCGATACACCTCCATCGCATTCTTCTCCTTTTTCAAAAGCTGTAAGTGTTCGTTGATAATCTTTTGATCGTTGCGGCGCGCAGGACCCGTTTGCACATCTTTCGGTGCGTTGCGCTCAATTTTTAAAGTAGTCTGATGAATCAATGGTAAAAGATATTCCCACTTCAAATTTTTATTCTGTAAGTGAGTGTAAGCAATATCGTAACAAGCATTCACAAAATTATTCACGAATACAGCTCCGAGATGTAGCTCTTTGCGTTGCTTGCTGTTTAAGCTATAGGTCTTCTTAGAAAGTTTTTTAGCAATCAATAATAGCGTCTTTTCAATTGCTTCATTGTTCCCTTCTACAAAAACAGGTATGTCGTTCCAGTTAACTTTTACTTTCGGAATAAATGTTTGTAAAGGATAAAGCACTCCATTGTTTCCTTTGTGCTTATTTAAATCGCTTATAGGCGCTGTTCCGGATGTGTGCACTAAAATCCCTTTGTAATTTTTAAAGTGCGGTGTAATCGTTCTAATACTTGTATCGGAAACGCAAAGTAAAATTATGTCAACGTTTAAATCTATATCGTTGAGGGTAGGAGCGAAGGATATTTTATGCTTTCTAGAAAGTGATTTTGCAGTAGTAGCATTCCGAGAAAAAATTTGCTGGACCTTAATTCCTTTTTCGATTAATCGAGGAATTAAATGAGAAGCGAGATTGCCCGATCCAACAATACTTACGTTCATGCTTCGCGCTTTAAATCAGAAATTTGTTTACGTATAGCAATCCAGGTTCCAACGAACATCAAGATACATCCAATCCAAAGTATGTTAATTCCTGGGAAAATCAATGCTTTCATGATAATGAAATCACGGCTGTTAGTTCTCTTCTCTGATAGGCTAATTTCAAATTTGTTATTTTCTGTGTCAATAGAAGAGAAATCGAATTTTAATCCTAATTTTTCAATTTCGGCAGGAACCGTAATTTGTTCATTTTCTCTAATCACAAAGAGTGGTTCAACGAAATAATCTTTTTTGTTAATGTCGGTGACTTTTAATTTTAACCCTACGGCGATATCATTTTCGTTTAATGAATTTGTTTTTTTATCGACAGCCTTATCAATTTCCAGTAAGGTGAATAAACTATTACTTATAACAATGGTATCTCCAACAGCTAGCAAATGTTTCTTAGGTTCTTTATAGCCTTTTTGATCTACCTGATTTTTATTTTCCATCTCTGCATAGGTTACATGCGTATATATGTCCTTGTGCAAGAAATGACGAGTAGCAGGCTCACTTACATTTCCCATTCGTTCATTCATCTGAATAAAAGGCTTTAAGGAAAATTCTTTCGTAAAGCCACCAGCGTTATGATTAGCTTTTAAATACTCAACTTCGTAATACTGATGTATTCCCTCTTTCTCTTTTCCTTTATAGGTAACATAGTATTCACCCATAGCTAATGTGTCACCTTGGTAAAGCAAAATGTTTTCTTTGTTGGGAAAGTCTTTTCCTAAATCGACATTCAATCGGTTCTCGCTTATGATTTCTTTTTTTGCGTTCGATACTAACGCACCTAAGAGAATAAACCCAATTCCAATATGTGCAACGCTGCCTCCAGAAAAATTAAACTTGCCTTTTAGAACACGAATCAAATAATCAAGATTAGCTACGATAGCCCACAATGAGGTCATGAATAAAATCGAGTGTTGAACTCTTGAAAATCCAATAATTATTTGAAAAATAATTGTAACCACTAATGATATTACAAAGCTAACAGCCAATTTTTTCGTAACATCTTTCCAGTCTGATTGTTTCCATTTGAAAAACTGACCAACGGCTAACAGTAAACCAATAATAGCTGCTAAAGGAGTCTGCCATGAATTGTAAAAATCAATAACATCAACCGGCGGTGCCATTTTTAATCCGAAGACTTTATTGATAACAGGAATCGAAGTAGTAAATGTAATTTGTATTGCTGATATTAATAAAACTAGCATACCCATAAACATCCAAAACTCACGACTATTTAAGGCTTCATCTTCAGTTGGATTGGCAATAGCTTTACGATGTTTTAAAACTAAGATGATGGTAAGAACAATAAAGAATGACATGTATAAAATCAACTGTCCTGTCATACCTAAATTAGTAAAAGCATGCACTGATGTTTCTCCTAATATTCCACTACGAGTAAGAAAGGTTGAGTAGAGTACTAGAATGAATGATACAGCAAGTAACATAACTGCTGTAAATAAAGAAGTGCCATTCTTTTTATAAATCAACATTACATGCGCGCCTCCTACTAACGTTAACCAAGGTACGAGCGATGCGTTTTCAACAGGATCCCAAGCCCAGAACCCACCAAAGCTTAGCGCTTCATATGCCCAAGCACCACCCATTAAAATTCCGATTCCTAAAATGGCAATTCCGAAAAATGTCCATGGTAATGCTGGCTTTACCCACTCACGATACTGTCGCGTCACTAAGCCACCCATCGCAAATGCAAAAGGAATAGCAGTTGCAGCAAAGCCTAAAAATAATGTAGGAGGGTGTATCACCATCCAATAGTTTTGTAATAAAGGATTCAAACCACGACCATCTTTTAGCTTAGCTAAATAATCAGGCATGTGAATGAATGGAAGATTAGCAAAATCAGGATGATTACGTAAAAGTATAAATGGATTCGAGCCGATTTTAATATCGCCAAAATTTAATCCCAATAACATAGATGCTAAAAATACCTGAATCATCATGATGAACATCATGGTTGGTGCTTCCCATTTTTTTCCTTTCCATACTAACAAAATAGATAATACTACATGCCATACAGTCCAGATTAAAAAACTTCCTTCTTGTCCTTCCCATAAGCAAGCCCACATGTATTTTGCTGGCAAAGTGGAACTCGAATGTTGCCAAACATAATAGTATTCGAAATAATGCGATTGAATCAAATAAAACAACAATGAGATAATTCCGAATACACTGCACGCATGAATGAAAAAACTAAATCGTGCAAGTTTGTTCCATGATTGAATTTCTTCTTCTTTTCTGAAAACTTGTAAAGCATACGAAAGCATTGCAACAATAGCAGCAGTGAATGATAAAACAACAAATGCATTTCCAATTTTTCCGAACATTAAATGTTCGTTTAAGTACTGTATTCCCATCAATGTTTTCTTAAATTATTATGGTCTTTGTGAACCATTACTCGAATCTTCACCTTCTTCTTCTCCTGCTTTATTATATTTCGAAGGACATTTCATTAAAACCTGCGATGCTATAAACTCTTCTCCTTTCATTTTTCCAACTACCACAATGCGTTCTGCTTTTTCGAAGTCTTGTGGTTTTGTTCCGTTGAATAGAACTTTCTTTTCAGTTCCAATAGTATCTGTCATGTAAAAGCCAAACACATTAGCATCTTTCTCCGGATTATAAATAAATTCTTTGTCAAGATTTACCTTGCCAATTATATGATACGTGCTACCTGGTTTTTCCGCAGCTGTTTTAAAACTAACATAGGTCCCGGATTCACTTACCGTGCTTATAATAACGCCCAATAAAATGGCGATCAAAACTATTAAGGCGATGTGTATTTTTTTCATTTCGATTTAAAGAATCAAAAGTGATTTTATTTCTGATTAATTTTTTCTTCGAGCTTAGTTACTTTTCTATCTATCAAAACAACATAAGCAGTAAGAATTGTAATAACGATAGCCGCAACTATTGCAACAACATAAATTTTCCCATTCGCATAAAGCGCATCTGCCATATCTACTTGGTTAGTGTCTTGTGCATGTGCTGAAACTAACATAAACAAGAACAGTATGGAGAGAATAATTGTTTTTTTCATAATTAATTTTCTTCAGTAATTTCTTTTATTCTTCGGATACGAACTTTTAAGCTCATTAACCATGTTCCTAATAAACACCAGCCTATCACCGCAGGATAAAAGACCATGCGCATGTTAGAGTCTAAATCGTATTTATTGAAACCCGGATTGCCTCCTTTGCCTGGATGAAGTGAATTGTACATTTTAGGAATAACCATGATGAATACAAACATCATCACAAACGCAAAAATCGCATATACACTAGCAACTTTTGCCTTTTTATTTTCATCAGGAATTGCATTTCGTAAGATAAAGTAAGCCGCATACATTAAAATAGTTGCAGCAGTCCCATTTAACTGCGGATCATTCGTCCAAGGTGCGCCCCAAGTATAATTAGCCCAAACCATTCCTGTTATCAAACCAGCTGCAGCAAATACCATTGCCATTTTACCTGACTCTTCAGCAACAATGTCGTGATAGCGATTTAAACTACTCAAATATTTTATGGAATAGATAGCATTGATTAACATCAATAGCATCATTGCCATCCACATTGTTACATGAAAATAAAGGTTTCGAATTGTTTCATGCAATACAACCATTGCAGGTACTTCGCCTATAAAACCGTAATAGCAGGTGTACACTAAACACACGATTGCGATGATTTTCCACCACCACGCACGAGCAATTTTATTTTTGTAAAACGAGTCCATTTTATTCACGCCAAAGATAAGGAAACAGTAAGTAGGATAGGAGTACGGTAATTAAATTTAAACTGATGAGTACGATAAACAATTGCTGATTAACCATCCAATCGAAACCGTTAATGGCATTCATCGAACATTGTATAATGATACTTAAAAGTGGAAATAGTAACGGGAATCCTAAAATGGCTAGTAATGCTGCGTTGTTATTGGCTTTTGATACAATACCTGCAACCATCGTTAATACCGTAGATAATCCAATGGAGCCCAATAAAATACTCAGCAGATATTGAGCTGTTTGGTCAATACTAATTGGAAATATAAGCTGAAATATAAAAAAGTTGACGAGTGATAGTCCACTAAGCAATATGAGATTATAGATGATCTTTGAAAGAATTAAATGCTTAGGAGAAAGCATACTGTAATAGTAAAGTTGTAGTCCTTTTGAATCTTGCAAAAAGCTTTTAGCAATTGCGTTTGTTGAAGCGAACAACATAATAAGCCAAAACAAGGAATTCCATGTTGTTAAATCGATTGTTTGTTGAAAGGCGAGGTAGGTAACAAAAATGCTAGCTAGCGAATAAATAAGCAGTGCGGTAATGGATTGTTTGTTTTTCCATTCTAACCTGGCTTCTAAAAGCACTAATTGAGCAACTTTACGAGTAAAAGACATTTGATTGCAAAGGTGCTATTTAATTTAATAATATTGCAACAAAATAGAATCGAAAAAGTGAATCTTTCATTTGGATGGGTTTGTTTTCAATTTTAAGATAAATTTTTAAATTTTCAACAATGATAAAGCTCGATATTTTAGCCTTTGGTGCTCATCCCGACGATGTGGAGTTAGGTGCAGGTGGAACAATTGCAATGGAAGTAGCCAATGGAAAAAAGGTTGGCATTATCGACTTAACCCGTGGTGAATTGGGCTCGAGAGGCAATGCTGATGTTCGAGATAAGGAAGCAATTGAAAGCGCTCGTATTTTAGGTGTTGAAATGCGAATGAATTTAGGACTTCGCGATGGATTTTTTCTAGATAATGAGGTAAGCCAATTGGAAGTGATAAAATGGATTCGTTATTTTCAACCAGAAGTTGTTTTATGTAATGTAATCAATGATAGACATACAGATCATGGTAAAGCAAGTAAACTGGTTTCAACAGCTTGCTTTTTAGCTGGATTGAGAAAGATAGAAACAGTTTATGATGGAATAGCACAAAAAGAATGGAGGCCAAATGCTGTCTATCATTATATCCAGGATTATTATCACAAACCTGATTTTGTTGTGGATGTAGAAAAGTATCTTGATAAGAAGTTATCTGCGATTGGTGCATTTAAAAGTCAGTTTTTTTCACTAGATCAGGACCAGAATGAACCTCAAACGTTAATATCTACTAAAGAGTTTATGGATTTTGTTATGGCAAGAGGTTTAGATTATGGTCGTCCGATAAACTCGAAATTTGGAGAAGGATTTTTAATTGAAAGATTGATAGGATTGAATTCTTTATTTGACATCAAGTAGATAAACAAAAAAATTATAAGCAATAAAAAACCCTGTAGTTTTCACTACAGGGTTTTTTATTATCAGTGATATACTAATTACTTAACCATTAAAGTACGAGTTAATTTCTCAGCACCAACTGTTACAGAGTAAGTATATAATCCTGCGTTGAAACCAGCAAGATCTAAATTGATAACGTTAGTACCAGCATTTAAGCTTGTAAACGTTTCAGTCTTAACTAATTTACCTAACACATTGTATAATTCAACAGTTACATCAGAATTAGCATTTAAATTCAATTCGAAACGAGTGTTACCGTTAACTGGGTTAGGGTAGTTTTGGCTCATTGAGAATGAGTTTGCTTTCGTGATTTCAGAAACACCAACAGCATTATTCCAAGATACATAGATAATGTCGTTTGTTGAAGTGTTTTGAGGACCATAAACTGAAGTATTGTTTACGAAATACTCAGGACATGGATCACGTTGATAAACTACATTAACGAAGTTGCCATTGTTCTTAGCGATAGATGGCCAAACAGCTTCTTGGTATTCACCGTCACCACCTTGTGCAGCTGAAGGAACTAAATCTTCACCAAGTGACCATGTAGCACCCATATCAGAAGAGTAAGTTAAGAAGATATGACGTAATGCTGCATTGTAGTTAATAGTATCTGTTGCTTCTGAAACTGCAGAGTAAACTAAGAATACATTATTATTTCCATCAAATCCAATTTGTGGGTGAATTGTTAAACCACCATTACCGTAACGGCCAAATGGAAGGTCAGTTCCGTTACCAGCAGGTAATGTGAATTGTCCGTCACCATTTTGGTCAACTAAACCAGCAACTTCAGCTGGAGCTGACATACCTTCGTTCCAGTACATGATACCAGATGTTGTTAAGAATACTCCTAATGAAGTACCAGCAGTTGTATCATCATCTAAACAACGCATTAAGCTCCACGTAGCGTGAACTATTCCGTTGTTATCTAATGTTACGTTCATATCACCTGCATTTGATAAGATAGTATCAGCTACGCCGTCACCATCAACATCAGATAATAATGGAGCATAATCAGAAGCTGTATTGTAATCTGAGATTGGAGCAGCTTCGATAATTGTTTTTGTCCAAGTTGTTCCGTTGTCAGTAGATTTCCACATAACAACATCACACATTAGGTCGCAAGCAGCAATAACTACAGTGTTTCCACTGCAATCGATGCTATAGTTTTCTGCACTGAAACCAGCGTAGAAAGCTGCATCACAACCAGGTAATACAACGTGTTGAACATCCCAAGTTACACCACCGTCTTGTGAACGAGAGTAAGTTAAAGGACCATTTTGACCTAAGATTGCAGTTGTACCAGAACCTTGAGAGTTTACGATAGCATGTACTGTGTTGCCATTAGCTCCACCAGTTGCCATTCTGAACCATACGTCAGTTCCTGGAGATGTTCCACCTACTGGAGTGTAAGTTGTCCAAGCACCAGCACCTTTTGTTCTCTTTAATAAAACACCAGCGCCAGTAATATTGTGAGTTAAAGTATACTCATTACCACCTGATACAGACATGTTTGTAAATCCAGTTTTTACACCTTCAATACGAGCTGTAGGAATTGCTCCCCAAGCTGATCCATCATAATAGTTGTAACCAGTACCACGATCAGGGTATCCTGATTGGTTAGCTGAGAATGTCCAAGCAGCAGAGATAGTTCCGTCACCGTTGTTAACGATACGACGAGCTGGTCCACGGTTAGATTGTAAATCATACAATGTGTTTCCAATTACAAACTCAGTTTGAGTTGAGCTTGTTCTGTAAGAGTGAGAAACACTTGCTGATGGTGCAGCAGGTACACGAACTGGTGTGTAGTTGTCGATGCCAGTTGTTTGCTTTTGAGCTGTAGCTACTTTATTGTAACGACTCGCATTCTTTAAAGTAACATGGTTACTTAAACGATCTTGAGCAGAAACAGAAAGTGCTACTGAGAATGCGAATCCGCAAAGTAGTAGTTTTTTCATGTTAATGGTTTTTGGTTATTGATTGTTAATTGTTAAGAATTTTATTGTTTTCGAGTAGTAAAAACCCCCGACCGACAAATCTAATAGTTTTTAATTTATTACCAACTAAAAATATGAATTTTAACCTATAGAAAGTTTTCAACAAAAAAATACAGTAAAACCGTAATTACTGTGAATAAAAACCACTTACTAAAGTTTGTATATTGTTGAAAATCAACATTTAATTTTTTAAGGCGATAAGCTAAAATCAATTTTTCGCTTAAAAATGCAACCACTGTTCCGTAGGCAATTCCAATAATTCCAAATTTCCACATTAAAATTAGACTAGAAAATACGTTTATGGTGATTTCCCAATAGGCTGTATTTAAGATGATATCACGGCGCTGTGAGGCCATTACAACCGTTTGAGGAAAAATTGTCCTGCTAATAACTAGCAGTAAATAAACATTAAATATAGCGGCACTATCTGAAAATTGAGAGCTGAATATTATCGGATATAAGTACTTACTTGATATTAAAAACACCCATGTAATAGGGAAGAGTATATTCATTAATCTTTCGCCCTGAGATTTGAGTTCATTTATGCCATCATTAATATTTTCTTTTTTTACAATAGATGGAATCATTGCCATGCTTAATGAATTTGCCAATAGCAATGATAATGGAAATTCTTTTGCTCCGAATTTGAAAATTGCAAACGATTCGCTACCGAAGTTATGTAAGACTAAAAAACTGTCGATATAATCCGACGATCCACTGATAAGTATTCCTGCTATCAGCGGACTACAAAGTTTTAAAAAACCAATATCTGGTATTAAACTTACTTTGATTTTTTCTACCCATAAATTGTACATTAATATTATAGTTTTCCAAATGGAAATGCACAATAAAGCATAAATGAAATTTTTAATACTAGGATCAACAATAATTACTATTAAAATAGCTAGAATTTGTAAACTGAAATTGCCAATAGCGTATAAAGTTAACTTATTATATTTTTCTTTTATCAGATAATAGTTTTCGTTGAAAAATGTTAATGTGTTTAATAAAAGATAAACGGTTATAGCAATAATTGTTTGATAATTGAAGTTGTTTTTTTTATCGATAAATACTAAGTATAAAAATGCAAGCAAGGAGCTAATTAAACCCAATGCTAATTGTGCACTGATTGTTTTACTTAGTAATTCAATCTTGTTGTCACATGAATGATAGGTAGATAAAACAGTTTGAAATACTCCGCCAATCCAAAAAAAACTTATGATTCCACTTAAAAAAAGAATGAATTCATACTGACCAATTATATTTATTGAAACCCCAAATTTTGCCAGAAAAACTCCAGATAAAAACAATCCTGCATACCTTGCAATTTGAAAGAACTGAAGGTAATTCGATGGAGTTATTCTGCTAGCTATTTTTAGCACTTATTTGTTTTTAAGTCTTAATGAATTTCCTATAACAATTACATCAGAAAAACCCATCGATAACGACGCAATCATTGGATGTAAATATCCCATCGCAGCGAATGGTATGGCTAAAATATTATAAATAAATGCCCAAAATAAATTTTGCTTTATTATCATATTCGTCGACAAAGCTAATTCTTTAATTCTTTTAATTCCTAGTAGCGGTGTTTTCGTCATTAATATTATTTCTCCACTGTTAATTGCTATAGCGCTTCCATCACCAATTGCAATGCTTAAATTGGCTAAACTTAAGGCAGCAGCATCATTAATTCCATCTCCTATCATGGCTATTGAATACATTTTAGATTTTTCTTCAATGTACTTCGCCTTATCCGTCGGTAATTGTTGTGCAAGTACATTGTCTATGCCTAATTCGCTTGCAATGTCATTACATCTGTTTAATATATCTCCACTAAGTAGAGTGGTTTTTATATTTTGTGATTTTATCCAATTGATAATTTCTTTAGCCTCTTTTCTGATTTCATCCTTTAATGCAATAAAGGCGAGTAGCTCTTTATTTTTAAATAAATAAACCTGATAATTTGCGTCCGTTGGAACAGGAGCGAATTTCCCGCTTCCTAAGTAATACTCGTTATTTTCCTTATCAGTTGCAATAATTCCTTTTCCTTTAACTTCTTTAATTTCTTTAAAACTAATTGTTGAAAATAATGTATTCTGTTCCTGTAAATGATGAATTATGGATTTAGAAATTGGATGACTGGAGTATTGTTCTAGTTGAAATAAAATGGATGGGGTTAATTCATCATTGTTAGTGTAATTTATTTTTTCAATTTTAAATTCACCAGTTGTTAATGTTCCTGTTTTATCAAAAACAATTTCCTCTATGGATTCTAATTTGTCGAATATGTCACCACCTTTTATTAGTATTCCCTTTCTAGCAGCATTTCCGATACTAACTGCAACAGCTGTTGGGATTGCTAAGCCCATCGCACATGGACAAGATATTACTAATACTGCAATTGCTCTTAGCGTTGATAGTGTTGTGGAAAGGTCAAATACAAAATGATTTATTAAAAAAGTAATTAATGCAATTCCGATAACAGTAGGTACAAATACTACACTTATTTGATCACTTAGTTTTTGAATCTTGGGTTTTTTAAAAGTTGATTTTTTTACTAATTCAATCATGCTGGATAAAGTAGTAGCATTCCCACATTTTTCTACAATAAATTTAATAGATCCTTCTATTAAAATTGTTCCAGCAAAAACTCGATCATTGATAGCTTTCGAATCCGGAATTGATTCTCCTGTTAATGCAGCTGTATCAATTAATGCGTATCCATCATATATTAATCCATCAGCGGGAATTTTATCTCCTGCATTAACCAATATCAAATCATTAGGATTCAATAAATCAATAGTCACTTCAACAAATCCTTCATTATTGGAATAGGCATTCGTAATGCGCCTTGCTTTTAAAGGTTGCATCTTTATTAAAGAAGAAATTGCAACGTTGGTTTTTTTAAGACTTTTTTCTTCAATTAAATTCCCGATTAAAACAAATGTGATAATTGATGCGCAGGTTTCAAAAAAATTATAATTCATCCATGCTTGAGGAGAATCAGATAAATAAAAACCTGCAATGCTATAAATGAAGGAGGTCGATGCTCCCATCATGATTAATACATCCATATTAGGTCTCAATTGTAATAATGAACCAGCAGCGCTTTTTCCAAAATGTATAATGCCAATTGCATATACGATACTTGTCAGAATCAGTTGAAAATATAAATTGTGAATTAATGAATGTCCTGTTAAC
>CALQOD010000016.1 GCA_943332105.1 Chitinophaga pinensis | reverse complement strand
TAAGCGAGACAACCCATCAATTAAACTATGGAGATATTCGCGAAGCAAAATTGATTATTAACTTTAAACTAAAATAAGTATTAAAATGGACCATCACGTACTGGTAGAATCCTTCTCAGAATTCAAAGAAGTAAAGAACATTGATCGTGCAACTATGATGAGTATCCTCGAAGATGTTATTCGTGGGATGTTACGTAAACGCTATGGAACTGCAGATAATTTTGATGTCATCATCAATATAGATAAAGGAGATTTAGAACTTTATCGTAATCGTGTAATTGTGGAAGATGGAATGGTTGAAGATTCTGCTTTGGAAATTGCCTACTCAGAAGCAATTAAAATAGAGCCAGATTTCGAAGTGGGTGAAGATTTAACAGAAACGGTAAAGTTAGGCGACTTCGGTCGTCGCGCTGTATTGGCCTTACGTCAAAATTTAGTTGCAAGGATTTCCGAATTAGAAAAAGATGGTGTTTATAGAAAATATAAAGATCGTGTTGGTGAAATTTTAACGGGCGAAGTTTATCAAATATGGAAAAAAGAAATATTAATTCTTGATGATGAAGGCAATGAATTAATTCTTCCAAAGAACGAAACAATTCCAGCTGATTTCTTCAAAAAAGGTGACGGTGTTCGTTCAGTAATTCAACGAGTAGAGATGGTTAATAATAGCCCTCGCATTATATTATCGCGTACTTCTCCTATATTCTTAGAAAGATTATTTGAACAAGAAGTACCAGAAGTTTTTGATGGTTTAATTACAATTAAAAATATTGTTCGTGAGCCAGGTGAAAGAGCAAAAGTAGCTGTTGAATCTTATGATGATAGAATTGATCCTGTAGGAGCTTGTGTAGGCATGAAAGGTTCTCGTATACACGGTATCGTTAGAGAGTTAAGAAACGAAAATATTGATGTAATTAATTTTACAAACAACCTTCAACTATATATTACCCGTGCTTTAAGTCCGGCTAAAATCACTTCTATTAAGTTAGATGATGAAACGCATCGCGCGGCAGTGTTTATGAAGCCTGATCAGGTTTCTCTTGCAATTGGAAAAGGGGGTCATAATATTAAACTTGCTGGTCGATTAACAGGATATGAGATTGATGTTTATCGTGATAGTGAAGATGAAGAAGAAGATGTGGACATTGAAGAATTTAGCGATGAAATTGATGCTTGGATTATCGATGAATTAAAGGCTATCGGGTGTGATACCGCTAAGAGTGTTCTTGCTATTTCTGTTGAAGATTTAGTAAGCAGAACGGACTTAGAAGAAGAAACTATCCGCGAGTTGGTAAGAATTCTTAGATCTGAATTTGAATAGAAAATCTCTTTTCGCAGTGAGATAAAATTTGCGGAACAAATCTATAAGGCAATTTCGCCCTATTATTAAAAACAGAATAAAATAATTCGAATGGCAGAAGATAAAGCAATACGCCTCGGTAAAGCCTCAAAAGAGTTTAATGTTGGCCTTACTCACGTGGTGGAATTTCTGGAATCAAAAGGTATTAAGGTTGATAGTAATCCTAATGCTAAGGTTTCTCAGGAAGTCTATGGGTTATTACAAGATAAATATCAGCCAGATCGTTTGGCTAAGCTAGATGCTCAGGAAGTAACTCGTGAAAAATTAAAACGAGACAATGTTGTTATTGAAGCAATTACATCAAAACCGGAATCTAAAAAAGAAATAGAGCAGGACAATGACGATACGCTTAAGAAAAGTTTAGATGATATTAAGTTAGCTGCATCTGGAGAAAATAAATCAATTAAAAAGAAAGAAGAAGTTAAAGCCGAGCCAGAAGTAATTAAAGCAAAAGCTGAGGTAGAGGCACCGAAAATTCTTGGTAAAATTGATCTAGAAGCAGGTAAGAAAAAGACTAAGAAAAAAGAAGAGCCTATTGTAGAAGTGCCAGTGAAAAAGACAGAAGAAAAAAAACCAATAGATAAAAAACTAGCCGACAAACCGCAAGTCAAGAAGGTCGAAGAAAAGTCAGTTGTAATAGCTAAATCAGAAACTGCAAAAACTGAAACTGCAAAAACTGAAAAACCAGAAGCACCTTCAACTTCAGCAAGTAAGACTGCATCAATAGTTGCAAATCCAACCAAGACTGATGCTATTGTAGAAGCTAATTTGCCTCCGGAACATATTAGTGTTCGTTTCGAAAAACTTAGCGGCCCCAATATTTTAGGTAAAATTGTTTTACCTGTTGATCCTCCTAAGAAAAAGCCTGTTGCTTCTTCATCTGATTTTGCGCAAGGACAACGCAAACGCAAGCGTAAAGAAAATCCAGGCGGATCTACTCCTCAAGCGGGAGGCGGGACAGCAAATACTCAACAGCGTCCTTGGCAAGGTGGTCAACAACGTCCTGGTGGCGATAATCGTCCTGGTGGCGGGAATCGTCCTTTTAACAAAGTAGGAAACAAAGGCCGCCCTGCGCCAGCAGCAGCACAACCGAAAGTTGAGCCTACTGACAAGGAAATTCAAGATCAAATTAAAGCAACGCTTGCCCGATTAAGTGGAACAGGTAAATCGAAAGCTTCGAAATTTAGAAAAGAAAAACGCGACTTGCATGCAAAGCGTCAAGAAGCATTAGATGATACAACAGAAAAAGTAATCAAAGTAACAGAGTTCGTATCCGCTAATGAGTTAGCGAAAATGATGAATGTACAGGTGAATCAGATTATCGCTACTTGTATGAGTTTGGGTTTATTCGTTTCTATTAATCAACGTCTCGATGCGGAAACTATTACAGTAGTTTCAGGCGAATTTGGTTATACTGTTGAGTTTGTTTCTGCTGATGTTCAAGAATCAATAACAGATGATATTGATGACGAGTCAGATTTAGAAACGCGTGCGCCAATTGTTACTGTAATGGGTCACGTAGATCACGGTAAGACATCACTGTTAGATTATATTCGTAAAGCAAATGTAATTGCTGGTGAAGCGGGTGGTATTACCCAACATATCGGAGCTTATGAAGTAACATTAGAGAATGGAAGAAAAATCACTTTCCTTGACACACCAGGTCACGAAGCGTTTACGGCTATGCGTGCACGTGGTGCTAAGGTAACAGATGTCGCAATCATAGTGGTTTCTGCTGATGATAGTGTCATGCCGCAAACTAAAGAGGCAATTAATCATGCTCAGGCTGCGGGTGTTCCAATTATATTTGCAATTAATAAAATTGATAAACCAGATGCTAATCCTGAACATATCAAGCAACAATTAGCATCGATGAATTTCTTAGTAGAAGATTGGGGTGGTAAGTATCAGAGTCAGGATATCTCCGCTAAGAAAGGTCTTAATGTAGATAAGTTATTAGAAAAAGTATTATTAGAATCTGATTTGTTGGATCTTAAAGCAAATCCAGGGCGATTAGCAAAAGGAACTGTTATCGAATCTTCTCTTGATAAAGGAAGAGGTTATGTAACAACTGTTTTGGTACAAACAGGAACATTAAAGATTGGTGATGTAGTTTTAGCAGGATGCTATAGTGGGCGTGTTAAAGCTATGTTTAATGAGCGCGGCGGAAAAGTTTACGAGGCAGCTCCTTCTCATCCAGCATTAATTTTAGGTATGAGCGGCGCGCCACAAGCGGGTGATCAGTTTAATGTAATGGAGGATGAAAGGGAAGCGCGCGATATTGCTAACAAACGATTACAGTTACAACGTGAGCAAGGTATTCGTACACACAAGCATATTACACTTGATGAGATTGGTCGTCGTTTGGCAATCGGCAATTTCAAAGAATTAAATGTTATTGTGAAAGGTGACGTGGATGGTTCGGTAGAAGCATTATCAGATTCATTATTGAAATTGTCTAATCCAGAAATTCAGGTGAACGTGATTATGAAAGGTGTTGGACAAATTTCGGAGTCTGATGTTAATTTAGCTTCTGCTTCAAATGCCATCATCATTGGCTTCCAAGTTCGTCCTTCTGTAAGCGCTCGCAAGTTGGCAGAGAATGAAGAAATCGATATCAGATTGTATTCAATTATCTATGATGCAATTAATGAAGTGAAGGCCGCAATGGAAGGAATGCTTGCACCAGAGTTTGAAGAGAAGATTACTTGTAATGTTCAGGTTCGTGAAACATTCAAAATTCCGAAATTGGGTACTATTGCAGGATGTATGGTGTTAGAAGGAAAAATAAACAGAAATACTAAAATCAGAATTATTCGTGATGGCATTGTAGTTCATAGTGGAGAACTTGCATCGTTAAAACGATTTAAAGATGATGCGAAAGAAGTTCAGGCAGGTATGGAGTGCGGATTAAATATCAATAACTTTAATGGCATTATGGAAGGTGATATTATTGAGGGGTATGAAAATGTAGCAATTAAAAGAACACTTGCATAATTGTATGAGTGCTTAGAAAAATAAAGGTCGGGCGTATTCATTTTTGAATACGCTTTCTCTTTTTAATATCCAAAATATCGAATCTGATTTGTAGTAACTATATTTAAACCGCAAAATAAAAGTTTATGAAAAAGAAATTAATAATTGTAGCAATTCTATTTTTTGTTGGTCTTTCAAAATTGTTTGCTGGTGCAGGAGATACAACTATTGTACAGGCATTTACTTTTAATTCGCCTCAACGAGCATGGTTCGTGTTTCCTTCAGATACATTGAATGTTGAAAAAATAATAATGCTTTATACTTTGAAGTGCAATCCTGCTCAATTTCCCGAGTGCGGCGAATGGGATTATTTAACTAATACATATGTGTTTAAGCACACTGGATTAATTGATAGCACTATTCATAATCAAAATTTATATTTGGTGAATGGAGGTAATTTTTCTTCGTATACTTATTCGAATACCCCTACCTATATACATAATACGCATTGGGATTATTTTATCAATCATCTTACTACAACTTCTTTAAATACATATAGCGTTGCTGGTGGTACTGCTAATGCAAATCATCCATTTGGAACATCAAATAACATATCTAAGTCGCAATATTTATGGCGCGCATCAGAACTAACAGCAGCGGGTATGGGTGCTGGTAACATTACCGGATTAAACTTCTTTTTGCAATCAATAGGATCGTCATTCAATAAATTAACCATTCGTATGAAATCGGTTACAGCAGATACCTTAACATCGGGAACAACTAATGCAAATGGTTTTACTACGGTGTTTAGCAAAGGCGAAAGCTTTACTCCCAATACATCAGGCTGGAGAAATATTCAATTAACAAATTCTTTTTATTGGGATGGTGTTTCTAATTTGATTATTGAAGTTTTGTTCGATAATGCGAATACGGGTACTGATAATATTGTGCAATCAAATACTACTAGTTTCAAATCAGGTGTTACAAATGCTTCTAATGATCGTGCATTAAAAACGCATTATCAGTCTTATGTAGAAGTGCCAGTTAATGCCGATTTGGCTGCGATTGATTCTTTTATTACCGTTTCGTTTTGGGCTTTCGGTGATGCAGCATTACAACCCATGGATGGTACTACTTTCGAAGCCGTAGGTGCTTCAGGTAATCGAGTAATAAATTCCCATACGCCATGGTCTGATTCAAAAGTTTACTGGGATGCTGGAACAGATGGTTCTAGCTATGATCGAATATCAAAAGCTGCAACTACAACTCAAATAAAAGGGCAATGGAATTATTGGACGTTCACAAAGAACTGTGCAACTGGCGCAATGAAAATTTATTTGAATGGAACCACCTTTTTTACAACTGCAGGTAAAACAAAGTTGATGAATGGAATTGATAAATTCCGAATTGCAAAAGGAACTTGGAACGGGTCATTGTCATATGATGGAAGAATAGATGAGTTTGCAGTGTTTAATGTTGACTTACCACAGGCAACTATTCAGCAATTTATGAACAAGAAAATTGATTCGTCACATCCTTATTATAATAACCTCGTAGCTTATTACCATTTTGATGATGGTAATTATTTTACAGCTGCAGATGCCTCTCCATTGAATCATGGACCTGCTTACTTTAGTCTGGGAGCTGATAATCCACTTAAGAATTCATCAGAAATTAATTATGCATGGACAGAAACAACATTGCGTCCTAATTTGACATTTGAACAGGGCGTATATACCTCACAGTTAGATTCTGTGTTTGTTTTAGATTCTGTAATTAATCCTCCAACGCAGATTGTTGCTTATTTAGACACTATTAATAATATTGGTATGCCTACTGATACGATGATAGTGTGGCCGCTTTCATACACTAATTTTATTTACACTCCGCAAGGTCAAATGATCGATTCTACATTGACTCCTGCAGATGGAACAATAAATCAACAGGTTTATACTTACTATACTTATTCTCCTAACACTATAAGATACGAGATGGGTAGATATATCACTCCTTATGGAAACGGATTAAGTTTAGGTAGTGGGTGGACATGGACTTTTGATGTGAGTGATTATCGAACGTTACTGCGTGATAGCGTTGATATGGCTGCAGGTAATTGGCAGGAATTATTAGATGTGAAATATTTATTTATTGAAGGAACCCCTCCACGAAATGTATTAGGAATTCAAAATTTATGGAATGGTAATTTTAATTATGGTGTAGCTAGTGATCCAATCGATAATCATTTGCCAGCATTAACAGTTAGCTTAGCACCAAATGCAGTGCAAGGAAGATGGAAGTCACGCGTTACAGGTCATGGTATGGATTCACCAAGTAATTGTGCAGAGTTTTGTCCAAAGAGCCATTACTACAAAGTAAACGGAGTTCAGCGCTATGCAAAATTAGTTTGGAGAGATAACTGCGATTACAATCCTTTATATCCGCAAGGAGGTACATGGGTGTATGATCGTTCTAATTGGTGTCCGGGTGCTGAAGTATGGACGTATGATTGGGAAATTTCTGATTTTATAACCCCAGGAACATCATTCTCATTAGATCATAACGTGCAGGCATATACGCAAACATCTGGTTGGGATTATTACCAAATTGAAGACCAGCTAGTGAGTTACGGCGCTCCTAATTTTACAAATGATGTATCAGTAGAAGATATTCTAGCTCCAACTACAAATCAAATGTGGATGCGTAAGAATCCAGTTTGTTCTTCACCTATAATCAAAATTAAAAATACAGGTTCGGCTACGTTAACTTCTGCAACAATAACATACGGATTAGTAGGCGCAGTACCTACCGTTTATAATTGGACAGGCACTTTACCTTTCATGCAAACTACTATCTTGAATCTGCCAAACTTTAATTGGATTGGTGGAGCAACTAAATTCTATGCGTATGTGAGTAATCCAAATGGTGTACAAGATCAGTATTCAAATAACGATACGATGCGTACAAATTTTGTTTATCCAAGTTCAACTCCTTCTCAATTTGTGATTGAATTAAAAACGAATAGTGCTCCTTCAGAAAATAGTTATACTGTGAAAGATGAAAATGGAAACATTATCTTGTCAAGAAGTAATCTATCCGCCAATACATATTATAACGATACGCTCAATTTACCAAATGGTTGTTATCGATTTGAATTATTAGATGCTGGTGAAGACGGACTGGCATGGTGGGCCAATACAGCTCAAGGAAATGGATATGTTCGTTTTAAAAACACAATGGGAAATGTAATGTATAATTTCAATTCTGATTTTGGCGGACAAGCCTATAAGCAGTTTACAGTTGGAATTGCAACTGGTCAAGATGAATTTATTTTAACTAATACTACCAACTTAAATGTTTATCCAAATCCTTCTGAGTCGTTGGTGTATATCGATTATAATTTAATGAATCGTACTGATGCTTCAATTGATGTATTAGATATGATGGGAAAAATAATCTATTCTAGTAAAGATGAAAATGTAACGGCAGGTAATAAAGTAGTAGACATGTCTGAATTTAGCAATGGAGTTTACTTCGTGCGTTTGGTTTCTGGAAATCAACAAATGACAAAAAAATTAATCATTAAAAAATAGAATCAATAAAATTAAAAACAGTATGAAAAAGATAGCAGTACTCTTAATTGGGTTTGTGATTTCAGTAGGTCAGTTACGTGCTGACGAAGGTATGTGGCCGCTTATTATGATTCAGCAATTGCAGGATAGTATGCAAGCGCGTGGATTAAAATTAACAGCAGATGATATTTATAATATTAATAAAGCTTGTGCAAAGGATGCAGTTGTGCGTTTAATGACAAAACAAAACAGAATGTTTTGTACAGGTGAAATTATTAGTGGCGAAGGGTTGTTCTTAACTAATCATCATTGCGGTTACGGGTCCATACAAGAGCTAAGTACTAATGAAGATAATATCCTTGCTAATGGTTTCTGGGCAAAAAATAAAGCTGAAGAAAGAAAAGCAAATTTCAATATCGGCTTGTTAGCAAAAGTAGAAGATGTTACATCAAAAATGCTGGATAGTATTAGCCTTACAATGGATGAAACATCCCGTGCTAAATCAGTCGCAGATAAGCTTAGTAAGTTACAAGCATCATTGAAAGAGGGACTTGGTGCTGATAAGGATAATTATGTTGTTGATGTAGTTCCTTTCTACGCAGGAAATAAATATTTAGCAATGTATTATGTAGTTTACAAAGACATTCGCTTAGTTGGAACTCCTCCAGAAAATATTGGAAAATTTGGTGGCGAAACAGATAACTGGATGTGGCCTCGTCATACATGTGACTTTAGTATGTTTCGTATTTATGTGAACGCAGATAATAAACCATCTGATTATAATACTAGTAATAAGCCTTATACGCCTCAACATTATTTCCCTGTTAATTTACAAGGTAAAAATCCTGAAGATTTTGCTATGATAATGGGTTATCCTGGCAGAACACAACGCTATACTTATAGTCAGGGAATAAAATATTATTCTTCTAAAGAAAGACCAATGCGTGTTAAAGTTCGTCGCGATGTGTTAGATGTATATGAAGAGTTTATGCATGCTGATCCAAAAATTAAATTAATGTATGCTGATAAATTCGCAGGATTGAGTAATTACTGGAAAAAATACATGGGGGAGGCTAATGCCCTTCCACAACAACATTTGTTTGAGAAAAGAAAGGCAGAAGAAGATAAATTGAAAGCATGGATTAGTGCGAATAACAAAGGTGCTTTGTATAATGAAATGTTCGATTTGTATAACCAAGGATATGCTCAGTTAGATAAATACGGAATGTATGGTGTTTATATGCAAGATGGAATTAGTAATTCTCAGCCAATGGTTTTTGCAATGGGATTATCAAAGTTAGAAGCATTATTAAAAGATAAATCAAAGACAGAAGAAGCGAAAAAAGTTGCTGCAGATATGTCGAAAGAATTAGATGAGCAGTACAAAGAATATTTTGACCCTATTGAGATTAAAGTTTTAGCAACTGTATTAATGCATTTAACAGAAGATTTAGATCATGCAAATCTTCCGAAGGTATTAGTAGACCTTTCAGTTAAATACAATAAGGATTATTCGAAGATGGCCTCTGAGTTATATGAAAAATCCTTCTTGACATCAAAAGAAAAAATGATAGCATTCTTAGCTAATCCTTCATTAAAGAAAATGAACAAGGATATGATTTATGTTATCACATCTACATACATGAATAAAATGACTGAAATGCGTCCAATTACAATGGATATCAGTAATAAACTTGGACGTGCAAATCGTTTGTTCCAGGCGGCTATGTTAGAAATGGATGGCAAGAAACTTTACTCTCCTGATGCAAATGGTACAATGCGTCTTACTTACGGTCGCGTACTACCGTACAATGCAAAAGATGCAGTTAGTTATAAAGAATTCACTACATCAAAAGGAATTTTAGAGAAATATACGCCTGGCGATATTGAGTTTGATGCACCAAAGAAATTAGTTGATCTATTAAAAGCTAAAGACTTTGGTCAGTATGCTGATAAGGATGGAGAGTTACATGCATGTTTTTTAACAGATAATGATATTACTGGCGGCAATTCAGGTTCTCCTGTAATTAATGGACGAGGAGAGCTAATCGGAACTGCTTTCGATGGTAACTGGGAAGCAATTGCAAGTGACTTTGGATTTGATGCTAATTTACAAAGAACAATTTCCTTAGATATTCGCTATACGTTATTTATCATGGACAAATTCGGTGGTGCAGGTTATTTATTGAATGAAATGAAGATTATAAAATAATTTCAATACCTCATTAAAGTAAAAGGCTGCATGAAAATGTAGCCTTTTATTTTATTCCCATTTTGCTAAGCCACTCTGCTGAATTTTTTTCGTAAGTAGAAATTTTTTCTTCGGAAAGCTTGTTGGCTAAACTAACCATCATCGACATACGCGGATTTTTAGCAAATGCATTTTTATGTTTGATGATGAATAGCCAATATAATGCATCCCATACTTCACACCAGTTGCCTTTAGAATAGTTGCTCATTTTTAAAATATAGTTGGAGCCGGAAATGTAAGGCTTTGTACTCATCAATCCCGCATCTGCATACTGACTCATGCCGTATACATTTGGTACCATTACCCAGTCATAAGCATCAACAAATAATTCCATAAACCAACGATAAACTTCATCTGGATCAAATTCACATAATAACATGAAATTACCCACTATCATTAATCGCTCAATGTGATGCGCGTAACCATGCTCATTTACTTTCTTAATTACATCATCAATAGGGATAATCCCTGTTGTTCCATCATAAAATGCCGATGGAATTTTTCTTTTGTATTCAAAGTGATTGTTGTTTCGTTGATAAACTCCTTTGTGTGAGTAAACTACGCGAATAAATTCACGCCATCCTAAAATCTGACGGATGAATCCTTCAATAGAATTAATAGGCAAATCTCTCTTCTCAAATTCTTCTATTGTTTTATCAAGAATATAATCAGGATTTATTAATCCAACATTGAGCATGGGTGTTAAAATACTATGAAATAAAAACGACTCTCCATTAACCATCGCGTCTTGGTAGATGCCATAATTATTCAGTCGTTCATTCAAAAAATTATCAAGCCATTTTTTACTTTCTTCAAATGTTATAGGATATAAAAGTGCATCAGCATTTCCCGGATTATTTGCAAAGTTGGTGTTCGCATAATTCAGGGCTTCTTTAATAAGTTCACTGCTTTTAATTTTCGGTAATGCATGAACGATAGTTCCTGCAGGCATTTTTTTTCTATTCTCAGAGTCATAGGTCCATTTACCGCCAGTGGGCTTTCCGTTATCTAATAAAATTGAAAACTGTTTTCTAAAATGAATATAAAAGTCGGTTAAGAAGAATTTATTTTTAGATTTCAGATAATCGTCACTGTTATTCTTTGAAATAATAAAATTTGGACTATCACACCAATTGATTTTAATGGAGTGCTTATTGGCAAATCGGTTTAATCTTCTTTCCAGTAAATAGTCATTTACTTCTGCAATATAAACTTGCTTAATTGATCTCTCGTTAATGTATTCAAACAACTTATCTAGTGGAGATAGTGGTGAACTACTTTCAATGTAATGAACGTTGTATTTTTTCTCTGATAAATAATCCGCGTAGTATTTCATAGTTGCCCTGTGATAGGCAATTTTGATTTTATGAAAATTGAAATGCTTGAAAAAAAGATTATCCTCTAGAATAAACACTTCGCTATTGATGTTTAAGGCTGGATGGTTTTCAAAAAGCTGATGGGGGAATATTATACTTGCGAGATTCACTCATACATAACAACTAATCTCATTTTTAGTTTTTAGCTTTCAACTATGCATGAATATATGAAATGATGTTGTAGCTAGTCGTTGTTTAAATGAGATTAAATTTTGACTTTGTACTAAGAAATAAAGTTGAAGTTAGAATACAACTCTAAACCATTACAATAATGAAAAAATGGAGAAAAGAATTACTGAAACAATAACCCCATATAAAAAGATATTGTAAGCATGGGATAGAAGTCTGTATTTTCGTTCTAATACTTTTCCTTGTCCGTAAAAGTCAGCTAAAATAGACCTATATAAATAATCCTCATTTTTAATGATGTGTAACATCGTATCTTCAAAATCCTGAAGTGATAAACTTGAAAAGTTTCCGAAAAAAAACAAAGTCGTTTTTTTATTATCAATGAACTCTTGCGTTATTTCAGCCTTTTTTAAAGTAGGACGAGTAACTAAAATTGCAAGTATTGTGGCAGCTAAAGTAGTGCCCATTAAAAGAAAAATTGGAATTTCAAAGTTGTTAAAATAGTTTGCCTGCTTTACTAATGTACTTATGATTAGCGTAAGCAAAATGGAGTTAATTGAAATCAAAGTACTGGCTTTGTTGTCTGCCAAATTGTTTTGATTATTCAAATTACTACTTAAAACTCGAAAGAATCCATTAACGCCAGTTTCATGTATTTCATTCAGTTTAATGCTATCTTTTTCGTTGTTTAAATTAGGCCTTGGCATTATAAAATTATTGATTACAAAAATATTAAATGCTTCGGGGTTACTTGATGGTATATTAAAACTTAACCTTAAGTTAATGCGGTTGGGTATTATCGCTTTTTTTTGCAATTTTTTAGGATGTAGTTTAAATAATAGAATGGTTTGATGATTATCATTTTAAGTTTTACTTCAATTTGCTTGTGATAAGATAAAAAATCGTACTTTAAAATATTTCATACATTTGAACTATGAGTGAATATTTAGAAATCATATTTCGATCATCTGCAGTTTATCTTTTTATTGTAATTGCAATACGTATGTTTGGCAAAACAGCACTAGCACAGCTAAGCATTACTGACCTTGTTTTTTTACTTTTAATTAGTAATTCTGTACAAAATGCGATGGTAGGCGAAAGTACAACACTGAAGGGTGGATTAATTGCTGCACTAAGTTTGTTTGCTGTAAATTATTTAATCAAGCTATTAACCTTTAAATCTAAAAAATTTACTACGATTTTTCAGGGAGAACCGGTGATGTTGGTTCACCATGGAGAAATAATCAAAAATCATTTAAATAAAGTAATGATTACCGAAGAAGAGCTACTTGCTGCTGCTCGTGAACACGGAGTGGAATCAATTGATAAAGTAGACCTAGCTGTTTTAGAAGCGGACGGAAATATAACAATCCTGTCAAGTAATTTTCATCATCAAACAAGAAAAAAACGACTGCATAAAAGCATTCTTAAACAATAACTATTCTATTTTAAAAATAATCGACAATGTGCCCTTCTGAAAGGTGACTTCAGAATCTGTTCGTAGTTCATCTTCTGAGAATTTTGTTTTGAAAGCCGCTTCTTTTGCCTTTTTTAGTAAAGCAGAGCTTGTAGTTGTTGAGCCCCTCGCAGGGCCTTCTGCCATTAAAACATTTCCTTTATAATCAACTGTAATATCAAGGACAATTCTCCCTTCTTCTTGATATTGTTCATTTAGTTGGGGGAATATTCGGATATTCCTGCCTGTTAGATTTGCAATAATTAGAGATTTTTCAGATGAAGTAACATGTCCGGTAGAATTTCCCGTAAAATCTTTATTTGAATTATTTAAATCGCGTTTCGGTAACTTGATATCATCAGGAACAATAAAAGAGGTAGTATAAAATTCTTTGATGCTTTCTAAAAAAGCATAAGCTTCCATTCGTGTTTTAAAATCGCCTACCCTGATTTTGAAATTCGGTTGCTGATACAGTAAGTAAGCCGGAGTGTTTGAAAAATTAGTAGAAAAGTCGGTTTTGATTTCTGATGCCTTTGATCTTTCTGATCCAAAATAAAGTTGAATTCTGTATCCTGATGTGGTTTGTTTCAGAAGTCCGATGCGTTTATGTCTTTCTACTAGATCTTTTACTAATTCATCGTTGGGGGTATTCTGTGCATTCAAAGAGGTACTAAAACTCCCTAAAAACAAAAAAAACAAAATCGATTTGCTGGTAAAATTCATTTCTCAAAATTAAATAAATACAATTCAATTACCTCCAATCTCATGATTAAAAATCAAACTTGGATTTTATTTATAAATTAGAACGATTTTAAATTCATAAAATGTTCGTTTTTTTTTTCGTTTATATTCAGATTGTGTTAAATTCGCGGCAGAAAAAAATAGGGTTTTTTCGTTATTTGATAAAAATCTAAATAAAAAATTAAACAATTTAAACGACTTCATATGTCTCGTTACATATCCAGGTATTTGACAATCACATCGTTTGCGTTGTTCTTGAACGTAATTTCTCTCTCCCAAGTAGTTGCTCAGCCGGATGGCGGAGCTATCTTCAAAGCTAATTGTACTTCTTGCCACGTGGTAGGCGACAATAAGGTTGTAGGTCCGGGATTGAAAAATGTTCACCAACGCCACAACGAAGAATGGTTGCTTAAGTGGATTAAAAATTCCAGCGCCTTAATCAAGTCAGGTGATGCTGAAGCAGTTAAAGTTTACGAAGAGAATAACAAAACTGCGATGCCGGCATTTAATCTTTCTACTGATGAAATCAAATCGGTAATTGCTTACATCAAAACTGAAAGTGAAAAAGCTCCTGCTGCAGCTGCTTCAGGAACAAATGATGTAAATGCTTCTTCCGGAGAAGAAAGCCAGGAAGATGGCAGTCCAATTGTTCTATTACTAGTTACCCTTGGTTTTATTGCGTTATATTTTATTTTAAATAGTGCTAAAAAAGGACTTGAAAGAGTTGTACGTCAGCGTGAAGGATTACCTGAGCCTCCAATCTATAAAGGTAAGGCATGGGTTCGCGAGCACAAGAAGTTAATCGCTGTTATAGTAATTTTCCTTTTAGTTGTTGGAAGTGTTAAAGGATGGTATGCTTTAAAAGGAATTGGAGTTCAAGAAGGATATCAGCCGGATCAACCGATTAAATTCTCACATGCATTACACGTTGGTCAAAATAAAATCGATTGTCGTTATTGCCATTCAGGTGCAGAGAAATCTAAAAATGCAAATATTCCTTCTCCAATGGTTTGTATGAATTGTCATAAGTATGTTCAAGAAGGTCCAAAATATGGAACAGAAGAAATTGGTAAGATTTACAAAGCAGTTGGTTGGGATAAGAAGAAGCAAGCATATACTGGTAAAACAAAGGCGATTCAGTGGGTTAGGATTCATAACCTTCCTGATTTAGCTTACTTTAATCATGCTCAGCACGTTAAAGTTGGTCAAGTTACTTGTCAGACTTGTCATGGCGAGGTAGAAAAAATGGAAGTGATGAAACAAGCTTCCCCTTTAACAATGGGATGGTGTATTAACTGTCATCGTCAAACAGAGGTTAAGATGAACGGCAATGGTTACTACAAAGAGCTTCATGAGAAGTTAAAGAAACAACATGGACCGGATGCTAAACTTACCGTTGATAAAATTGGTGGTTTAGAGTGTGCACGTTGTCACTATTAATAATATAAGTAATCAATTAATCTGAAAAATACTCCAATCACGGATATGGAAAAAAGATATTGGAAAGGTGTAGAAGAGCTCAATAATACTCCTGAGTTTACACGCTTACGCGATAACGAGTTTTTTGAACACTTACCGGTGGATGAGGTCCTTAATAAAAAGGCTGCATCTGACTCCTCAACAACCCGTAGGGACTTCCTTAAATTCTTAGGATTTAGTGTTGCTGCTGCTTCATTAGCGGCTTGTGATGCGCCAGTAAAAAAGGCAATTCCTTATGTGTCTAAACCCGAAGAAATTACATTAGGTATTCCTAATTATTATGCATCTTCTTATTATGATGGTACTGATTATTGCAGTGTTTTGGTAAAAACACGCGAGGGTCGCCCAATCAAAATTGAAGGGAATGATTTATCTGGCGTTACTAAAGGTGGAACAAATGCCCGAGTTCAAGGGTCTGTTTTAAGTCTTTATGATAGTGCTCGATTAACTAGTCCTTTAAAGGGTGGACAAAAATCAGATTGGAAAACTGTTGATGCTGATATTATAGCTAAGCTAACGGCTGCTGTAAGTGCAGGAAAGAAAATCGCTATCGTGGCATCTTCTAATGCAAGTCCTTCAGCTAAAAAAGCAATCGCTGATTTTTCTGCAAAATATACTACTGCTACACTAGCAACTTATGATGCAGTATCTTATAATGGTGTTGTAAAAGGTAATGAAATGTCTTTCGGAAAGGCAATCGTTCCTTCTTATAGTTTTGATAAGGCTGAAATCATTGTAAGTTTCGCTGCCGACTTTTTATCAAACTGGATCTCTCCAATTGAATTTGCTGTTCAGTATGGTGTTGGTAGAAAATTGAGAAATGGAAAGAGAACTATGTCTCGCCATATTCAAGTTGAATCAACACTTTCTTTAACTGGTTCTAATGCAGACAGCCGTTATAAAGTAAAGCCTAGTGAATTATCTTCTGCTGTTGCAGCTCTTTATAATAAGGTAGCAGCATTGGCGGGCGGTACTTCTATATCTGCAGGGTCTTCATCTTTTGATAAAGCTGCTGATAAGGTTGCTCATGAATTATGGGCAGCTAAAGGAAAAGCTTTAGTTGTAAGTGGTTCAAACGATCCAAATGAGCAAGTTTTAGTAAATGCTATCAACAACATGCTTGGTAGCTACGGAAATACAATCAGTCTTGATTCAACATGTAACTTACGTTCTAGTAACGATGGTGCAGTTGTTGAATTAATGCAAGCAATGAATGCGGGCCAGGTGGGAGCAGTAATTTTCTGGAATACGAATCCAGTTTATACAATGCCTTCAATGTCTGAAGCAATTGCGAAAGTAGGAACTAAAATTTCCCTTTCAGATCGTAATGATGAAACAGCTTCTAAATGTGATTACGTTTGTCCTGATCACCACTACCTTGAATCTTGGGGTGATGTAGAGCCTTACACAAATCGTTATTCATTAATGCAACCTACAATTCGTCCTTTATTCAATACTCGTCAGGCAGCTGAGAGTTTATTGAAGTGGGCAGGTGTTCAGGTAGTAGATTATTATACATATGTCCGTGCTAACTGGGAGGCTAATATCTATCCTAAGCAATCAGGCATGACATCGTTCGAAGCATTTTGGACAAAATCGTTACAAGATGGTGTGTTTGCAGCAACAATTCCTGCCTCAACTCCTGCAACTTTTGTTGGTAATGTAGCAGATGCAGCTTCTAAATTAATGAAGCCATCAGCAGGTGCTGATGTAGTGTTATATGAGAAAACAGGTATTGCAAATGGTAATCAGGCAAACAACCCTTGGTTACAAGAATTACCTGATCCAATTTCTAAAGTTTGTTGGGATAATTACTTTGCGATTCTTCCAGCATACGCTGAAAAATTAAAAGTAGTTCAAGGCAATGTAATTGAAGTAAAAGTTGGAAATACCGCTATCAAAGGCCCTGTGTTTTTACAACCCGCAATGGCCGATAATACAATTGCTGTTGCAGTGGGTTACGGAAGAACAGCAGCAGGTAAAGCAGGAAATGGAGTAGGGTTTAACGCTTATCCGTTCGTGACTTTATCTAACGGTTCCTTATCAATGATTGCAGCAAATGCAACAGTGACGAAAACAGTTGAAGATGATCATACTTTAGCGGCTACACAAACACATCACACTATGATGGGTCGTGAAATCGTGAAGGAAACTACTTTAAGCAAGTGGTTAAGAGATAGTAAATCAGGTAACGAACAAGAATTAATCGATTCTCCATACGGAAAGAAAAAGCCAGAAGAATTAGATCTTTGGGCTACGACTGAAAAGCCAGGATTTGATCGTCCGAACCATAGCTGGGGATTAGGTATCGATTTAAATGCATGTATCGGTTGTGGATCATGTGTGGTTGCTTGTAATGCAGAAAATAATGTTCCTGTAGTTGGTAAAGATGAAATTGGACGAGCGCGCGAAATGCACTGGATTCGTATCGACCGTTACTATAGCAGCGATACAACTAAAGAAAATGCAGGTGAGAAAGGATTAGGAAAGCTAAGCATGTATGGTGAAATGGAAAAACCAGGGTCTGATAATCCTGAGGTATTCTTCCAACCTGTAATGTGTCAGCATTGTAATCATGCCCCTTGCGAAACAGTTTGTCCGGTAGCAGCTACAACGCATAGCAGCGAAGGTTTAAACATGATGGCTTATAACCGTTGTGTTGGAACTCGTTATTGCGCTAACAACTGTCCTTATAAGGTTCGTCGCTTTAACTGGTTTAAGTATAGCGACAATGATCAGTTCCCTTATAATATGCAAGACAACTTAGGCAAGATGGTGTTAAACCCAGATGTTGTTGTTCGTTCTCGTGGGGTAATGGAAAAATGTTCAATGTGCGTTCAGCGTATTCAGTACGGTAAGCTAGAATCTAAGAAAGCGGGTCGTCGTCCAAAAGACGGTGAAATCAAAACTGCTTGTGCACAGGCTTGTCCTACCAATGCAATTGTATTTGGCGACTTCAACGATAAGAACAGTGAAGTAAATAACTTGTTCAAAGATCCTAGAAGTTACCATTTATTAGCAGAGTTAAATGTTCAACCTTCAGTATTCTATCAAACAAAAGTTCGTAATAAGAACTAATATTTATAACTAATAATCTAATTAACGAAGTAATAATTCGTCTATGCATAAAGAATCGGAACTTAGACCCCCTCTAATTTTAGGAGAGAAAACATGGCACGATATCACAGAGGATGTTTGTCGCCCGGTTGAGTCGAAGGCAAACAAATGGTGGAAAATGGCTTTTACAGTATCTGTTGCCGGTTTGCTTTGGTGGATCATTTCTGTATCTTATACATTGGGTACAGGTCTCGGTGTATGGGGATTAAATAAAACAGTTGGTTGGGCATGGGATATCACCAACTTCGTATGGTGGGTAGGTATCGGTCATGCTGGTACGTTGATTTCAGCAATCTTAATGTTGTTCCGTCAAAAATGGCGCTTATCAATTAACCGTTCAGCAGAGGCGATGACTATCTTCGCCGTTATTTGTGCTGCAACGTTTATCTTATCGCACATGGGTCGCCCGTGGGTTGGTTACTGGCCTTTACCATTAGCAAATCAATTTGGTTCCTTATGGGTAAACTTTAATTCACCGCTTGTATGGGACGTATTCGCGATTTCAACTTATTTCTCTGTATCTCTCGTTTTTTGGTATACAGGACTTATTCCTGACTTTGCGGTAATCCGTGACCGTGCTAAAACAAAATGGTCAAAAAGGATTTATACAATTTTAAGTTTTGGTTGGGTAGGAACAGCTAAAAATTGGCAACGTTTCGAAGAGGTATCTTTAGTATTAGCTGGTTTATCTACTCCGCTTGTATTATCGGTTCACTCGGTCGTATCAATGGACTTTGCTACATCGATAGTTCCAGGATGGCATACAACAATTTTCCCTCCTTATTTCGTAGCAGGTGCAATCTTCTCAGGATTTGCTATGGTGCAGACGTTATTAATTATCGTTCGTAAGGTATTAGCATTAGAAGACTATATTACAGTTTATCACATAGATATGATGAACAGAGTAATTTTAATTACTGGTTCAATAGTAGGAGTTGCATATATAACAGAGTTCTTTATTGCTTGGTATTCAGGAGTAGAATATGAGCAATATGCATTTATTAATCGTGCTACTGGTCCTTACTGGTGGGCCTATTGGAGTATGATGACCTGTAATGTTATCACGCCTCAATTGTTCTGGTCTTCTAAACTTCGTGAAAATGTATTCGCTACTTTCATTATATCGATTTTCGTAAATATCGGAATGTGGTTCGAACGTTTCGTAATTATCGTAACATCTTTGCACCGAGACTATATTACCTCGAGCTGGACTATGTATCATCCAACTTGGGTTGAGGCAGGTATTTTTATTGGCTCATTAGGATTATTTTTTACCTGTTTCTTGCTATTTGCTCGTGTATTTCCGGTGATTGCAATGAGTGAGTTAAAAACAATTGTTAAGACGTCATCAGAAGGAGCAAAGAAAAAATCAAATCAATCAAATCACTAAGATTAACACACATGAGCGCTGCAGAAAAAAAATTCGTTTACGGTATCTTCAATGATGATGAAGTTGTGTTAAATGCAATAGGCACTTTGCGTAGTCAAGGACTAAAGGTAAAAGATGTAATCTCTCCATTTCCAATTCACGGCTTAGACCATGAATTAGGATTGGCAAGAACTAGAATATCAATTTGTGCATTTTTATACGGAATGACAGGTTTGAGTCTTGCATTATTGATGATTTATTACATGAACATTTTCGACTGGCCAATGGATATTGGCGGTAAACCGAGTTTTGCATTTTATAAAAACTTGCCCGCATTTATTCCAGTTACTTTCGAAAGCACAGTATTGTGTGCTGCCCATGGAATGGTAATTACGTTCTTATTAAGAAGTAAGATTCTTCCTGGTGTTGAGCCGCATGTAATTCACCCACGAATGTCGGATGATCATTTCGTAATGACTATCCAGGTAAAGGATGATACAGATATTACAAAAGTTGAATCATTAGTAAAAGCTGCTGGTGCAGTTGAATTTAAATCTTAAAAACTAAATAGCGATAATTTAAAATCCATCGCAATCAAGGATATGAAGATAACTTCCAAAATTCTATACGTCGGAGTAATATCAGTAGTGATATTAGCTGCTTCTTGTAGTAAAGATCCGAAAAGCACAGGATTAGAATACATGCCTGATATGTATCGTTCTCCTTCCTATGAGGTTTACTCAGGTAACTCTAACTTCCCAGATAGTTTAACGATGCAAGCTCCTGTTAAAGGAACCATTCCTCGTAATTATACTTTCTTCAACTACCCCTCATCAAATGAAGGCTATGAAGCAGCTAGTCGTGATGTAAAAAATCCACTTCCTTTAACAGAAGAAAATGTTACAGAAGGTAAACGTCAATATGAAATTTATTGCGTGCATTGTCATGGAACTTCTGGTCAAGGTGATGGAAGTATTGTTGCTTTGGGCAAATTTCCACCTCCACCTTCTTATTCAAATGGAAACTCTTCTCGTGGAGGAGCAATGCGTGATTTAACAGATGGAAAAATTTTCCACACTATTACTTACGGAATTAACTTGATGGGAGCACATGCATCTCAAATTAATCCGGAAGACAGATGGAGAATTGTAATGTATATTCATCAATTGCAAAACGATAACAAGCCTCTCGTTTATACTACATCAACTACCACCGATTCAACTAAGGTAAAGCCTTAATAATTTCAATACCGATCAACGATTAATTATGGGACACCATCAACATATTGAGGTAACAAGTACGAAACCATACGAGTTTACCCGAAAAAACAGAATGATTGCAGGCGTAATGATTATTATTGGATTAATAGCAATCATTTCACAGTTTGCAACCCATCACACTCAAACATGGTCAAACTTATTAATGAACAACTTTATGTTCATGGGAATGGCGCTATGTGCAACTTTCTTCCTAGCAGTGCAATATGTTGCCGAAGTAGGATGGAGCGCAGTAATTAAAAGACCAGTAGAAGCAATGGGGCAGGCATTGCCTGTTGCTGGTGTAATTATGATTTTGATAATTGCATTCGGAGGTCAGTCACTGTATCATTGGATGGCCCCAGGAATAACAACTCCTGGCGCTGAAAATTATGATTCAATTATTGCAGGTAAAAGCGCATTTTTAAATCCGGCTTTCTTTTGGATTCGTATCGTTGCTTTTTTTACAATTTGGACGTATTTCGTAAAATTATTTAGAAAGAATTCTTTGTTAAGCGATGAAGGCGACGGTGTTGTTTATTGGAAAAAGAATAGAGGCGCAGCTGCTAAGTTCTTAGTTTTGTTCGCAATTACGGAATCAATAATGTCGTGGGATTTTATTATGAGTATTGACGCTCATTGGTACAGCACCCTATTCGCTTGGTACACATTTGCGGGTATGTTCATTACTTCAATTGCAGCATTGATTTTTACAATTACTTACTTAAAATCAAAAGGTTATTTACAGGAAGTTACAGAGCATCACTTGCATGATATCGGTAAGTTTATGTTTGCTTTCAGTATTTTCTGGACGTACTTATGGTTTTGTCAGTTTATGTTAATCTGGTATGCTAACATTCCTGAAGAAGTAACCTATTTCATGTTGCGTCAAGATCACTATCGTGGATGGTGGTTAGGTTCATTCTTCATTAACTTTATTGCACCTTTTGTAATATTAATGACAAGAGATGCAAAAAGAAAATTATACTTACTAATGTATATGTCTATCGTTATCTTTATCGGTCACTGGATAGATACATTTGTAATGGTAATTCCTGGTTCAATGTTAACTGCAGGTCATCATGCTGCTGAAGCTGGAGCACATCACGGCAATGCCTTGTCGTTAGGATCTGTTGGATTAATGGAAATCGGAACTACATTAGGATTTATCGGCTTGTTCATGTACCTTGTTCAACATCATTTAAGCAAGGCCCCATTGATTGCAAAAAATCACCCATTGCTTGAAGAGAGCTTACATCATGCTATCTAATAAAAAGAAATAATTTAATAATTCAATATCCCCTCAACCAACACTCTATATGAATATCTTGCTCATCTTAGCAGTCGTTTTTGGAACTCTTGTTTTAGTTCGCTTAGCCAATGTAGCGGCAATAGCATCTAAGCTTTCGGAAGAAAACGAAGCAGCAGAACAGGAAAGTGCAAACCGCTGGAATAGTATCGGTATGCTTACGTTCTTAATTGTAGGACTAATTACCATGTTTTATCTTATTAATGCATATTCTCCATTGATGTTGCCAGTTTCTGCATCAGAACATGGAGTTGCAATTGATAATTTAATGTCAGTAAACTGGATCGTATTAATCATCACATTCCTGATTACGCAAATCCTATTGTTTTTCTTTGCATTCAAATACAAATTCAATAAAAATAGAAGGTCTTTCTATTTTTATGATAATAATAAATTGGAAGCAATTTGGACAATTATCCCCACTGTTGTTTTAGCTGCATTAATTGTAACTGGAATGCGCGAGTGGAATGATATCACTAATAAATCTGATAAGATGGAAGGATTGAAGATCCAGATTTATGCAAAGCAATTTGTTTTTACTACTCGATATACTGGTGCTGATAAGAATTTAGGTAAAACTAATTTCCGTCTCATTACTGATGCCAATCCTATAGGTGTTGATTCAACTGATAAAGCTTCTGCTGATGATATTATCTCGAATGAATTAGTAATGCCAAAAGGAGGTGAAATAGAGTTGGTTATTAATTCTCGTGATGTAATCCACTCTGTTTATTTACCTCATTTTCGTGTGCAAATGAACGCAGTTCCAGGTATGACAACTCGTTTCTTTTTTAAGCCAACTATGACAACTGTTGAAATGCAAAAAGAAACAAAGAATCCTAAGTTTGAATATGTAATGCTTTGTAATAAAGTTTGTGGTGTTGCGCATTATAATATGAAAATGCCAGTACGTGTAGTTGAAATGGATGAATATAATAAATGGTTGAAATCACAACCATTAGTATTCCCTCTTGCAACAGATTCAACGACTGCTGCCCCAACTGCAACAATGGCAGCTGCAACAACAGTTTTAAAATAGTAAATAAATAATTTGTTTAACCAATTAAACGAAAAATAACTTTCACATGGAAGTGACTCCAAATAAACACATTGCTCATAGTGCAGATGCACATGGTCACGCTCACGGTCATCATGATCATGATCACGATCACGACGATAATTTTTGGTCGAAGTATATATTTACTACCGATCATAAAATGATTGCTAAGCAGTTTTTAAACACTGCAATCTTTATGGCTTTTTTAGCGATGTTTATGTCGCTAATATTCCGTATGCAATTGGCATGGCCAGATACAAAAATCCCTTTCTTGGAAGATATAATTGGCAAATGGGGAAAAGATGGTAAGCTCGATCCAGGGTTTTATTTGGCGTTAGTTACTATACATGGTACTATCATGGTATTTTTTGTTTTAACTGGTGGCTTAAGCGGAACATTCTCGAATTTACTCATTCCTCTTCAAGTGGGAGCACGCGATATGGCTTCAGGATTTTTAAATGCCTTGTCATTTTGGTTCTTCGCTTTATCAAGTGTTGTAATGCTTATATCCTTAGGAGTTGAATCAGGTCCTGCTTCTGGTGGGTGGACAGTTTATCCTCCTTTAAGTGCATTGCCGCAGGCTATTCCAGGTTCTGGTTTAGGGATGACTTTATGGTTAATCTCAATGGTCTTATTCATTGCTTCGTCGTTATTAGGTGGTATAAACTACATTACTACTGTTTTGAATTTAAGAACAAAAGGCATGATGATGACACGCCTTCCTTTAACAATTTGGGCATTCTTCATTACTGCAATACTTGGAGTATTATCATTTCCTGTTTTATTAGCAGCTTCATTATTGTTAGTATTCGACAGAAGTTTTGGAACTAGCTTCTATCTAAGCGATATCTTTATTGATGGAGCACCTTTGGATCATGCTGGTGGTTCTCCAATTTTATATCAACATTTATTTTGGTTCTTAGGTCACCCAGAAGTATATATCGTTTTGTTACCTGCATTAGGCTTAGCTTCAGAAGTAATATCTGTAAATTCTCGTAAACCAATCTTCGGTTACAAAGCTATGATTGGTTCAATGTTAGTAATTGCTTTCTTGTCGTTCGTTGTTTGGGGTCATCATATGTTTATAACGGGCATGAATCCATTCTTAGGTTCAGTATTCGTATTCACTACTTTATTGGTTGCAATCCCATCTGCTGTAAAAGTGTTTAACTATATAACTACTCTATGGAAAGGTAATATTCAGTTTACCCCCCAAATGTTATTCGGTATCGGATTAGTATCAACATTTATTACTGGTGGTTTAACGGGTGTCATTTTAGGCGACTCAGCATTAGATATTAATATTCACGATACTTATTTCGTAGTAGCTCACTTCCACATAGTAATGGGGTCTTCAGCTATCTTTGGTATGTTTGCAGGTGTTTATCATTGGTTCCCTCGTATGTATGGAAGAATGATGAATAAGAAATTGGGTTATATCCATTTTTGGTTGACATTAATTGGATTGTATGGAACTTTCTTCCCAATGCACTTCTTAGGATTAGCGGGTATGCCTCGACGTTATTATGCATTTACATCATACGAGTCATTCGATGCTTTAGTAAATATTAATCATATTGTTACTGTATTCGCGATTATCGGTGGTTTAGCACAGCTTATTTTCTTGTTCAATTTCTATTATAGCATGCGCTATGGTAAGAAGTCTGTTCAAAATCCTTGGAAAGCAAATACGCTTGAATGGACTGCACCAATAGAGCATTTACATGGTAACTGGCCTGGAGCACTTCCAGAAGTTCACCGTTGGCCTTATGATTATAGTAAGCCAGGGGCTCCAGAAGATTTTATTCCTCAGACTGTTCCGTTCTCTGAAACACCTGAGAGTAATACATCTCATGATCATTAATAAAAAATAATAATTAGCGAAGGCACTCTTTTGAGTGCCTTCTTTTGTTTAAATCAATAATTCAAACAATGAGTTTGACTAACACATACGAAAACACAAAAACATTTGCTGAAAAATCTGACAGCGATGATGAGTTAGCGTATATGCGTGGCCGTTTTAATATTCCTCAACACAATGGAGAGGATACCGTTTACTTTTGTGGTAACTCATTAGGATTGCAACCTAAGAATGTAATTGTTTATGTCAATCAGGAATTAACAGATTGGGCCCAGTTAGGAGTAGAGGGGCATTTTAAAAAAGATACAGGTTGGTTTGCCTACCATGAATTAGTGCGTGATTCTGCAGCACGAATTGTAGGTGCAAAGCCTATTGAAATTGCAATCATGAATCACTTAACGGTGAACCTTCATTTACTGTTAGTCTCTTTTTACAGACCAACCAAAGATCGCTATAAGATTATATGTGAAGCTGGCGCATTCCCTTCTGATCGCTATGCTCTTCAGTCACAAGCTCGCTTTCATGGCTTCGATCCAGATGATGCAATTATTGAAATAGAGCCAACAGAAGGCTCTGAATTAATTAATGAAGATGATATTTTACAAGCAATTGATGATTGCGGTGATGAGTTAGCGTTAGTAATGTTTGGTGGGGTTCATTATTTCACAGGACAAGTACTCGACTTTAAAAAAATAACAGAAGCAGCACATGAAGTAGGTGCCTATGCTGGCTTTGATTTAGCACATGCAGCGGGAAATTTAAAATTAGAATTGCATCAGTGGAATGTTGATTTTGCTGCCTGGTGTTCTTATAAATATTTAAACGGCGGACCAGGAACGGTAGGAGGAATTTTCGTGAATGAAAAACATGTTAAAAATCCTCATTTGCCTCGCTTCGCCGGATGGTGGGGAAATGATCCCGCAACGAGATTTAAAATGCCTCATCAGTTTACACCTGTTTTAACTGCCGATAGCTGGCAATTAAGTAATGCGCCTATTCTCGAAATGGCTGCTCTGCGTGCTTCCTTCGAATTGTTTGATGAAGCGGGTATGGATCGATTAGTAACTAAAAGTAATGCACTTACTTCTTATTTACAATTTGTAATTAAAGATGTCCTTGCAAGTTGTAATAAAAGTGATTTAGTAAAAGTAATCACTCCATTTTCCGAACAGTATCAAGGTTGTCAGCTATCGTTAAAATTTGAAACAGATGGCAAAAGTATATTCGATACATTAACAAGCAAAGGTGTTATTTCCGATTGGCGTGAGCCCGATCAAGAGGGCAGAGGAAGTGGCGTTATTCGCGTAGCTCCGGTGCCGTTATATAATAGTTTTAATGATGTTTATAGATTTGGCCAAATCTTGAAAGATGCGATAGAGGCGCTGTAAAAATGCCCCAATATCAATATTGTATGATGTTTTACTTATAGACTATAAAGTACAATTTGGCCTGCTAATTTTAATATCAAATAATGATTTGTAAATGAGCAGAGCCTGATTTTATTAGAGAGAAACCTACTGAAAAAAGCAATTGTATTTTTCTCAACTTACTCTTTGTCATATACTGCAAATTTAAATAAATATTTACGCTTGTTTTGTTTAATTTGGCGCTTGAAAATCATATTTCTATCATGAAAAATTTTACTGTTATCGGTTCAGGTCTTGTTGGTTCATTGTTAAGTATCTATTTAGCAAAACGCGGATATAATGTTACTGTTTATGAACGTCGTTCCGATCTAAGAAAAAATAGAATCAGCGCAGGTCGTTCAATTAATCTTGCACTAAGCGATAGAGGGTGGAGAGGATTAGCAGGTGTTGGAATCGTTGATGAAATAAAAAAAGTTGCAATCCCCATGGCAGGTCGTATGATGCATAGTGTAAAAGGAGAACTGACTTATCAAGCCTATGGTAAAGATGGACAGGTAATCAACTCCGTTTCGCGTGGTGGATTAAATTGTGTTTTGATGGATTTAGCCGAAGAGCATGGAGTAAAAATTATTTTTAATCATCGTTGTTTAGATGTTGATTTGAAATCATGTTCTGCTAAGTTTGAAAACACAGAATCAAAAGAAGTTGTTGAAGTTCATCCTGATCGTATATTCTCTACCGATGGTGCATATTCTTCAGGGCGTTTACAGTTTCAGTTAACAACGGATATGTTTAATTATTCGCAAACATATCTGGAGCATGGCTATAAGGAATTATCTATTCCTCCAACTGCCGATGGAGAGTTTGCTATGGATCCAAGTGCGTTGCATATTTGGCCACGCAATTCTTTTATGATAATTGCATTGCCTAATATGGATAAGAGTTTTACGTGTACTTTGTTTTATCCTATGAATGGCCAGGAGTCTTTTAAAGCAATTGACACCGAAGAAAAAATGATGAAGTTCTTCGAAGATAATTTTGCTGATTTGATTCCGTTGGTTCCAACACTTAAGCAAGACTTCTTTAATAATCCCTCTTCATCATTAGTAACCGTTCGTTGTTTCCCTTGGCGCTATCAGGATAAAGTTCTTATGTTGGGTGACGCTGCGCATGCTATTGTGCCGTTTTACGGACAAGGAATGAACTGTGGATTTGAAGATTGTGTTGTGCTGAATGAATTAATGGAAAATCATGGCGATAATTGGAATATTATTTTTGAAGAATTTCAAAATTTAAGAAAGCCTGATGCCGATGCTATTGCAGAATTAGCGTTAGCAAATTTTATCGAGATGCGTGATAGAGTAGGTAATCCTTCTTTCTTATTACAGAAAAAAATTGAGGCCTGGTTTAGCGAAAAACATCCTGATAAGTGGATCCCTCTTTATACGATGGTTACTTATAGTCCACAAATTCGATATAGTGAAGCTTTACGTATTGGTAATAAACAAGAGGCTATTATGCAATCGGTAATGGCAATGGATAATATCGAACAAAGCTGGAATAGCGAAGCCGTGGAAAATAAAATTTTGGCAGCTTTGAATTAATTATCACGGTTACTTCGGCTACGCTCAGTAACCTAGTCAAATTTATTTTAAACATCGAAGTAGATAAACAAGGTTACTTCGGCTACGCTCAGTAACCTATTCAAATTTATTTTAAACATCGAAGTCGATAAACAAGGTTACTTCGGCTACGCTCAGTAACCTAGTCAAATTCGTTTTAATTTAATTGGATAAATTAGTTTGCTGAGCGAAGTCGATAAATCCCGTTTACTGAGCGTAGTCGAAGTAAACGATTAAGCGTAGACGATAAATCAGGTTGCTGAGCGGAGCCGAAGCAACCTAGCCTAACACCTCCATCAACGAATTCGTTTCGTCGTGTGCACGTCGAATATGATTTCTGATCTGAAAAACTCTGGATAATAACCTAGTGGTCTTTTCTGTTGTTGATTCAGCCTCTACTTCGTTTAGCATAGCCATGGTGGTCGACATGCCAAATGCAGTTAAGTAAGGCTTTAAATAAGATAATGCTGTAATGATTGGTTCATTATCATTTGTGGTAATAGCCTCGTCTAAATTTTTTATTATTAATGGCAACTGTGTATTGTAATCACTAATGATTTTAACTACTGTTTTCTTATTGCCGTATTCTCCTAATATTTCTGCACGAATAAATACTAGTTCCACCTTAGCAATTTTTTCAATCAATGCATTACTTCCTTTGTTGGGAGTTGCATCAATTTTACGGATCTCAACAGGTTTCGCTTTTCCAATCTTACCACCTTCACCTTTTCTAAACAACATAAAAAGTAAAATGCCAATCGTTACAACAGCTATTGCTATTATTAATAGGTAGTTAGAGTTGTCATTATTAGTTCCATTAGTAGTGGCTTGTGGCGCTGTTTGATTTTCATTTTCATTTGTAGCTACTGGTGTGGTTTTTTGAACTTCTAATGCCTGCTTTAATGAGTCGACCTGAAACTGCATTTTAGCTGTTTGAATACTATCGGTGATCGACTTTTTTAATTGAGCAAAATAGGTTTCCTGTGAGCTGTTTTTTGTTGCATGATGACAAGTAATCATCATATCATAAATACTTATTCGGGTATCAAAATCGAGAAAATTTTTGCCAAAAACCAATGCTAGATTCAAATAGTTGATAGTGTAACGAAAGTTTTTTTGCGAGTAAAAACACTTGGCAATATAAATCATCCCCTTACTTTTTATATTTGCATTTTCTGTTGTCAAATCTATTTTCCGTAAGCTATCTAAGGCATAAAAAGAACTTCGCCCGTTCCCCGTCTCCCAATATTTTACACCACGATCGTAAAGTTGATTTAATTCTTCTACTGATAAAATTGGCGCATGCTTTTCATCTCTTTTTAAACTATTAGACGCAAAAAGATTCAAACCCACAAAAAGGCAAATTATTACCAAGAATATTTTTCTAGAAAACATAGGTGCTAAGATATTGAATAATGTAAAATTTATAGTTTTTAAGCTTTGATTTTAATTAACAACTTGATTGATAAAGCTTATTTTAATATTAAAGGGCATTATTTTAATTAATTATAAACGGAATAATAATATTTTATCTTTTATTTTCAGTTAATTTTAAATTATATGTAGGTTTGCACACTAGCAAGGTAGTTTATGTCAGTAGAAACAAAACAACAGGAAAAAATGAAGGTTTCAAATATGGCAGAGCATTTAATTGGCTCTGAAATTATAAAGCTTGCAAATGAGGTAAATGAACTAATAAAGAATGGGGAGCCAATTGCTAATCTTACAATTGGAGACTTTGATCCGACAATTTTTCCAATACCAGCTTCGTTACGTGATGAAATAATAAAGGCTTACACTGAAGGTCACACTAATTATCCTGTTGCAAATGGGATGCTTAATCTGCGTAAAGAAGTTTCATCTTTTATCAATCGTTTTCAAAATTTAAGTTATTCTCCTGATGAAGTATTAATTGCTGGAGGTGCTCGTCCTGTAATCTATGGTATTTATTCAACTATTGTTGATCCAGGTGACAAAGTGGTTTATCCTGTGCCTAGCTGGAATAATAATCACTATTGCCATTTAATGCAAGCCAAAGGAGTAGCAGTTGAAGTTTTTCCAGAAAATAATTTTATGCCTACGGCAGATGATCTTCGCCCCCATATTAAAGGCGCTTGTTTGCTGGCACTTTGCTCTCCACAGAACCCAACAGGAACAGTAATGTCAAAAGAGCAGTTAAGCGAAATTTGCAAGTTGGTAATCGAAGAAAATAAATCAAGAGGAGATAATGATAAACCATTGTATGTGATGTATGATCAAATTTATTCTGCATTAACATTTGGTGCAAATAAGCACTACGACCCAGTTACACTATTTCCTGAATTAAGACCGTATACAATTTTTGTTGATGGATTGTCTAAGTCAATTGCAGCTACAGGTATTCGTGTTGGTTGGGCGTTTGGTCCAGCAGCTATCATTGATAAAATGAAATCTATTCTTTCCCATATTGGTGCATGGGCACCCAAAGCAGAACAAGTAGCATCTGCTCGTTTTATGGCGGATCATGTTAATTTTAATAGTTATATAGAGGAATTTAAAAAGGAAGTGTTTGAGCGATTAGAATCGTTTTATATAGGATTTCAATCGATGAAGAGTTTAGGGGTAAATTGTATTGAGCCAATGGCTGCAATTTATCTTACTATACAATTTGAAATTAAAGGCAAAACAACGCAACAAGGTAAAGTTTTGGCAACAACAGATGATATTACAGAATTTATTTTAAATGAAGCAAAGATGGCGGTAGTGCCATTCTCAGCATTTGGTGCCGCAAAGGAGTCAACCTGGTACCGACTATCGGTTGGAACCTGTAAAAAGGAAAATATTCCTATGATGATGAAAACTTTGCATGAAGCATTATCTTCATTAAAGTAGTTAATTACAACTTAAATTATTAATTAGTTTAATACGCGAATTAAATTTTAGTATGGAAAATAATTATTGCGTGATCATGGCAGGCGGCGTAGGCAGCAGATTTTGGCCTATGAGTCGTAACGCCCACCCGAAACAGTTCTTGGATATTCTAGGCACGGGCAAGTCGCTATTGCAACAAACATTCAATCGGTTTTTAAATGTTTGTCCTAAAGAAAATATAATAATTGTTACCAATATTGATTATGTAAATCTGGTAAAAGCACAGCTGCCAGAAATCAATGAAAACCAAATTTTAGCAGAGCCATTTCGTAAGAATACAGCACCATGCATTTTGTATGCTGCTAAAAAAATTGCAATGCGTAATCCTAACGCAAATATTGTTGTAGCACCTAGCGATCATGTGATTTTAAAAGAGGAGGCCTTTGTTCGTGCAATTAAACAAGGATTAGATTATACAAGTGAAAACGAAGTCCTTTTAACTTTGGGCATCCAACCAAGCAGGCCAGATACAGGCTATGGATATATTCAGTTTATTGATGATAAATCTACAGCTGAAAATAAAATATCTAAAGTCAAAACTTTCACAGAAAAACCAAATCTTGAAATGGCAAAATTCTTTTTGCAATCAGGAGAGTTTTTATGGAATGCAGGTATCTTCCTTTGGAATGTTCAATCGATATTAAAAGCATTTGAAATGCATCTCCCAGATATGTATGCCATTTTTGATGCAGAAGAAAATATCTACGATACAGAAAACGAAAACGAATTTATTCATCAGGCATTTCATCAGTGTACTAATATTTCTATCGATTTTGCCGTGATGGAAAAAGCTAGTAACGTTCATGTGATGAATACAGAATTTGGATGGAGCGACTTAGGCACCTATGGCTCTCTTTACGAACATATTAAGCACGACGAAAATAATAATGCTATTGTAGGTAAGAATGTCATGGCTTATGAAACAAAGAATTGTATTGTCAATGTGCCAAAAGATAAGTTGGTTGTGTTGCAAGGGCTCGATGATTATATCGTTGTGGAGTCCGATACTATTTTGTTGGTTTGTAAAAAATCAGATGAGCAACAAATTAGACAGTTTGTTAATGATGTGAAGTTGAAGCGTGGAGATAAATTCGTTTAAACTTTATGACAACGCTTAAGAATACTTTCTTAAAGTGGAGCTCCTATTTTCGCTCTACAGGTGTATTACTTTTAGTTGTTACTATTATTTCATTATTCTTATCCAATTCATCGTATTCAGAAAATTATATTCGTTTTTGGACGCTTGAGCGCTTTTCTTTTTCAGGTCATAAAGCAGATTTTCTTTTTTTGATAAATGATTTTCTGATGGCTGTTTTTTTCTTGAATGTAGGATTAGAAATCAAACGCGAACTTATCATAGGTGAACTCTCTTCGTTTAAAAAATCGATTACTCCATTTGTTGCTGCAATCGGAGGAATGCTAATTCCTGCGCTCATTTATTATGCACTAAACTTTAATACCGAATTTGAAAAAGGGTGGGGCATACCAATGGCAACTGACATTGCATTCGCCGTTGCTGTGCTTAGTTTAGTTGGTAAACATATTCCTGCAGGATTAAAGTTATTCTTAATGTCACTTGCTATAATTGATGATCTCGGAGCTGTAATTGTTATCGCTGTTTTTTATAGTCAGAAGCTATTGATGATTTATTTATTGTATGCTGCAGTGGTTTTTTGCCTGATGTTTACAATGAATCTGCTAAAAATTAAAAGACCAATATTTTATTTGCTCCTTGGAATTATTGCATGGTATTTCATTTTATGCTCTGGCGTGCATGCAACAATAGCAGGGGTTGTAACAGCCTTTTTTATTCCTTTAAAAGATATGAGCGTTACAGGGTCCCCGTTAGAACGATTGCAAAATGCATTGAACATTCCAGTCGATTATCTCATTCTTCCATTGTTTGCGATGGCTAACACGGCGATGGTAATAGAAGTTAATTCTTATAGTGAATGGTTCAATAGGGTAACAATAGGTGTTTGTTTAGGCTTGATGCTGGGAAAACCAATTGGTATTTATTACGCCACAAAGCTTGTTGTTAATACCAATATTGGAAAGCTTCCCGAAGGTTGTGATTTTAGAAAAATTGCTGGTGCAGGAATGTTAGGTGGTATTGGATTTACAATGTCAATTTTTATTTTGATGCTGGCCTTCCCTAATCACGAAATACAAACCACCGTTAAATGTGCGGTACTGTTTTCATCATTAATAATGGGTATTGTTGGATTTGTCCTGTTGCGAAAAACAACAGCAACTGCGTAATTATTTTTTGCGGTAATTGCTAAACCACGACTTAATTTTTATTGCTAACACACCGAAAATAGCTTCTTTAAAAATACCCCCACTCATCTTCGATTGCCCTTCGCTTCTGTCAGTAAAGATAATTGGCACTTCAACAATTTTAAATCCTAATTTCCAGGCAGCAAATTTCATTTCTATTTGAAAAGCGTAGCCAGTAAATTTGATTTTATCAAAGTTGATTGATGCTAATACTTTTCGATTATAGCATTTAAAACCTGCAGTCGTATCGCGGATAGTCATGCCCGTTACAATGCGTACATACATCGATGCAAAGTACGACATCATCACACGACCCATCGGCCAGTTCACCACATTCACACCTGTTATGTATCGTGAGCCAATGCTTAAATCTGCATTTCCTTCTGTACAAGCATTGCGCAGTCGTATTAAATCATTCGGATTATGTGAGAAGTCGGCATCCATTTCAAAAATATACTGGTATTCTCTTTTTAAAGCCCACTTAAATCCGTGTATATAAGCAGTTCCCAAACCTAATTTTCCACTTCTTTCTTCAATGTGAATTCTGTTAGGGAACTGTTTGATATAATCTTTCACAATAGCTGCTGTACCATCCTTCGAATTGTCATCAATTATTAAAACATCAAATGAAAAAGTAAGCGCCATCACAGCATCCAACATCTTTCCGATGTTTTCCTTTTCGTTGTAAGTAGGTATAATAATTAATGAATCAGACATGATATTATTATAACGCTGAAATTATTGTTTTAATATCCAGGCAAAAATTAATGGTGCAACGATCGAAGCATCCGACTCAACAATAAATTTAGGAGTATTAATATCTAATTTACCCCACGTGATTTTCTCATTCGGTACTGCACCAGAATACGAACCATAACTTGTTGTTGAATCACTAATCTGACAGAAATAACTCCAGAAAGGAATACTTTCCATCTCCATATCTTGATATAACATTGGAACTACACAAATAGGAAAGTCGCCCGCAATACCACCACCAATCTGGAAAAATCCTACTCCTTTGCCTCCTGAATTTTTTATATACCAATCTGCTAACCATGTCATGTATTCAATACCACTCTTCATAGTAGAAGGATTTAATATTCCCTTGATGCAATAGGAAGCAAAAATATTTCCCATCGTGCTATCTTCCCAACCAGGAACAATAATCGGCAAGTTTCTTTCTGCAGCAGCTATCATCCAGCTATTTTTTGGATCAATTTCATAATACTGTTCCATTTCTTTGCTTAAAAGCATCTTGTACATATATTCGTGAGGTAAAAATCTTTCACCCGCATCTTGCGCATCTTTCCATTGCTTGAAAATATGTTTTTGAATTCTGCGAAAAGCCTCTTCTTCAGGAATACATGTATCTGTTACGCGGTTAAAACCACCTTCCAGCAATTCCCATTCATCTTGCGGACTTAAATCACGATAATTAGGTACTCGCTTATAATGTGAATGAGCTACCAGGTTCATGATATCTTCTTCCAGATTTGCACCTGTGCATGAAATAATATCTACTTTACCAGCTCTAATCATATCGGCTAATGATATTCCTAACTCAGCTGTACTCATCGCGCCAGCCAAAGTAATCATCATTTTACCGCCCTCTAATAAATGGGTCTCATATCCTTTGGCAGCATCTACCATGGCAGCAGCATTGAAATGTAAGTAATGCTTTTCCATGAATTGTGAAATGGGTCCTCTTGGCATAGTTTATTGTTTGAGGGGCAAAAATAAGGATTAAATACCTTTCAACGAAAGATGCGCCTATTAAATAGCTGTTAATTGTAATCGGACTTCAGGCAAGGGATGTGCTCATATCCACTCTTAAAATCTTTTTGGTTGAATCGGTTACTTTGTATCTTTCATCCAATCGATATCCGGCAACCCATATAATTTGATGGTTGTTGCACAAAAGCGGAATTTGTTTTTTATCAAAATCGTTAATTTTCTCATCTATAAAAAAATCGCTTAGCAACTTTTTACCTTTCATGCCTAATGGATAAAAGTAATCTCCCTCTCTATAGGTTCTTAATTCGAGAGGCCCAATAATTTTGCTTTGGTCAATTAATGCCAAAGACTTTAAATGCGTTTTAAACTCAATCTGCTGCTGAGCCATTTCCCGAAATGTAAATTCATAATGGTTAAATGTGATGGACTTACTAAGTTCTTCAAATTGTAACGAGGGGGTATTTACAACCTCACTTTTTTTAATCAAAATGCTGCTTCGGTCAATTAATGCGATATACGTTGAACTGTAGAATTTCTTTCCCGACGTATTCTTTGCTTGAATCATTTGACTGCAATTTTCAAAATTAAATCCATAAGAATTTATCAAATGAAACAATAAAATTGCTGGGTCATTTTCTTTTGCGAGCAAATCACTATTGATTTTTAATATTCCATTTTCAAAATCACAGAGTTGCTGTTTTTTTTCATTTATAAATTGGCGAAGAATAGTGTTGTTATAACGATTAATGGCTGCAAACTGCAATAAGTTGTTTTCTGCTGATGGAAAATGTTTTTCCAATTCGGGAATTATTGTGTTGCGAATATAATTTCGCTGATAATCTGATTTTTCATTGCTACTATCTTCTCTCCATTCAATTTTATTTTCCTTCGCGTAAGCAATCAGTTCTTTTTTAGAAACGTTTAATAAAGGCCTAATAATAGAGTTGTTAATAACACTCATGCCTTCCCACGAAAAACTACCCTTGCCTCTAAGAATATTTAATAGTACAGTTTCTGTTTGATCATTTTGATGATGTGCCGTTGCTAAGTATTGTAGCTTTTTTGTTTCAATGATTTCTTTAAACCATTTGTAACGCAACTCGCGGGCCGCCATCTGAATAGATAAGCCATTTTCTTTCGCGAATAGTGTAGTTTCAAATTTTTTACCGTTAAAATTAACATCGTAATGCAAACACGATTTTTTTACAAATAAATAATCTTTCTCACTATCCTCTCCTCGAAGATTAAAATTGCAATGCGCTACTTCAAAATTACATCCTGATTTTTTTAGCAGATGCAATAAAACCATGGAGTCAACACCGCCAGAAACTGCAAGCAATAGTTTAGAGGAATTAAACTTCCTCATAGCATTGTTAAAATGTTGTTCTATAGTTATTGTCTGACTCATGCGTTATGCAAATGTATTTCAGAAAGATTAATTCCCAATAATTGTAAATTGACATTCGCTTTCAAAAGGCATTCATTGTATTCGTCTAGTGCATTGCTTTGAACAGTGATGGCTCCCCCTGCAGCAATCAACGCTTCTTGTTTATCCGAATTATATAAAATACTTCTAATAACAACATTGAAATCGAAGTCGCCATTAGGTTCTATATAGCCAACAGACCCGCTAAAAAGTTCTCTTGAAAAACATTCTACTTCATCAATAATCTTGATAGCGCTTATTTTCGGCGCACCAGTCATTGAACCCATTGGGAATAATGCTTTGAGTATAGTTGAGAAGGACGTATTTTCTTTTAATTGGGCCTCAACGGTAGAAATCATCTGATAGACTTGAGGGAATTCATAAATGCCAAATAGTTCTTTCACGGAAACGCTTCCTTTTTCTGCAATTTTACTCAAGTCGTTGCGGGTTAAATCCACAATCATCACATTCTCCGATTTTTCCTTCTCACTGGATAATAGCTGCGATTTTAGTAATTTATCTTGATGTGCATCGCCTGTTTTTTTAATAGTCCCTTTCATAGGGAAACACGAAATATGTTGTCCTGTTTTTTTAATAAATCGTTCAGGACTTGCACAAAGTAGATAATCGTTTTTACATTTAATGAAAGAAGAAAATGGAGCAGGTGATATATTCTTTTGATTTGAATATATAGTAATTAAATCTAGCTTTTCCGTTTTTATAAAATAAGGAATGCAATAATTAACTTCATAAACATCTCCTCTTTTCAGATAATCCTGAATTTTGTTAAATTGAAGTTGATATTCGCTAAAATTAACATGTTTTATAAGTGTATTTTTTGATTGTTTAGATGCTGATAAAATAGAATTATTATCTAATTGTAAAGCTGATTCAATTAAATTATAATTCCCATAAATGAATATCTCGTTATTTTTTAATGTAATAACTGTCTCTGAGATAAATATGGTTAATAAATTAAAATCAAACTTTTTATCATGATTTGATTTTATTCCAGGATATATAGATTTAAATAAATTGTAGTTTAGCTGAACGAATTTCCATTCGTTTGTATTGTTATTAAGAAAATCATCCACCGTATTTAAGGGAAGATTACTTAGATTAAAAATACTTTTTGCGCCAAAACCAGCTACAAAATCATACACTAAATTTTGATGATTTTTCAATCCCGTTTCAAGAAATGAGAAATATTCGAATTGTTGCCCAAGCAAAATAATTCTCTTACTAAGAATTTTTGCTTCCTGAGATGTAACTTTTTTGTAAAAAATCGGTTTCATAGGCCTCGCGAAGTTAAAACGAAATAAGATAAACTTAAAAATATCCACCAATAATCCTAATTAATTGAAAAACAATATAATAGCATCATTTAAGGAAATAATCAAATTATATAAGTTTCACTTGTCATTTCGGTACGTTAACCTATCATTTATTGAATTTGAAGAAATTCTTAAGATTTTAACAGTAAAAACACTTGATAAATTACATTTAGATTTTTATATTTACCTCCACATTAGAATAAATACCTCCACTGAAATGCAAACTGCATTTCAAAATAAAGTTCATAAAAACACCAAACCATCATCTGATTATTTAGTTTCGGCTGATTGTTTTAAGAGTAAAAAACATTATTGCGTATGAAAAACAACTACATGTTTAGCTATGTAAAAAAAGGATTGAAATCTATTATGTTTCTCCTTTTGATTTTAATTTCTTGTGGTACAATGGATGTAAGAGCGCAAGTTGTGCTTCAAACTGAAAGTGCAGAAGGTAACTTCTTTCCAATGCCGGGTTGGAAAACCCGTAAAGGTATTGTGGCTGAATTTTCAAGAGTTGCAGCAGCCACTACAGTTGCCCCAACAGTACCGCCACTGTCTTTAGGAACCTTTTCTACAGGTGGTGCAGCAGCAGCCGTAACAGGTGGTGGTAGTAATGTTGTTA
>CALQOD010000015.1 GCA_943332105.1 Chitinophaga pinensis | reverse complement strand
CCTGATGCATTAATTGGAGATGATGTTAAGTGATAAGGACCTTGGCCAAATCCACTTGTTGGAAATATTCCTGATGATGGTAATGTGTTAAAGTCCTGGAAATAATTTCCACTTGTATATGAAATATAAGAAGGAGAAACAGCAGATGCAGATGCACCTGTATTTTTATAATTTAACGTTGTGCCGCTGCCGTTATATTCAAAAACAGTAACATTGAAATTAGAACCAACTGCAAATCCTGTGATTTTTGCTGATGTTGCATTACCTTGATATACTAATTTATTTCCTCCACCTAAATCAAAAGCACTATTTAAATCAAGATTAGCCCCTGTATATGTTGTTGCATCAACAGGAGAAAAACTTACTGCTCCTGATGTATTAACAACCACAATTCTGTTTGGACCACTACCTCCTGTAAAGTTTACATAAGCTGTATCGGCAGTAATTCGAGTTATTGATACAAGTGAAGCTGTGGTAGGCTCAGCCACTAATGTAGAAGCTGATAGTGTACCTGGTGCAGTCTGTAAATAATTTAAAGTTGTTGTAGAACCATTATATTCATAAACTGCAAAATAATAAGTTGTACTTGCTGTTAATCCACTAACGGTTACGGATGTACCCGAACCATCAAAGACAATTTTATTAGAAGAACCTTGATCAGTTGCTAATGTCCAGTTTGCATTCACTCCTGTTGCTGCGACTGCATCTGATGGGATAAAACTTACAGCAGATGTTGATGCTACTAAAATTCTTCCTGCGCCATTTCCTCCATTCATTGAAAATGAAAGCGAATTTGCTGTTGCAGCTGTTACCGATAACGCAGATTGTGTTGTTGGTACAGCACTAATTGCACTACCATTTAAATTAACCGTTTGGTCACCTGCTCCTGTAGAAGTATGTGTTATTGTACCTGAATAAGTACCTGATGTTGCTGCATTTAATCGAACATATACTGTTGTTGAAGCAACACTTCCTCCACTTTGATTAATTGTAATAGCACTTGACCAAGATGCGTTATCTGACGATACTTGATAATTAGAAGAGGCTGTTACTATTATATTGTTCGTTAAATTACTTCCTGCTACAGTATAAGATTGCGAAGTAGATGGTGATAAAGCTTCACCGACAAAATTCGTTAATGACGATGTAACAGCAATTGTAGGAGACACATTAGCATTTATTGTAAATGTTTGTGATGATGAAGTTCCTCCACCTGGTGTAGGATTAGTTATACTTACTGTTGCTGTTCCAGCTGTTGCTATTTCTGCTGCTGTGATTATTGTAGTTAAAGTAGTTGCATTTACATACGTTGTTGTTCTTGCAGAACCATTCCAATTAATAACTGAGGCAGGATAAAAATTGCTTCCCGTTGCCGTTAAAGCAAATGATGAGCCCGCAGCATTCGTATTTGTTGGATTAATACTAGATAATGTAGGTGCAGGATAATTTAAAGTTACAGAATTTGGGTTGTTAGTTGCAGTTGTAGTATTGTATAAAGTCCCAGTTGAATTGTATTCATAAACTCTGAAGTAGTAGGCCTGACCTGGATTTAATCCCGCAACTGAGACCGTGCTTCCTGTTCCGGCATAAACCACTTGCTCTCCTGTGCTATACGTTGCATTTGCTGTTGGTAGTGTACCGTTTGATGGATTTGTAAATGAGTTGGTAGTATTCATTTTTACAATTCGCCCATTGCCATTACCGTTAGTCCAGCTAACATCGGTTGAGTTTGATGTTGAGTTAGTAAATGTAATTGTTGATGCTTGTGTTGAAGGAGCATTAGCAGCTACTGGCACAACAGAGGCCCAATCAGTACCAACACGAATTGCATCTACGATAACTTGTGGTGCATTCGCCGCGGTACCTTGACGAAGTCCGACAGTATTTATTACATCGTTTGTTCCTGAAGTTGTTGTATTGGTTACTTCCGCCGAAACAGCAGAAGCTTCTGAAGCAGGTAATCCACTAGGAAGTACCCACATCGATACCGGATCTGCGCCCCCAGTATTAATTGTATATTTTACAATAATCAAATAGGTGGTGTTCTTCGAAAAATTGGTTGTACCATAGGTTGCAGTTGAAGTATTACTAATACCAAAATTTACATTCCCACTCACAATTCTAGCAAATACCCTTGAAGTAAAAGCAGTCCAAGTAGTCCCACCCGGACTCCCTAAATGAAAAAAGTAATCTCCTGGTTTTGCAGTAGAAACATCATTCACATTACATAAAAATGAAGTATAAACTACCGTTCCATTTCCACTTTGACTGGTAAATGTTTGATTAATATCCTCACCAGAAGAACCAACTAAAGCGGCATTACCAACGCCGCTTCCAGCATGAGTACCATAAGTTAAACCGGTTGTAGTTGAAATAACACTTGTTCCACCAGCGCTATGAGCAGTCCATCCATTAGTTGTTAATCCGCCAGAAAAATTAAAGTCTTGCGTGTAAACAGCTTGAGCATTAGCTTTAAAGCTAGTCACTAATATCAAGGCAAAGAATAGAGCCAGTGATTTAATTTTCTTTAAGGTTAATTTTTTCGAATTCGTAAAACTTGTCGACATATTTTTAGGTTAATTTTTATAAATGCAATTACCGACTTTGTTGTTAATTGAATATTAACAACAAATAATTTCTAAATTATTTTTACTTAATTAGATTAACTCGGGTAGTAACGGTGCTAGTGCCGTTTGTTAAGCTTACCCAATAAACTCCACTTTTCAGTTCATTTAATTGGAGTTGAAAGTTATTATTTGTATCTGAAATGTGCAAGTCTTTTTTCAAAAGTTCCCCCTGCATGTTGAAAACTTGACAAACGAAAGCCTCCCCCGTCTGAAAAGGGATATTAGTTATTAAAAAATTACCGTTGGAAGGGTTTGGATAAGCCTTGATTTCTGTATTCAGTTTTTGATTATTTCTTAAAGCGATCACTTGACTATAAGAATATTGCCCGTCAAAATCTATTTGCTTTAATCGGTAGTAAGCCACCTGATTGATTGGCTTTGGATCAATAAATTGATAATTTAAAAATGAATTGGAATTACCAGCCCCATCTATTTTACCTATTTGCGTAAACTCATGGGCGTCTTCGCTTCTTTCCAAAATAAAATAATCATTGTCTTTTTCAGATGCAGTTATCCATGAAAGCACACTTTGGTTATTAATATATTTTCCTTTGAAATCTATCAACTCAATTGGTAAAGGAAGCGGGCCCATAGGGGAAATATTACTCACCAACGACCATACTTTGTTCAATGATGGACTTGGAATTACAACGGCATTTAAACTATTATAACCTACAACAGGCAGGGCCCATGATCCGTTAGCACCATCCCAATATTGACCACGAATTGAGTCTGCAATATTGTAAGGGGATGCAGGCAATTCGGATGGGGATGCATAGGTTAACACGATAGTATCATTGACGACGTTTGGCGAGGTAAAGCCAACATACCAAAAACGATCAGCTGTTGCATCGCGATTATCTGGACTAAGATTAGTAGATGAATTCAAATTGGCAACTCCATAGGGAGCTGCTGATGGCCAAGGCAAGTTAGTAGCAGGCGTACCATACGTTGACACTGTCATGGTATCTACCTGAACATTTGCATCCACAGTAAAAGCAAATGGTGTATAGTTAGCAGAACCTGATTCTTTTGCGAATGGAATTGCGTATCTAGTATAGGTATTTGTAGTACCAATATTCCAACGCACTTTTGAATTGAAATTGCCGGTTTCTCCTAGAATATATCTTGCTGTTGTTGCTGAAATAGTTGTTATTCCGTTATTTAAAGGCGATAAAACATTTAATGTATTACCATTTAAATTAACTCTACCATTACTTGCTATGGATAATTGTGTTCTTACTGTAACATCTGATAAAAATTTTACTTCTGATGAATCTGTTTTTTGATATTTGAGTACGGGAAATACCTCTCCTGATGGACAAAATATAGTAGAAACTCCTGTTCTGTTAAACGTAACTGTTGGAAGGTTTACATTTTCTATAAAAGCCGAATCATCATAATTAATCCAATTACCACCTACCAAAAATTGAGTCGATACTGACCCGTTAAATTTGGGAGCTCCTGAGGCATTTGAAATTTCAAAATTGTTAAAAATAGAGTAAGCCGTAGTAGCTATTTCTGACTTTGCCCCGTAACCTGAAATTTTAAGATTACCATAATAGCCAGAGGATGGAGGTACTGATAAAATTACCGGCACGTTCTGATTCCCCTTTCCTGAAAACTCTGTAAAACTTCCTGCTTGTAAATCGTAAATATTATTAGTTGCATTTAACGCAGTTGAGAATCCTGGCAATCCAAAAACTTCAAATTTCCCCCCTGCCGCTACTCTAAAAGTATGCTTTGCAGTTCCACTTGCTGAAGTTAAAACATTGCCTACCTTTAATAACCCGCCATTATTTACTGTCCAAGTTACTGCAGAATCTGCAACCGTACTTCCATTATTAGTGGTTAAATACAAAAATCCAGATACTAGCATAGTGCCGTTAATTGTGAAAGAACCTGCTGATGCGCCAGGTGCTGTACCAGTAATACCATCAACTGCTGCATTTCCGTCTGATAAAAAATAAACAGTTCCACTAACAGGCCCAGTATTAGGTAAACTTAATTGCAAATTATAAGAGGACCCCGATACAAGAGCAGTTGAAACTATATATGCACCAGGAGCAATACCGGCACCATATACCCGGCAATTAACTAGAGAACCAGGTACTGAAAATGTTGTTCCATAATAAGAATTAATGGGGGTTGTGTTGGTTATCTGATTACCACCAAAAGTGAGATTATTGATTGCATTGGTAACCACAGCATTTTGAGATAATGTAAATTGTGTACCCGAAACTACGGATGCTACCGTGGTACCAGGAATAATTCCTGCACCCGACACCATCATACCTACCGAAATTCCAGTGGTTGCGAGTGTAGTAACATTAATGTTTCCTGATATGGTTCCGCAGGCAAGGGTTACAGTTGTAGATGATCCTGTAGCTTGGCATTCAGCCGAAACGGTAGAATCTAACATAAGTGTTGCACCAGTAGCAACAGTTACATTAAAACGTGTCCCTGTTGATCCTCCTGCGTTGTTCGCATTATTATATATTTGAGTCTGACGACCACCACAAAATCGCAACTTCACGTCTCTCTCAATAATTAAATTAGTAATTGTATTGGTTGCATCGTTTTTACGAATCCTTGAAGCATCAAATGTCCCAGTGGTTCCTAAAATCCGACAATTCGCTCCGTAAATATTAAATGAAATTCCATCAAAAGTAGCACCATTACCTACTGTGCCATTGGACATCAGTGTATCACCATAAACATTCACGTAAACATTCACAAAACCATTGCAAAATAATTTACCGCCAGCATCTACCACTAAATCTGCACAAGGCGCCCCTGAAGTAGTAACGGTTATTGTATGTCCATTAAGAATTTTAACATTATTGGTTGCACCAGGAGCTGTTGCTGCAACAACCCAAATCGTACCATTCCATGTCTGCCATGTAGATGCAGTTGACCAACCCCCCGATATCATAGATCTATAGTCTCCTGTTACCTGCGAAAAAACCTCTCCGGCAATTGTCGAAAAAAGAAGTAAAAGCAATAGCAGTTTTTTCATTAAATGTATTTAGTGATTTTTATGCTTTCAATCCGCTCTACAAATGTAATCAAATCAATCTGCATCTACCTTACCAAATTGTTATTTTTGAGAGCGTAAAATACATCAAACTGCTCCAATTAGTTTTAAATTTATCTGAAGTGGGCATTTTGTTGGGTGAATAGGCAAAAGTTTAAGATGGAATTAGCACTTATTTTACTTATTTTTATCCACATATTACTATAAACCTTTCCTAATTGCAAGTTTATGTCTGTAGAAAACAAAGAACCCAACTCGAAAAAAACAATTGTCATTATCATCATATCTGTTCTGTTAGGGGTAAATGGCCTTTTATTGTGGCAGTTTTTTAATAAAAAAACAGACTTGCAGCAAACAACCGTAGAACTTAAAAATACAGCAGCAGAAAAGGAGGCACTAAATGCAGAGCTTCAAAAAGTTAAATATGAGTTCGATAAGTTAAATCAAGAAAATGCTGGTCTTCAAAATCTATTAAGTTCAAAAGATGAAGAAATTAGAACTAAAATAGCTGAGATTCAACGATTAATTAACTCGGGAGATGCTGCTCAAATTAAAAAAGCAAAATTAGAAATAGCCAATTTAAAACAACTAAGCCAAAATTATATAGCACAAATAGATTCATTAAAGATAGCCAACAAAGACCTTTCTAATCAAAATGATTTACTAAGCCAGGATTTATCTTCTGCCAACTCAAAAGTCGGATCTTTAATTCAAGAGAATAGTACTTTATCAAATAAAGTAGCCATTGCCTCCGTACTTAAAACAGTTAACGCAATTACAACTGGAGTAAAATACAAAGGAAGCGGGAAAGAAATTGAAACAACAAAAGCAAAACAAACCGACCGAATTAAAACTTGTTTCACAATTATTGGTAATCAAGTTGCAGATAAAGGCGCAAAGGATATATACCTTCGAGTAATCGGACCTGATGGAACAATTTTGTCAACTTCTAACGAAACATTTATGTTAAAAGGACAAGCTTCTATTTACACTATTCGTCAGACTATTTTTTACGAAAATAAAAGTACTGATTTATGCATCTACTGGGAAAAGGGGAATGCATTTAATGCAGGGAAATATTCTACAGAAATTTATTGTGAGGGAAATCAAATAGGTAGTGCGTCAGTTATTTTGAAATAATACTTTAAAAAAACGCTCGCAGTTGCATTCCACCGGTATGAATAATACCAAAATTGCTCGGCTTTCTTCCTTCATAATTTAATGATAATTGTAAACTATTTCCTAGATTTCTTTGAATAGATAATTGCCATTTAAAATTAATTCCCTCTTTTAGTCCTTCCAGCATCTCATAAGCCAACGACGAATTGGCTTCTCCGTTATAACTAATTTTTAAATAGTTTATCTTGATTCCGATAATTCCCTTTTTAATAGAACTATATTTAAACTCAGTACTTAAATCATAAATCTTCGCTTCTTCCTGATTATTATTTATTGCTCTATTTGACTTATCAGCGTTTCTGAATGTTGTAAGTATTTTGTAAGTACTATTTGGTTGATATATTACCTGCGGAGTTATTGTCCAGCTTTCAATTGTATAATTTCTATTTAAGAAGGATTCTGCAACTGATGATTTCGTACCTAATTCGCCAGACACTAAAAGGTTTAATTCTTTTTTTATCGACTTTCTAATAGTAGATGAAAAAACTTTATTCGTCCTGCTTTCTATTCCGCTGCTTAAAAACTGTTTGCTTCCATTGTGCAAGTAACTCATTTCAATTCCTCCTTTAGGATTTAATCGATTAAAAAATAAAGTGTGCTTACCCGAAGACTGCGTTGCAATTAATTGCTCGAGTGAATAGTTGTTTGTAATTGGATTTAAATAATCAAATCTGAATTGATCAGCACTTATTTTATTATCTAATTTTAGAGATGAAAGTATTACAATACGATTAATAAATTTATTTTCTCCTTTTATCGCGTTCGAAGGGTTGATGTTAACGGAAAAATTAAATTGGTTGAAAACCACTTTTGTATACTCATTAGTAGTAGAAAATATTCTAATATAATTTGCCTGGTCTTTAAATTCCGATATTTCAAATTCATTTAATTGCGGTATTCCATCTCCGTTATAGTCATTCCAAGTATATACTCCAGTACCATCAGCTACTTTAATATAGGAATAGATTCGTTTAGGCTCCGTTCCTGTTCCTCCTTCATAATAAGAATTAAACTGTACAGCTCGTTTGAAAAGACTCGTTGTATAGTCTATTCTGCCCGAAAACGATTGATCACCCTTTAAATTTGTAACAATAGTATCCGCAATAAATAATTTCCTATAGTTAATTGATGAGCTAATCCGATGATTATTTTTAATATTTGAAAATGAGAAAGAAGCCATATCTGCAATTGTAGCAGCATTAAAGCCACCATTTACAAGCCCATCCTCGTATCTTCTACTTATACTCGCTTTAACAGGAAATTTCGTTGTGTCTCCGTGTATTAAAAATGCTTCACCTGTTTTCCATGAGAAAGAACCTGATAATAAACTATCACTGCTTATACTTTTTAATTGATTGACCTCTTTTTCAAATGAAGCACCAGGCGCCCAGTTTTTTATTTTCTTTTGAATAACATCTTTTGTTTTGAAATAATTACTGTTAAATGTCAATCCGCTTGTAGTTAATTGTGATGCATCGCCTTTAACTTTCCAGCCTAACGCTGAATAATAAGTGCTTAACTGATGCATAAGTCCTTCATATTGTGCACCGCGTTTATAATATTTTAACCCATACGATAACTTAAAATCATCGCTATGTATTATTCCAATATTTGACGAAATCAAATTTTCGTTTTGGATTATATTAAATGTTGAAGTATTCCAGTCTCTCGTAAATTCTGCTGCACGGTAATTCTCAATTGGCGTGAAATTTCTGTTGGTAACCTCTGATTGAATTTGAGTTGAAAGAGTCCATTCTTTACTATTATCTCTACCAATATTTCTTTTGTCATCAATTTGAAATTTGAACGCATATCCCTTATCGTTAGATTTATCTCCGGTGGAAAACAGATTGATATCGTTTTTTGTAAATGCTGATTCAAATGCGATAGCTGTTTTATCCGAAATTTTATAATCAATACCAGCCACAAGCATTTGTCGTTTTTTAGGACTAACTAATACCGAGTAGGGCTCATAATCGCCTTGCTGAAGTCCATTAATTGGCGCTACCCATTGATAGACTCTCCCATTGGCAATATTATCAAGCGCAATATAATTGCCTTTGTTTTTTCCAACATTGGTAAACCCTAAACGATAAAACGCACTATCTGAAGAATTAGAATAAACAAATATTGGATTATAAGTAATTCCTAATACAATCGTGTCGCGTTTCGCATAAAGTATTTCATTTACATTGTATGATACACTATCTGCATTTAAATAAATTGCATCATTCAAATTATCACCTGCTGATGCTAAGATTGTTTTTTGTTGATCTGATAAATCCTGAAGTACAGGTTGATTTTTACTATCTTGCTCAGAATAAATATTAATGCGCGTCGAGATCTTTGATGTGTTATAATTTACCTTACCCGTTAATAATGATCTAGAATAATTTTTATCGCTGTACTGAAACTCTACGATTATTCTTGAGTCTTTGCTGATAATCCTTCTTGGTGTAAATTTTATTTCAGCTGTATTGTAATCGATAATATAGTCGCGGTCCTGACCTCTCTCAAGTAATTGTCCGTCCAAAAAAACTTTTTCTGTACCCGATAGTATTATTATAAAAAACTCGTTTTCAGCACCGCGCAACCGATACGGCCCTTGGTTAGATTCTATACCAGGAATTATTTGTCGTGCAAATTTACCTCGTGAAATTGCGGCTGCGACCCCTACCTCAAATGTTTCCTTTCTATTTTTTCTTACGATAGAGGTATCTTTAAATTGATAATTTATCCCTTGTCCTTTTTTAATGTAACGCATAAAATATCCTTCGGGATTTCTTGCATCAAAATCTCCTACAATTACTTTATTTTTCTCGTTACTTATTTGAATAAAAACTTTATCAAACTCCTGTAGTTGCTGTGTATTGCCATCTGCTTGAATTGGAATATTATCATCTGTAATAGCAGCTACTATTTCGATTCCATTGGATAACTTTCCTGATAACTGCAAGTTCAAACTACTATTTACTATTGGATCTTGATTGTTGCCAATTGAAATCCCTCTTGCAATACTACCCGATTTATTAAAGCCTCCTAATCCAAAAATATTTTCTTTATTTTCATAGTTCGTTTCCTTGTAAATATCAGGTATCCCTGGTTGAGAAAAATTAGTAACTACGTTGCGTTTTCGCTTATAGAATTCTTTATCAAATAATATTGGATAAACCTTATAAACTATTTCGACTACTTCTGATTTGTCTCTTGTACTATCTGTCCAAAATAATTTTGCTGAATGATAATCGATGTCTACCGCGTGATTTATACCATCTAAAAAAATCAAACTTCCAGGAACAATACTTAAAGTGTCAATTTGAATTGTATCATTATTTGTATTAATTTTTTTACTCTTAATAAAATCAGAGTGCTGCGAAAGGCCATTATAATAGCACATCATTATCAATATGAATATTTTCAGTCTAGCCATTTTCACGATAGTAAAATTAGGTAAACTATACTCTTCATTGTAGTTTGTTTTTATTTGTTTTTAATAAACTTCCGTTGACAATTAGGTGGTTTTTAATACTGAATTTATTATTTTTGAGGAAACTCTTTCACTGTGAAAATTATAACTTACAATGTAAATGGTATTCGCGCTGCTTTTACCAAAGGACTGGCATCATGGATAAAAACTGTAAATCCTGATGTGATATTGTTACAAGAAACAAAAGCTGAAAAGGAGCAAGTTGATATGAAAGAGCTAGAAGAAATGGGCTACCATCACTTTTGGCATTCAGCAGTGAAAAAGGGATACAGTGGTGTTGCGTTATTTTCTAAAGCTAAGCCAGACCATGTTGAATATGGATCAGGTAATGCAGCTATTGATACAGAGGGGCGTATTATCAGAGCCGATTTTGGCGATCTGTCGATCATGAGTGTATATATCCCTTCTGGTTCTAGCGGTGATGAACGACAAGGTTTTAAAATGGAATGGCTGGTTTGGTTTGAATCATATATCAAAGACCTAAAAAAACAAAGACCTAATTTGATTATTGGCGGTGATGCTAATATTTGCCATAAAGCAATTGACATTCACAATCCAATCAGTAACGCTAAATCATCAGGCTTTTTACCTGAAGAACGCGAATGGATGGAAGGTTTTATTAATTCAGGATTTATAGATTCGTTTCGTCATTTTAATCAGGAGCCACATCAATATACTTGGTGGACTTTCAGAGCCGGTGCTCGTGCAAAAAATTTAGGATGGCGCATAGATTATTTACTTGCTACTGAAAATTTGAAATCTAGATTAGTGAGTGCTCAAATTTATAATGATGCTGTTCATTCTGACCATTGCCCTGTGTTTCTTGAAATAAAACACTAATTAGCTGATCGTTGAGGTCGAAATGCTTTTTACTTCGACAAGCTCAATAATTTTTCTTGTTCTACAATACGTTTTTAAACACTAATTATTTCTGTTTTTTTCAACATCTTTCGCTTGCGTATTTGCGAATTATTAGCAATAAAGGTTTTAACATTACAGTGTTGAATAGTACATTTTATAATCTCTATTTATACTGAGATGCTCCGTACTTTAGTCCTTCTAAGCAATAAAAATGAAAAAACTAATTCCTCTCCTCTTATTAGTAGCGATTACGACTGTTTCATGTGTGCCTTCTCGACTACACAATGAACTAAAAGCTCAAAAAGCCAAGTGTACTACAGAAAACGATTCGCTTAAAGCAGCCAATTTAAATCTGACGACACATAACAATGAGTTATCGTATCAAAACGAAGATTTAAAAGTAAGAATTTCGAATCTCGAGAAAGACACAACAAGAATATACGGCGAGATAAGAAAGATAAAAGCAGAAAAAGAAGAATTAAATGGTAAATACGATCAACTTATAAAAGATGGTCCTTTAGCAGCTGCAAATACAGAAGCCAACAAAAAATTGATTCGTGATTTACAAAAAACGAAGGAAGATTTACAAAAGCGAGAAGACGAAATAGCGAAGAAGGAAAAAGAATTAAAAGAAAAAGCGATAGAACTTGACTTTTTAGGGAAGGAGCTAGATGCAAAAACTAGTCGTGTAGATGAATTAGAAAAGTTAATTGCTTCGAAAGATTCTACAGCCATTGCATTAAAAAATTCAATTGCAAATGCACTTACTGGATTTACTGATAAAGGACTTACTGTTGAACTACGTAACGGTAAAGTATATGTGATGTTAGAAGAACGATTGCTTTTTGCAACTGGAAGTACTGTTGTTGATGTTAAAGGAGCGGAGGCGTTAAAAGCGCTTGCTAAAGTGCTGGAAAAAGATTTAACAAATGATATTTTAATTGAAGGCCATACTGATAATGTTCCAATGAAAGGAACAGGAGAGCTAAAAGACAATTGGGATTTAAGCGTAATGCGCTCAACTTCGGTTATAAAAATTATTACTTCCAATTCAACTGTTAGCCCTAATCGTTTAACGGCTGCAGGTAGAGGAGAGTTTAATCCAATTGATACTTCGAATACTGTAGAAGGTCGTAAAAAAAATCGTCGTATTGAAGTTATAATTACTCCGAAGCTAGACGAGATATTTAAGGTTCTAGAAAAGAACTAATCCTTCTAAAATACATGTTAGCGCCACTTAAAAGTTTATTGTCATTTCGTCATTTTCTTTTAAGTGGTTTTTTCATTTTATTTTATTCAATAATATTCGCGCAAGCTCCAGTTGTAGCTTACAAAGATATTCGTGGTTATTTATTTGTATTTGAAAATGGCGGCCCACGCACATTAGATACTCGACCAGTTAGTGAGTATAAATCGGCGGGACCTTATGTTGGATTTATAAATGCATCAAATAATATAATAGTATATTATAACGGAGTATTTACTGACTTAGGTGACGCATCCAATACTTCCTTTGAAGTCAATTATTCGTTTCTCATATACAAAAGAGATAATGTACTTGCTGTTTTTGAAAAGGGAAACTTAACAAGACTAACTTATTTCATCAGAGATTATAGAATAGCTGAAGGACTAATTGTATTTCGTGAAACAATCGCAGATGTTCTTAAAGTTTATCGTGATGGGAAAGTGCAGGAATTAGAAACCACCCTCGTGGGAAAACTAGGCAACTATGAAGCAGGTAAAAACACCGTTGCTTTTACTAACCGCAATGGCTATCTTAAAATATTTGATTCGGGAAACCTTTTTGAAATTGATAACAATGGCACCACCGATTTTGCATGCGGTAAAAATATTGTTGCTTATACCGACGGAGCAAATTACTCTTTCAAGATTTATTATTTAGAGAAAATAATTACCTTAGAAGAAATAAAAACACAGTCGTTTAAAGTTGGTGATAACTTAGCAGCTTATGTAAGTGATGAAAATTATTTTAAAGTTTACGCTGATGGTAAGTTGCTAAAGCTTGAATCATATAGTCCCGACATATATGATGTGAAAGATCAATGTGTAGTATTCTTCATCAATAATAAATTTCAGGCTTTTGTAAATGGCGTTCGCTATGAACTCGATAACTTTCAACCGATGAGTTATAAAATCAGCCAAAATTGTATTGCCTGGGTAGATCAAAGCAGAAGGTTGCATTTGTTTTCGAACGGCAAATCCACCATTGCTACAACAGAAATATTTTCTTCGTACGAATTAAACAATGATATTTTATCGTTTAATAGTCCCGAGAATATTACCGCAATTTATTATCAAGGAAAAATTTATCGCTAGCTATGAAAAAACAATCTTCTATCTTAATTATTTCTATTTTATTTTTTGTAGCCACAGCAAAAGCGCAACTAGGGTTTTTACCTCTAAGCAATATTGCCAATGCAAAATATGAAAATGGACTTTATGAAATAAAAAATTCTTCTCATACTTCTTTCAAGCCTTATTTATTTAAAGATTTAAAAAGTATTTCGTCATTCGATTCATTACAAAGCCCATTGCTTCCATCTTCGCACATTTATAGCACATATGCTGGAAGAAAAATATTCAAAGAACATTTGTTTGTAGTTAATGAAGATGACTACTTTTTATTTTTGGATCCTGTGATGGATATATCTGGTGGTAGTGATAATTATTCGAATAAGAGTTTCAATAATAATACGCGCGGTGCTAATGTAGGAGGGTCTATAGGTAAACGTTTTTCATTTAATGCTTCCTTTTATGAAAATCAGAGCTCATTCCCTTATTATATTGATTCTGCCGTTAAGTTGTCGCGTGTAGTTCCTGGAACTGGTAGAGTAAAAGGAACAGGGCCTTATGATTATGCATGGGCAACTGGAAGCTTAACCTATGAATTAAATAAGCATTTTACTTTTCAGTTTGGTAATGATAAAAACTTTATAGGCGACGGATATCGTTCATTGCTACTTTCGGATAATGCATTTAATTATCCACACTTAAAAATCATTACTGATATCTGGAAGTTTAGATATGTAAACATCTTTGCAGAAATGCAGGATATCACGAGAAAAGATCTTCAGGATAATGAACCGTTTTTACGGAAATACACATCGATTCATTACCTCGATTTAAATATTGGCAAGCGTGCTTCAATTGGAGTTTTTGAGAGTGTTGTTTGGCATAGCGATTCTGCATCAAACAGAGGATTCGATTTAGGCTACATGAATCCATTTATCTTTTTCCGTCCTGTTGAGTTTTCTATTGGCTCACCTGATAATGTGTTAATGGGTTTTAATATGAAATATAAAATTTCTAATCATACTACAGCATACGCACAAATTATTCTAGACGAATTTTTAATTAAAGAAGTAAGAGCAGGCAAAGGGTGGTGGGGAAATAAACAAGGATGGCAACTTGGCGTTAAATCGTTTGATTTATTCGGCATTAAAAATTTATACGGACAGTTAGAATATAATGCAGTACGACCATTCACTTACCAGCATCGTGAAGTATTAGGAAATTATGGGCATTATGCTCAATCGCTTGCACATCCAATGGGTGCAAACTTTTATGAGTTAGTTGCTATTGGCAATTATCATTATAAGCGCTGGAACTTTGAAGGAAAAATTAATTACTATGTGGTTGGCTTAGATAGCGGAAGTTATAATTTCGGACAAAATATTTTTCTTCCATACGTAACGCGTGCAAATGAATACGGAAATGAAATTGGACAAGGGGATGAACATAAAATAATCATTGCTACATTAGGCATCTATTATGAATTTAATCCGATAACACATTTATCAGGTTTTATTGAAGCAACAAATCGTAATGATCATAGTGATAAACAAAGCATAAACGAAATGATTATACAAGCCGGAGTTAAAACTCGTTTGTTTAATCGTTATTATGATTTTTAAAAAAAAATAGGTGAGTCAAATTAAAAAATTAGCAGGACAAACTGCTATTTACGGATTAAGTAGTATTGTTGGTCGATTACTTAATTATCTTTTAGTTCCGTTATATACACGAATCTTCGTACCGGAAGCATACGGAGTGGTATCTGAGTTTTATGCTTATGTTACTTTTTTAATTGTGCTTTATACATATGGAATGGAAACAGCTTACTTCCAATTCTCAAATAAGAACGACGACGACAACACTGTTTATTCAAATAGTTTTAGTACGCTAGTAATATCTTCAGTAATTTTATCAAGTTTATTAATTATTTTTTCTCAGTGGATTGCTAATTTTTTGGGGTACGCTGATCATCCAGAATATATTGTTTGGTTTTCATTAATACTTGCATTTGATGCCATAACAGCATTGCCTTTTGCTAAATTGCGTCAAGAAAATAATGCCAAAAAATTTGCGCTAATTAAGATTGTAAATATCAGCTCAAATATAGGTCTGAATTTATTTTTCCTTGCCTTTCTTCCCCATATAACTAATAACAATTCGTTTGGTGTCCTCTATAATCCTGCTATTGGCGTTGGATATGTTTTTATTTCGAATTTGATTTCGAGCTTAATAACGCTATTGTTTTTTTACCGCGACTTTAAATTATTTCGACTTAACATTAACAGAGAGTTAATGTCAAATATGCTCGTATATGCCTTCCCGTTATTAATTGCTGGATTTGCAGGTATGATTAATGAAACGCTAGATCGGGCAATTTTAAAATACTTAGTAGCAGATAAATCGACTGCACTACATCAGTTAGGAGTTTATAGTGCATGTTATAAATTAAGCATCATCATGACGCTTTTTGTTCAAACATATCGATATGCTGCAGAACCCTTTTTCTTTTCACAACAAAGCAAAAAAAATAACAAACGGCTTTATGCAACAATAATGAACTACTTCGTTTTTGTTTGTAGTTTGATATTTCTAGGGGTGATGCTTTATATGAATATTGCAAAGTACTTTATTGGCGAAAAATTTCATGAAGGCTTGCAGGTAGTTCCTGTTTTATTATTCGCAAACTTATTTTTAGGAGTATATCTGAATTTAAGCATGTGGTATAAGTTATCAGGTCAAACAAAATATGGTGCCTGGTTTTCTATTGTTGGCGCGGCGATTACAATCATTCTTAACTTTATTCTTATTCCTGTTATGGGTTATATGGGAGCCGCATGGGCAACATTTATTTGCTATGGTGCCATGATGTTTATTTCTTATATCTATGGTCAGAAACATTATCCGATACCTTACAACATCAAAATTTGTCTTTTGATCATTTTATTAAGCGTTGGATTATGGATTACAAGCGATTATTTATTTGTTATTTATCCAATGGGCATTTTACTATCTAACATAACGAAGCTTATTGTACTTTCTGTTTTTATTATGGTATCGTGGCGTTTAATAATACCTTCCTCCACAACCGAATTAGTTGATGAGCAATGATTATTAAAGAAGAATTTGAAGATGTAAATTCCTTTGAAGAATTTACCATTTTACACGGATTAATTTTATTCGACTTTTATGCAGTCTGGTGTGAGCCCTGTAAAATGTTAGATGAAATATTGGCAGCACTAGCAAAAGAACTTCCAGCAGATGTAGTTATTTGCAAAATTGATATTGATAAAAATCCTGCTTTACAAAAGCATTTTGCGATAATGAGTGTCCCTACCTTGATGATTTATAAGAATGCGCAAATGCGTTGGAGGATGCCTGGATTTGAATTAGCACAGGATTTAAAAAAGCGCATTGAAGAGTTTTTAATTTAATATCTAATACATTAAAAAATAAGAAAGCCCCAAATTGGAGCTTTCTTGTAGTACTGTTGACCGACAAGGATTCGAACCTTGAAAGGCAGAATCAAAATCTGCAGTGTTGCCATTACACCATCGGTCAATCAACTTTCGCGGGGCAAATTTACACCTTTTCCTCTTAAATAAAAAGAGTTTGTTAATTAACCATTCACTAATACTTTCAATTTAGTTCCAATCTTCAACTCGGAAGACCTTAAATTATTGATATTCTTAATCATTTCGATTGTAACACCATTGTATCTTCTAGCAATGTTCCATAATGTATCACCAGGTTGAACTAAATAGTAAATATATTTTGGCGTTACAACTGGAGGTGCGGGATTTGTTTTAGCCATATTTACGGCTATGCTATCCGTTTTAGCATCAACAATTAATGCTTTTCCCGAAGAATCTTTTACTGCTGTAGCCGTGACAATATCTGTTGAAGTATTGGAAATAGACTTTTGCTTTATTGTAACCGAGCTATTTTCAACGGGAACTTTCGTTTTAACGGAAGTGTTTACTGTTAATCGCTGGCCTTTTAAAAGTAAATTTGTTTTTAAACGATTGATGCGCTTTAGTTCAGCAACAGACATTTTGTATAATGCAGCAATAGAGGTTACAGATTCATTCTTTCTAACGATATGTGTTTTTACAACTTTCTTTTCGACAAACTTATACTGCGTTTTAACTACTTCCACTGTTTGTGCTACAGCATTAGTAGAATCAATTTGTTGAATAGCCAATGAACTATCTGTTGAGGCAGAATCTTTAATTACAACTTTAACTGCAATGGGCATTACTGGCTTTGGAGGAGGAATTGACGATGCAATAATTTGTTCCTCTTTCGCCATATACAACGCGATTTTATTTGTTGGAAGTCGAAGCGTATAACTCTCTTCCGTATCTGGTATATAATTCTTCTTATAGATAGGATTCAAAAAAGAAATTACATCTAACGGTAAGTCGATTTGATTAGCAAGTACATTAAAGTTCACCTGCTGGGTTACATTAATTGTATCAACCTGAAAGTAAGAATAAGCAGGTGTAATTGGATACAAATTATGATCACGCGAATAATTCATCACATACGCTACAGCAATAAATGCGGGTACATAACTTCTTGTTTCAGCAGGCAAATACTGCATGATTTCCCAGAAATTCTTTTTACCTCCTGAACGCTTTATCGCTTTATTGACATTACCTGCTCCGCAATTATAAGATGCAATTACAAGCAACCAGTCTCCGTAAATCGAATACATGTCTTTGAAGTATTTACATGCTGCATGCGTTGATTTCACTGGATCACGACGATCATCAGTAAATGAATTCACCTTTAAATCATAGATGATTCCGGTTGAATACATGAACTGCCAAAGTCCTGTTGCACCTACTCGTGATACTGCTATCGGATTAAGTGCCGATTCGATGATTGATAAATATTTGAATTCAAGTGGCAATCCTTCTTTATCTAATACCTCTTCATACATTGGAAAATAAAGACTGGATAAGCCCATTACCCTTTGCGTTAATGCTCTTCGCTTGTAAGCATACAAATCGATAAAGTCTTTTACATATCGGTTGTACGAAAGTGGAATCGGACAAGAAATCTTGGACATTCTTGCGATGTATTCCTCATCCGAAAAATAAGGAATCACTCCTGTATTCGCCATGCTTGAGTTAAAGCAATTGGCATCTAAGCAATTGAATCGTACTACGTGATTTAGTGTAACCAAACTATCCAGCATGCTTGAAATAGCTCTGATGTTTTGTGTAGAATCGCTAATCTGTGCAACCGAAGATTTTGTACCCACTAGGGAAAAGAAAAAAATCAAGAAAATTTTACTTAATTTTTTTAATGGATTCATTCGATTAATATTATGTTTTAGGGTTAGACGATTTATCTTGAAACACATTTGAAGTGATTAACAAGCTAACTCAATTACTTGTTTTTATTGTACAACAATAAACGACTAGTTTTCAGTTTATTATCGTCACATTAAAAATGTATCAGTGACAAATTTAAGGAAAAAGATTAAAAAACAGTGAATAAAGTATGAAGAGCTTTATTCAGCCATTTTTACGATTTTTTGCTGTGGGCGAAAAATGAGTTTTAAAAAGTAAGGTAGCGTGCAAAACAAGACCGCCATTCCCAGCAGAATGTAAAGTAAAAACAAGCTTGAAATATTACGAAGTAACATAGCCGTTGAAATGAAAACAATATTGATAACATACAACGTTAATGTAGCCTCTCTATGCGTCATTCCTAAATCAAGCAAATTATGATGGATATGATTTCTATCTGCTTCGAAAGGAGATTTTCCATTTAGTATTCTCACCAAGAAAATTCTGAATGTATCTGCTAAAGGAATAATTAAAATCGCAATGGCCATAGCAGGACTTGATCTGAATGGAAATTCAAATGGCAATGATTCGAAACTTAACCCTATGAATTTAATGGCCAGCACTGATAAAATCAATCCAACAACAAGCGAACCTGTATCACCCATAAAAATGGCTGCAGGACTAAAATTATAAATCAAGAATGCAATTAGTGAACTGAATACAGCAAACGACAGAATACATAACCCCATATTGCCGTAGTTATAAAACCATAATCCGAAGGTAAATGAAGCTATTGCTCCGATGCCACCTGCTAATCCATCAATTCCATCAATTAAATTATAGGCGTTAATGATGGTTAAAATTGTAAAGATTGAAAGTCCAGCGCTAAACCAATATGGAATCTGATAAACGCCGAAAATGCCACATAGACTAGTAATACGAATATTCGCAAAAAATACCACAATCACTGCTGCCAACACCTGACCAATTAATTTTTTATGTGCCGTTAGCTCAAATAAATCGTCTTTTATTCCGATAAAGAACATTACAATAATAGCAGCTAAGATGTATTGTGAAACGCTCGTTTCTATGCTTGCTGAACAAAAAGTATAGGAAAAAGCAGTCCCTGCAAATATGGCCAAACCACCTAAGGTTGGGATATTTTGAGCATGCTGTTTTCGCTCTGTTGGTTCATCAAACAACCCCTTAAGCACCGAAACCCTGATAATTGCTGGAATAGCAAAAAAGGTGATGATGAATGCGATTGAAGAAGAAAGTAGAATTGTAAACATAGACTTATAAAAGAGGTACGAAGATATTTAATTGGCATTTTAAACGTATGTAATTTTTGTCAAATCACATTAAAACTTGGTGAATATCCTATTTTGACAAGAAACCATTGTACCTGCCTTCTAAAATATAGTTTCAGTATTTGCCCCTAAATAACTAAACTAATAGCAAATTATGTTAATTGCCTTTGAAATCCGCTTTGCGCTTACCTAAAAAAGCTTCGGTTCCTTCTTTAAAATCATTCGTTACGAAGCAAGCACCAAATCGTTCGATTTCAGTTGTATATCCATTGCTCTCTTTATCGTAACAAGCATTCACTGTTTTCACAATCTCGCCAATAGCTAATGGCGCCATGTCAATGATCTTATTCAAAATCTCTTCGCACTTTGCAATCAGATTATCTTGCGGCACCACATGATTCACTAAACCTAAGCGGTGTGCTTCATTTGCATCAATCACATCAGCCGTCATTAATAATTCCATGGCCTTGCTCTTACCTATCAACATTGGTAATCGTTGCGTTCCACCATATCCTGGTATCAATCCTAACTTCACTTCCGGCTGACCAAACTTTGCATTTTCTGCGGCTACACGCATATGACAAGCCATCGCTAATTCACATCCTCCTCCTAATGCAAATCCGTTAACAGCTGCAATAACAGGTTTCCCACATGCTTCAATCGAATTAAAAACTGCATGTCCGTGAGCAGATAACGCTTTCCCTTCTTCCAACGAATAAGCAGCGAACTCACTGATATCAGCACCAGCAACAAATGCTTTCGTGCCTGCACCCGTTAAAATAATTCCTCCAACAGTATTATCAGTTGAAGCAGCATTGATGGCTACACCAATTTCTGCAATTGTATTTTTATTTAATGCGTTTAATTTATCAGGGCGGTTAACCGTAACAATTAAAATTTTTCCTTTTTGTTCTGTTGTAATATTCTGATACATAAAAATTATCTTCTGTTTTTATTTACCCAATCGGTGATGTAATTAATAATCGTTTTAGTTTCGGTGCCTGGCGCGAATAATTCTCCGCTGCCCATGTTCGCCAGTTTTTTCATATCTGCATCGGGAATAATTCCACCGCCTGTAAGCAATACATCGGTCAGCGATTTCTCTTTCATCAAATTTAAAATCTTTGGAAAGACCGTCATGTGAGCGCCTGATAAAATGCTAACTCCAATCACATCTACATCTTCCTGCAAGGCTGCATTCACTACCATTTCTGGTGTCTGACGAAGTCCGGTATAAATGACTTCCATACCTGCATCACGTAAAAAAGAAGCAATCACTTTTGCCCCACGATCGTGACCGTCTAATCCTACTTTTGCTATTAATACTCGAATAGGTCTGTTCATTATACAAAAATGATAAAATAATTCATACAACACGAATTAAAAAACAAAGAGGAGCAAAAATTTGCTCCTCCTTACCTGAAATACTTATACTGCTATTGACCGCTCATCTATTTTTACTCCAGCATCATTTTCAATTACAATTTTATAATCACCTGTTGCAATATCCGACAGATTAATATTCAGTGGAATTGTACATTGCCCTGCTGGCTGATTTAAAAATGCAGAAATCGTTTTTACCGATTTGCCATCGCTGTTATACAACTTTATCTGAATGTTGGTAGGCTGTGTTAACACCACTTGCATATCGCCCTGTATTAATGTTGGAATATTCGAAAAATCTAAATCATTACCTGTTTGCGATGCCGCATAATGCTTTTGATACCAAGGGAACTCTGCATTTTCATTATCACAAATACGTTTTAATAATTCTTTCTCATTGTCTGAATACACTATGATAGAATTTAGACTATGTCCGTTGGTATAATGCCAAACAACCTGTTGCGCTAAGGAGTTATTGTTAATTCGTAAATTATTTAATTCGTTTAATGCCTGTACTAACAGTTGCGGACCCATACTGGTTCTTTCAAATCGAGTGTCGGTCAAAGGACTCTTGGCACTGCTGTTTCCGCATCGTGCATAAATCATTACTTCATCTTGTGCGTGCGGAGCCAGTGCAATAATAGAAGGACGCGTAACAACATACGGCTGTATATCCTGCGTTGCATAAAATATTCGGCCTGCCTCTAGTTGAACATTAACCGGATTGTTTGAGTTGTTGTTTAACTCTAATTCCATTGATCGATTAGCAACATAATCTGTATTCACGTGATAAGAAATTAGTCCGCGTTTAATTGCATCTTCAAAGGTTACCATTGTGGATCCGTAGGAAGCAGTAGTGATCATCCACACAGTCATCACTACCATTAGCTTAATTTTGTTTCTCATAGTTTTATTTGTTTGATAAGTTTTGTTTTTCAATAAGGTCGTTACGACTAATTTTTAAATTCATGCTTTCGCATCTGTCAAATCCATTTCGCAAATCGATATGCGCACCAATTAGATTTTTTTTAAGTCCGTAATGCTTTCCTGCTTTATCGATAATTTCTACATCAATAAATCCTGCGAATTGTAAATCAGAAACAGGAATATTAATTTTTGATGTTGGCTTTTCGTACAAAGCATTGTAAGCTGTAGAAGGATTTTTTTGTGCAACACTCACCGTTAAAATTTTACAACCCGATGGTGCAATGATGTTGAGTCCACTGTTTAATTTTTCATCAGGACAAAAGAAGCCATAAACACCAGGGCAATTTATAGCGGTGTAATAAGCTCCATTCTTTTTATTCCGATCGATGCGAAATTTAGGAGACGATTCTTTCACCCAACGTTTCTTTTGAATATCCCAACGGTACCACAACAGATTTTTGAATTCCATTTTGGAATCTGCATTGAGTTTTACTTCTACCGGATTATCCAGACATCTTTTTCCATCGATGGTAAGTTCACAAATGCTTACTGCATTAATGATTTTATTTTTATCATCTAACGTTGAGTATTTATTACTCCACTCATCAAAAGATAAAATACGCAAATCGGAAGTCTCTTGTGGGGTTTGTGAAATAGCAACCTTGCATATTAAAAAGCAAACCATCATTATTAATGCTCTTTTTTTCATATTACTTAATTTGTTTAAGGGTTACTGTTTTTTCATTATCGAAATCATCATAGACCTGATATCCTTTTGCAGGAAAGTTCACTTTTAGTCCGTGAACCACACCATAATTTTTTGATGATGTTTTAATTTTAAATTGATGACCTACCATATGCTCCCAGTCTTGCACGCCAGAGTATTTTATTTTTCCATTGTCATCAATAATTGAATACTGCACTGTCATATCGTCTGTTAATTTTGGAAGAAGAAACAACATTGCAGTTCCACCGTTAACAGGAGTTCCTTCCCAATTACAATACACACTTTTTTGTATGGATGCTGATGTAAATGCTGTCCCTTTTGGTGCACGGATTAACAAAGCGTTTTTATTTTGATCGAGTGCCATGATTCGATAATATCCTGAAGTAGAAACAGGGCAACATAAATAAGATTGTCTTTCGTTAATTGCCTTTCTCGGATATTTAAATTGTGCGGGTAGCCACATCCGTGAGTTAGCATCAAAATATTCCATCGTCAATAGTTTGGTTGACATAGAAGTCTTGTATGGAATTAATACTTCATCCATGATAGTATCATTCGCGAGTTTTTCTATTTTGAAAAAGGCAAGAATGCTGGATGCGTCTACGGTATTGTACTTCTCGAGTGTTTCACTGAATTTCTCGTTATTATTATAAGGATCGATTGAACGAACAGCTGGCACTCCCGATTTTAGCAGGTAATCACAAATTCTGTATTTCAGCGAATAGCCGTTTTCTAATTTAATCAGTGTATCCTTTGCACAAAGAGGATCGGGATTATAGACTAATGTAGTTGGATTCTTTTTCTCAACTCCGCTTGCTTTATAATAAACGAGTACTTGACCGCTTTTAATTATTTTACCTGCAGGATTCGTAGTGAGTGCTGTTTGCTCCATGGCAATTCTTGACGGAGGAATTCCTTCGGCTAATAGTAAGTAGCCAAGTTTATCTGCGCATTTCTTATCGCTCTCATCGGAATAGACCACGGTTACAAAATCGGCCGCAAACATATCATTAGATGCAGTTCGTATGGCATCGATAGCAGCAGAGTCGAGCACTTCGGGTTTACGTCCGACATCGACCAGGATATTTTTATAGACTTTGGTGGTATCGCTCGCATTACTTTTGAACGATAAAATACTCAATGCTCCCAGCATGAATAGTACTGCATTAACTTTTATTTGTCGTTTCATACAATATAAGTTTAAAGGTTAGACAAATTTTTCAGGCAGTAAATTTTCAGTCCATGCAGTGGATACTTTTTATAAACAGTAAATAAATTGTGTTGAGTAATTGTGGTTAACGAAATATTAACGCAAACCTTGATTTATATATTGTGCTAAAATCCTATTTGACTTTTGGCTCTCTTAAAAAAACACTTTGTTTTCGGTTTTTATAATTAATGCAGGTATTTAAATTTCCCTTTTATTCTTGAAAAGTTCTATATGATTATTGCTGTTAATAATACTTTGGAAAAATTATTCTTACTTGTTTTCCTATTCCAATGATTTTATTTAATATTACTTTACTAACAATTTATTCCGATCATGCATAAATCAATACTAGCTTTTTTATTTGTTTTCATAAGCACTGCTTTACAAGCACAAATTACCTTTGAAAAAGTAATTGATACGTTGGGAATGGGATTAGCAACTTGTGTTCAAGAAACGTTTGACGGAGGATATGTTTTAAGTGGAAGAGGAACAATTAGTGGTACTTTAATATTAAAACTAGATTCATTTGGTTCGATGGAATGGTATAAAATAATTGATGGCACTGGTCAAGGCGGTGGAGGATATATAGAACAGACACCAGACAGTGGGTTTATGGTTAATTCAGCTTGTGGTTCAACAGCTACATCAATTAAAGCCTCACTATTGCGACTCAATCCTTATGGAGACACGATATGGACAAAGGAATTTTCAGCCGGTATAGGATTAACTTACCCATGTGGAAGTAATAGCATGGCTTCGATAAACAGCGCCATTTACGGAATAACTGGTTTTTATAACCAAGCCTCACAAACGTCAGATATTTTTTTTCAATCCTATTTAAATAATGGTGTTTTACTTTCCAATAAAGTATACCCTACTCCATTTGGTTCCGATGCGAGAGGAATAAATAAAACATTTGATGGTAATTTCATTATTGTAGGAGAAATTGCAGTATCTACTACGTCTAGTGATATCTATATGATTAGAACCGATGCCTTCGGTGATACGATATGGACAAAAAGATACGATAAAGTAAATGTAGAAGTTGGACAAGCAGTAATTCAAACGACTGATAGTGGTTTTGCTATGGTTTCGGTACTTCAAGGTAGTACAAATTATGAGATTTATTTAATAAAAACCAATGGTAACGGAGACACCACTTGGACAAAAACCTATAATTTTAATTACCGTCCTGTGCCCACATCTCTTCAACAAACAGATGATGGAGGATATATAATTACGGGAGAATGTGAAAATATTAATTTTGAAAGAAGTGTTTTCCTGATAAAAACAAATGCCATGGGCGACACCCTATGGTCAAGACAATTTAAAGCAGGAGGGACGAGCTTTAATAACTCTTCCTCTTGTGTACGGCAAACAAAGGACAAGGGATATATCTTCTGTGGTGTTTCAACTATGGCGCCTGCTGGCCTATACATCGTTAAAACCGATAGTTTAGGAATGGTCTATTCTACCACTGGTATTTCTGAAGTTAATAATCCATTTAGCCTTACCATATATCCTAACCCTAACAGTGGTGTGTTTACCCTGAATGCAAAAGGGATTGCAAAAAAGGGTGCTCCTTTTAAAATTTACAATGCCAATAATCAATGTGTTTATTCGGGTGATCTTTATAATAATTCCGACTGCTCTTTAAACCTTTCTTACTTACCTAATGGTTTATATTTTATTGTGCTTTATTCGGATAATAAAGTCTTCTCGAGGAAATTTATTATTGAGAAATAAATTTAAAACCCTGTTTGACTTTCATCAGGTTTAAAGGGCGAGTCTTGTTGATGTAGCATTATTGCTTTTTTAGAAACATAATATCCAACAATCAACGATGCTAATGCACCTCCATAAATCCCAAAGTTATCTCCATTAAAAATAAAGAAATCATAGAGTCCGTGTAATACAGAAGCGGCTATCAAACCAATAGTACCAAATCCTCTTTTATCATAATACTTTTGTATCCCTAAAAAATATCCGATGATAACTGCAAAAAATGCATGTGCCGGGACTGCTGTAAACATCCGAAGAAAAGCGACGGTCATACCATTTTGCATTACATACATGATATTTTCTGCTGTTGCAAATCCCATACTCACCATTACTGAATAGGTGATTCCATCAAACGGTTCATTGAAATGTTCCGAACGATAAGCGAATCGTCGCGTGAAAAAATATTTCGATCCTTCTTCCATCAAACCAATTCCAACAATACATGCTATTAGTCCTTCGAGGATATTAGTTGATGAAGCTGATAGTCCTGTTTCTTTAAACATTAATTCCAGAATGATAGCAGGAATAATACTAGCTACTCCTAAAAAGAACGATTTAACGATTAACGATAATGGTTCACGATCGTATTTGTCTTGCCAGAAAACATAATAGGCAATTGCTAAACCTGGTGCAATTGCTAAACCCAAAAGCGTTAAATAATGATTCATTGTAAATCGGATTTTATTTTCTTGTTCATGTATCGATGGGCTTTATCCACTACAATTGCATAACTCTTTCCTTCGAAAAAAACATTTTCTTCTTGCTGGTGTTTATCATCAATTGCTAAAGTAAAAAGTCCATCATCATCCATCGTTAAAGTAATTGCATACTTTAGCAAAATCTGTTTGAGCTTCGTGGTATTTCGCATGACTAAAAATAATAATTAATATAACATACAATCACCATGAAAAATATTTTTATCTCTGGTTTCTCCGGATTTATCGGAACACATATTACAATTGAAGGAATACGCAGAGGATATCATATTACAGGAACTACGCGTTCTCAAAAGAAAGAAGAAGAGGTTAAGAAAATAATTGCTAATACACTTGGTGAAGAAGCTTTGAAATCGCTGACTGTTTTTCATTGCGACTTAAACTCACCTAACGGTTGGGCAGAGGCGATGAAAGGTAGTGATGCCGTATTACACGTTGCTTCTCCATTCCCGATGGGTTTGCCCAAGCATGAAAATGATTTGATTCATCCTGCTCGCAATGGAGTAAAGCATGTATTTGAAGCAGCTTTACAAAATAAGATTTATCGTATTGTACAAACCTCTTCTATTACTGCAATCATGTACGGGCACGAACCTGGCAAGACGCATTTTACAGAGGAAGATTTTACCAATATTAATGGTGCCATGATTTCTCCTTACACGAAAAGTAAAACGTTGGCGGAGCAAGATGTCTGGAATTATGCGAAGCAACATTCTGAATTAAAAGTTAGTGTAATCAATCCCGGATTTGTATTAGGTCCGTTGTTAAATAAAGAAATTGGTACCAGTGGAGGTGTGATATTAAAATTGATGAAAGGTGAATTTCCTGGAGTGCCGAAAATAGGTTTCCCGATAGTTGATGTACGTGATGTAGCAGCGGCGCATTACAATGCATTAGAAAACGATTCAAGTATTGGTGAGCGTTATGCAGTAGTTTCTGAATCTTTTTGGTTTAAAGAATTAGCGCAAGCTATTCTGGATGCGTTTCCAACGTACAATAAAAAAGTAAAAGCTCGTGAATTACCCAATTGGTTTTTGAAAATTTTCTCTCTGTTTGATAAGCCAACACGCATGATCATTGACGAACTTGGATTTTGCGCGATTATCAGCAACGATAAATTAAAACGTGATTTAAAAATTCAACCTATTACTGCGAAAGAAGCCATTCAAGCTACTGCAAAGTCGCTGGTCGAATTACAGCTCGTTTGATTTTATTACTCATCAAAAAAATTACCTTTGCAAAAAATTTAAATGATGAGTTGTGAACTATGTGGTTCATCGGAGAACCTGACCCAATATGCTATTGCACCAGAAGGCGCTAAATCAATTACTGTTTGTGAAAAGTGCTGCAAACAAATTGAGAAGAAAGAAGAGTTAGATGCTAATCACTGGACCTGCTTAAAAGACAGCATGTGGAGTGAGAACCCGAATGTGCAGGTAGTAGCATGGAGAATGTTGAATCGTTTGAAAAACGAAACATGGGCGGCAGATGCAATTGATATGATGTATCTGGATGAAGACTTATTAGCATGGGCACAAGCAACCAACGATCATTTAGAGAGTGATGGCAACGATATGCATCGCGATTGCAACGGTGCTATTTTATTAGCAGGTGATTCTGTAACGTTGATTAAATCGTTGGATGTAAAAGGATCATCGGTACAAGCTAAAATTGGAACGGCGGTTCGTAATATTAAATTAGTTCACGATAACACGGAACAGATAGAAGGAAAAATTGACGGACAACAGATAGTTATCCTGACGAAGTACGTAAAGAAATCGTAATTATTTGTCAAAAATATCTTGTATAAAGAATTAGATTAATTAGATAATTCGTGGCAGTAATAGTTCTATTTAAAGTGCAAATAATGCATTTTTAGAATATATACAGATAATTCTACTATTTCGATATTTTTAAATGAAGTAGGCAATTTTGAATATTTGTTTATTTTATTTAAATTCGTGTTTTATATTACCTAATTTTATGAAATCTGAACGATTTGTTCTTATTTTAAATAATACTGATATGTATATTCGTATTGTTTTATTTTTCGTATTCATTGGGCACGGATTAGTTTCACTTGGTTTTAGTCCAAGTCAAGCTTTGCATTTAAAATTAGTCGAAAATTTTAATTGGGGGATGTTTTCTTCTAATAAAATATTACAAATTGCAGGTGTTTTCGACATTATAATTGGATTTTCGTTTTTGTTTAATCTGTGCTACAAAATTGCATATCGGTTTGCATTCATTTATTTATTATTAGTTATAGTAGCCGTTTTAAACTTATATCAATTAAAAACTGGCTCATATTTAGCAATTGCAGAAATTTTAAGAAGGATATCTTGGATTTTATTATTATTGTTTTTACACTTTAAGGATAAAAAAGATTTTCGTTATAACTTTATCAGATTTTCGAGCTCTTCTGCATTTATAGCTCATGGTCTTGCCTCATTGGGTTTTTTTGGATTTAATCAAGCCCATATTGAAATTGCATCGCAAATTATTCCTGACAATTATGTTAATGATTTTATTTTTTATTCTGGTACATCTGACCTTATAATAGGAATTTTGCTTTTGTTAGGTATATATACGAGAACGGTTGCCGCTATTGGAAGTTTATGGATTTTTTTCATAGTAATACTTTCATCAATAATTGCTCTACCTGATGGAATATTCCGTTTGGGATTTTTAATGGTCGCGTTCTATAATGTAATTGATGATAGAACCTCTCGATTAAATTTGTACAATTTTATTAAATCAAAATAATGAAGATTAGACCACTATATTTTGCTATAAGCTTTATTTCTTTTATTACAATAATTAAATCAGATTGTAATTGTCAATCCGTATTAAAAAATTACACTTCAGTTGATTCATATAATATTAATCCTAAACCTTCAATTAATTTTAATGGGATAACAATTACTCCTGTTTCTTATATTAAAAATGAAACATCTGACATCGGCCTTATTTATACTGATGAATATGCGAATCTTATCAAAGCATATCGATTTACAGGTAATGATAAATATGTAATTAATCAAATTATTCCAAGTAAAACTGGGAGTATACTTTTAGCTGCTGAAGGATATAGTAAAAATAACCAAGAATCATTTTATTTTATTGAATTTTTAGATGGAAAAATTTTAAATTCTTTCATTTTTAATGAGGGCGGTAATGAACTTGATCCATTTACAATTGTTGAAAATAATGATAACACAATAACTATTGCTGGTTTTGTAAAAAAAAGAGAGCCAATTGGAAGCTTTGATTTTACTATGTTTAATGAAGATCAATTCATGTATATTGCTACCTTCACTAAAGATGGTAAAAAATTATGGTCAAAAGGAATCCAATTTGAAGGATACACTGATAATAGTGCAATAAAAATAATTAGTACAGGTAATAAATATTACATTTTGGCATACGGCAAAAAAAATAAAGTACTCATACCAAAATTAATCCAACTAAATTTAAAAGGAAAGATTGAAAAGTGTTTAGATTTTAATGAAAATGGAAACAGTTTTATGATACACAATTTAGAATTTTATAATAATAAAATATGGCTATTTGGTGTTATGGAGAAAAATAATTCTACAGAAGGAGTAATTAGCTCATTCGATTTGTCATTAAACCAACTTGAAAGTTATAAACTGCAATTAAAAGCAAACATTTTACCTTCCTCCATTCAATTTTATAATAATTTCTTATATGTTTCTTCTTCAATTTTAGAAAAAGAATTAAGTTATAATAATTTAACTATCAAATTTAATTTGATTGACAAAACATATCAAATTCAAACATGGGGTAACGATAAAATAGAAAAACTTAGTAGTTATTTTAATTATTATTCCATTGGAACAATAATTAACCCAAGCAATAAATACAATAATTATTTGCGCTTTTATAAAGGAATTGAATGGGATAAGACAATTATTAATAAATCTTCTCCAATTACTTTAAATTTAATGAATATTAAAAAGGTTACTATCACTACAAGGTTTGGTGTTTCTACCATTAATAAAGGAGTTGGGGAATTAAAATGTGAATCATATTATAACAAGTTAATATTGTTAGACAAATGAAACATAGATTAGTAATCTTATTATTTGCAATCCTATATAGTAATTATGCGATATCGGATGGATGTAGGGGTGCAGCTAGTTTTAATGTTACTTACAATCCTACTAATAATTGTTATTTTTTTACGAATACAACCTCTAATGATTGTGGATCTTCTGGTGTTTGCACTTGGGATTTTGGCGATGGGACACCACCAGTAACTACAATTCAAGGCGCCAATACAGTATGTCATACCTATAATTGCAACAATACTTACACAGTTTATTTAATATATGATGCTAGTAGTTGCGTTCCTAATAAGGTATGTACTGGATCACAACAAATAATTGTCAATCAAGGTCCAAATATTACTGGATTATTTAGTGGTCCAATAAGTGCTTGTGTAGGTGATCCCACCTTTCTTTTAAATATAAATATTAGTGTTTCAACTGGCGTTAATTTAGCGCCATATACTATATACTACAATATTGATGGTGTTCCACAAGCTCCTATTAATATAAATTCCAATAACGCGTCTGTGAATTTTAATCCAGCCATAGTAGGTGTTTATAATTTTATTATTGATAGTATTCTTAGCGGAACATCAAATATCTGTCCTACATCTGCAACAACGAATTATCAAATTAATGTTTATGATTATCCTTCTGCTTCTTTAAGTGGCTCTACTACTGTTTGTGAAAATGACAATAATGTTTTTGTTAGATTCACAGGTTCAGGGAATATAACACCTTATACGTTTACTTATACAATTAATAATGGTAATCCGCAAAGCATTACTACTACAGGAAGTAATACTTATGTAGATGTACCTGTATCTACAAACAATCCGGGAAATCTATTATATAATTTAATAAATGTATCAGGTGGTAGTCTCCCTAGTTGTCCTAACCAGGTATTTGGTTTAAGTAACGTGTTAGTCTTACCTAAGCCTTTAGCGTCAATTAATTATTCATTTACTGTTTGTGAAAATGATCCACCACCTTCTGTAGAATTTACAGGGACTAATAGTACTCCTCCATACCAATTTACATATATTATAAATGGTGGTCCATCGCAAACAATTACAACTACTTCTAATAGTAACACTGTTTTATTACCTCTTTCAACGCAAGTTCCTGGAACTTATACAATTTCTTTGTTGAGTGTGACTAGTGGTTCTATTCCTGCATGTACAAATTCAGCATTCGGCACATCAATAATAAACGTAATTGAATTACCGAATGCCCAAATTTCTGGTGGAGGAACATATTGTCAAAATTCACCTTCACCTATAATTGATATTACAGGAAGCGGTTCAATCGGGCCGTATTTGTTCACATATAATATTAACGGAGGTTCAATACAGACAATTAACTCTACTAACAATGTCGCTAGCATTTCTGTTCCTACAAATTTACCAGGTGTATTTTTATATAAATTAATTAGTGTTGAGAGTCTTTCATCACCAAACTGTAAAAGGATACTTAACCAAATTGATACAGTAATTATCAGACCATTGCCTAGTGCATTAATTAGTCCATCAATTAAAATTTGTCAAAATGACCCACAGCCGATTGTTACTTTTACCGGAATAGGCGGAATAGCACCTTATTTAATATCTTATTCAGTAGATGGTATAGTTTCACCATCGGTTATAACAAATGGGAACACTTTTTCTGTTAATTGTTCAAGTAACCAAGCTGGTGTTTATAATTATAATTTAATATCTATTTATGACAGTGGAAATCCATCATGTGGTGTAAATCTTAATTTAAGCACGCAAGTTGAGGTAATTGATTTACCTGTTGCTAGTATAACAGGAAGTGTTAGCATCTGTCAAAATAGTGTTTCCCCTGTATTAACAATAAATTGTAGTGGGAATAACCCATCATATTCTATTGCTTATAATTTAAACAATGGGCCTTTAAATTATTTAAATATACCTATAAATAGTAACACAATTAGTATCCCTACTTCAGATACTGGAATTTTCACTTATAATTTAATTGAAGTTACTGGTAGCTCAAATCCTGTTTGTAAAAACCTTGTTAATTCAAGTGCTGTAATAAACGTAAAACCAACCCCGACCGCAACTATTAGATCACAACCCACTGTATGTATTAATGACAACCCTGCAGAGGTAGTATTAAATGGTTATAATGGATTTGACCCATACACCTTTGATTATTTAATTGACAATATTCCTTTTCAAGCACAAAGTGTTAATGGTAGTTTAAATCTATTGTGTAATACTGCAACAGTTGATACCGTTAATTATATTTTAACAGGTGTTACTTCATCCAGTAACCCAGCTTGTTTTACACCATTAAACTTAGCTGCCTCTGTTTTTATTGAACCGACACCAATCATAGATTTTGTTTCTAATCCAATACCTTGTGAATTCTCATCAAACATTGAATTTATTAATTTATCATCGGGCGCTTCAAGTTTTGTTTGGCAAATTGGAGATAAATTTCCCTCAAAAGAATTTTCACCCTCCTATGATTTTTTAATTTATGGAGATTATCAAATAAAACTAATTGGTACTTCCGAATTTGGATGTGTTGATTCTTTGACACGAAATATATACGTAAATAATAAGTTTTCTGCTTGGACACCAAATGCATTTACCCCCAATGAAGATTTAAAGAATGAAGTTTTTTATCCAGTCTTACTTTCAGCAAAAGAAGCAACTTTAACAATTTATAACCGATGGGGAGATAAAGTTTTTGAAAGCAACTCATTAAATGAAGGATGGGATGGGACTTATAAAGGTTCCGATTCTCCTGAAGGAATATACATTTATTTATTTTCAGCAGTAGACCTGTGCAATGAATCTCATAATTTTAAAGGATTTTTTTCTCTAGTTAGATAATTATAAACAGTTTTTTGTTAATATTTTAATATTAAATCTACTATTTCTAAGTTTAATTTTTAGACTTTTAAGTCAAATTATTAATATGAGATATTTCTTCCTATCAATTATTTTTATTTTATTCTATTCATGTAAAAAAGAAAATGATAAAATAATCAATTTAAACTCTTGTAGTAACTCCTCCTTTATAGATGGTTCTGGTAATAGCTATTCAACAGTTACTATTGGAAATAAATGTTGGTTTTCTACTAATTTAAAAACTAAAAAATTCAATAACGGAGATAGTATTATGTACGTTGTATCTGGGACACAATGGCAAAATTCGAGTGTAGGCTCATTTTGTTTTTATAATAACGATTCTGCATTGGGTAGTGTTTATGGGTTTTTATACAATTTTGCAACGATTACTGATCCTAGAGCAATATGCCCAATTGGATCGCATGTAGCAAATGATTCGGATTGGATAGACTTAAATTCAGTTATTAACTCAAACGGAGGTGTTCTTAAAGAAATTGGTACTACGAACTGGGCGTCGCCGAATATTGCAGCTTCCGATTTATATAATTTTTCTGCCTTAGGAAGTGGATTTAGAACATACACAGGTGTTTTTGCCAATCTAAGCCTTCAAGGGCGTTGGTGGTGTTCTGACGACTCAACTTTTAATACTGCATTTAATTATTATATCAAAAACAACGATTCTTTATTGATTAAAGATTATGATCTTAAAACATCTGGGTTCTCAATAAGATGCGTTGCAGATTAATAAACAAGATGCTTAAATTATTCTTCATCATCAAATCAAATTTTCTTAGTATAATTTAATTCTAAAAAAATAAATTTGACATCTTTACTACCAATCTGATGATAAAAAATTTATTCAATAAAAAATATTGGGTACGACTAAGCCTTTACTATTTTACGACTCATTTGCATATTGCGTAGTCGGTGCATTGTTATTGCTGCACGACTTGTATTCAAGTTAAATGATAACAGCTGTTTCGCTTTTTTAATAATTGACTTTAGAACAATCATAGTTGGTTAGTTTAGTCTTATTACTATTTATTAAGTAAATAAACTATTAACTAACATTTTCATCAAGCTATTTTACCTGAACAAGTGAATTTCATTGTTAAAAGGGGCAAATTGCAGGCTGTAATTAAAAAGGCTTCACCGCTCCCTCTCCTGGACTCCCTTCGACAAGCTCAGGATAAACTTCTCGCCCTTCAAAATGGCAGAAAACAAAAAGACCTGACTCCAATGGAATCAGGTCTTTTAATTTAGCTCCCTCTCCTGGACTCCCTTCGACAAGCTCAGGATAAACTTCTCGCCCTTCAAAAGGGTAGAAAACAAAAAGACCTGACTCCAATGGAATCAGGTCTTTTAATTTAGCTCCCCTTTATTTCAGAAGTTGCAACATTTATTTAATTATTTTGAATTACTCCTTCACCACTTTCAACGTTTTTCTTATTTGATCACCGATTGAAAATAGATATGTTCCTGATGATAAACCTTGAAGTGAAATCCTTGATTCTTTTTCTGTGATTATTCCTATTGTAATAGGTCTTCCTATTATATCTGATAATTGATATGTTGATCCAATGACAGAGGTCTCAACTTGAATGTTTAATTCATCGTTGGTGGGATTGGGGAAAACATTTAAAGATGTAATAGAAGAAAGCTCATTCATCCCAACGGTAGAAGAAAGTTTAATAACCCAATAATCACCTACACCCCCATGATTTCCACTCACATCTCCATCGTTTGATGTAGCATATCCCGTCAGAATATAACCTCCATCTGCAGTTTGTTGTATTGAGCTTGCACCTTCACCGCTTGCGTCTGTTCCACCGAGACATTTCTGCCACTGAATAGTTCCTGTACTATCTAATTTTACAACCCAAACATCAGCACCACCATGATTCCCACTAACATTTCCATTATTTGAGGTTGTATACCCTGTCAAAACATAACCTCCATCCGTTGTTTGTTGTATTGAGTTTGCACCTTCGTCACTTGTTCCGCCTAAACATTTCTGCCACTGAATAGTTCCTATACTATCTAATTTCACAACCCAAACATCAGTACCACCGTGATTCCCACTAACATTGCCATTGCCAGATGCAGTAAATCCAGTCAATGTATATCCCCCATCGGTGGTTTGTTTCAAAGCATAGGCCTCTTCACCATTTGTTCCACCAAAACATTTCTGCCACTGAATAGCTCCTAAACTATCTGTTTTTACAACCCAAAAATCCATTCCTCCATAATTTCCAATTACATCTCCATCATTAGATGTTGTATGACCTGCTATTATATATCCACCATCCGAAGTTTGTTGGATATATCTACCATATTCAAAATTTGTTCCGCCTAAACATTTCTGCCACTGAATAGTTCCTAAACAATCCAATTTTACAACCCAAATATCAGCATAACTTATACCATGGAAACCGCTCACATCACCATCACTTGATTCAGTATACCCTGTCAAAACATAACCTCCATCCGTGGTTTGTTGTATTGAGTTTGCACCTTCGTCACTTGTTCCGCCTAAACATTTCTGCCACTGAATACTTCCTGAACTATTTAGCTTTACAACCCAAATATCTTGTAATCCATGATTGCCACTTACATCTCCAGTGTTTGAGCTTGTACACCCTGTCAAAACATACCCCCCGTCTGTGGTTTGTTGTATTGAACTTGCAAAGTCAAAATATGTTCCACCTAAACATTTATGCCACTGAATAGTTCCTGTAACATCTAATTTTACAACCCAAACATCTTGACCACCATGTTTTCCACTTACATCACCATCATTTGAATTAGTACATCCAGTCAGAATATATCCCCCATCTGTAGTTTGTTGAATTGAAGTTGCTCCCTCACTACTTGTCCCTCCTAAACATTTCTGCCATTGGATTGATGGTTGTGCGTAAACAGATAATTGGAGAATTGTAAAAAGAAATAATGCAAATAGTTTTTTCATTAGGGAGATTTTTGAATGATTAAAAATACTAATTTATATACTTTAAATTCTTTATCTGATAAAAATAATAGATTCAATTTTATAATTGATACTATTTCATAAAATCAAAGTATCATATTTGTTTTGTATGGGCTGTTAATTAATTCTCATAAAAATTCCACTATTTGAATAACTCTTTCGTTGGCGTATTTTATATATAAACAGTAAATCTATAATTCTATAGAATTGAAATACTGTTTGCAACTATTCCGAAAAAACTCTCTTTTTATAAAACCAAAGTTGCAACAACCTGTTACTTTTAAAAAAGGGTATTAAACTACTGATATATCAATACTTTAGGACTTGATTAAAACAAAACAGGAGGTCAAAAATGACCTCCTGTCTATGAACGCTCCCTCTCCTGGACTCGAACCAGGGACCCCATGATTAACAGTCATGTGCTCTAACCAGCTGAGCTAAGAAGGAATACTCTTCTCTTTGCCTGACAAGGAGAAGAACATCGTTTCCGGCTCTAGCTATCCCGATGTTTACAATCGGGACTAAAACACGTGTTCGGGTGGGAACTTTGTTGTAGTATTATAAGAACGAGCATTTCTACAACGGACGGCAAAAATACACCTAGATTTTTAATTAACAAAATGGTTTGTACTTGTTTTTTTAAAAAGCTGGTTTTTAGTTGTTTGGATTTACTAAGCCTCTGTTTATTATCGTGTTTTGCCAAATCTCCTAGCATTTGCTCCTCAATCTAATAATTATCCGTTTTTTTGATAAATCAAAAATCATTTTTATTTCCGTAAACGTTTCATGGATTTAACAGAATGCTTTTCACGCGTAATGAATTGAACGTTTGTTTTATTTTCGTAATTCCAAAACAACATTCACAATGAAAAATAAGTTATTTCTTCTTACCGGTATTTTATTATTTTGCCTTTCTTCTTTCGGGAATCCCTCTCTTAACGATAATTGGAAAAATGGTTTTAACGCACCAGGTGTAGAAGGTATCGTATGGTCAATGGCTACCGACTCCCCCTATGTATATGTGCTTGGATCATTCACTACTATTACGGGTAGCTATAAGTCGCCACGCATAGCCCGCTTTGATGGCAATAGTTGGTCTGCTTTCCCTGATACGGTAAACATGCCTTATAACGGAAGAGTAATTAAAGTGCGCAATGGCGTGGTATATGTTTTATCTGATGGATATGTGTATCGATGGAATAATACCTGGAGTATAATCGGTAATGCTGCGGGCTATTCAGTTTTTGATTTGGATTTTGATGCAGCAGGGAATATTTATGCAGTAGGCAATTTCCCAACGATGAATGGAGTGACCGTAAACGGAATCGCAAAGTATAACGGAACTACATGGTCGGCTTTGGGTAGTGGTGCAGCTAATGTCACAAGCGATTATCCTTTTGCTGTGAAAGTAATAGGCACTTCCGTTTACGTTGGTGGAAACATGACCAATGTTGGAGGATTTTTAGCGAACGGATTTGCGAAGTGGAATGGCACATCATGGTCGATACCTAATACCGCTGGTTATGCAATTGGTGGTACTGTTAGCATGACAAACATTAACAACGACCTTTATATTGCGGCTAATTCCAGTTATCAAGGTGGCTTATGGCAAAATGCAGTATTCAAGTATAACGGCAATGCCTTTACCCGTTTAGGAAATTATTTTGACGCCCCAGTTAACGATATTACCAGCTACAATAATAACATTTACATAGGAGGAAATTTTACTACCTGCGGTAGCGTGAGTATCAACAAAGTTGGAAAGTGGGATGGCACTACTTGGAAAAATGAAGGCGCTGATTTAAATATGGAGGTTTCGGCAGTTGAAGTAAATAGTTTTTGTGAGCTGGCAGGAGGATATTACAGTGTATTCCCTGGTCCCTTTGATTATCACAATATAGCTATCAGAAAAAATAATACTTGGCTACCAACAGGAAACGGAATGAATGGAAATGTAAATGCTGTTTTGGTCCATAACGATACCGTTTATGCAGGAGGAGCTTTTACACAAGCTGGTGGAATCATCGTAAACAAAGTTGTAAAATGGAACGGATCTCAATGGGATGCTTTACAAGGAGGATTAATCATTAATAACATCAATGATTTAATCTTTTATCAGGACACTTTATATGCTGGTGGCGACTTCACACATCCATCAACGTTAGCAGGGGTATATGTGATGAAATGGAATGGAACGCAATGGGTAGAAGTTCCCAACGGTGTTAATTATAGAGTGTATTCGTTAGAGGTACATAACAACGAATTATATGTGGGTGGCGATTTCTCCGCTATTGGCTCTGGGCCTGCAAACAATATTGTAAAATACAATGGCAGCAATTGGATTCCTATAGGTGGTCTTACAAACGGACTAGTACGTGATATCAAATTTGATTCGAATGGGATTTTATATGCAGGAGGAGTATTTACTACTATTGGTGGTGCTGCTGCAAAGCATATTGGAAAGTATGATGGAAATGTTTGGTCGTCTGTTGGATCAGGTGTAGATAATACAGTTACGTGCATCGCTATTTCTCCAAGTGATGAAGTATATATCGGTGGATTATTTACGCTAGGTTATAATGTAGGTTTGATGTATCACATAGCAAAGTTTGATGGAATAAACTGGCAAGTTGTAGGCGGAGGACTGGGTAATTTTTCATCGGTTGTATATGATATGGATTTTCATTGCAACGATTTATATGTTTGCGGCCAATTTAAAACGGCAGGTGTAGATACAGTAAACAATGT
>CALQOD010000014.1 GCA_943332105.1 Chitinophaga pinensis | reverse complement strand
AGTGAGAAATTGGAGGTTATAATTAAAAACCATAACGAACATATTAATTTTTTCATAGTTTAATTATTTTAAGAAATAAGCTTTTGAAGTGTTGATAAAATATTTATTAGTAATATATGTCATATCATCATATTCAAATTTAATTAATAATATTTGATTATAACATTCATTAGGAATATCAAATTTTATTTCTTCCACATTCAAGTATGATTTTACAAATAATAATTTACCTGTTGTATCATAACCGCTTATTCCTATAATTTTTCTATTTGGATTGGTCGAAATATTACTTGTTTTTAAGCTTGTGGCTGAAGATATAGGAACTATACTTTTATAATTAATATCGTATAAATTATTGCTGTCGATTACCATATTCTGATATGTGGCGAATAATTCATCAGAGCCATGTCTTGATGCCATAGATAAAAATGAAGAGAAATCATCATTGTTACTTGTTATTGAGCTTGAAACCTGCCAATAGGCAGTATCTAGATTTACTGCATTGTTATCACACCTTAAAACAATAGAATAGTTTGTGTTTATAGAAATGTTGCTTACTGTCGATGAAAATATCGATGGATCTGCATCAAATGCCCAACCAACATAAATACCGTCAGTTGGGTAATTATTCGAATAACAAACACTCAAATCATAATTTGATACTTTATTCAAATTAATTGGAGGTGTAGGTGGATTTGGCAAAGTGATGTAATTATATGGTATACGTGTAGCTAAACTATTATTAAACCCGGTTACATACCAGTTCGTCAATTCCCATTCAAGTGCTATAACAGTCCATTCGTTAACACCTCCAGCATTAGGACCCGGTGAGGCTATTCGTGGAAATGCCCATTTTAAATTTGCGCCTGGGGCAACGCTTTGCGTATAAAGTGGACTTGTTATGCTTAACAATAAATCCGAAAAATTATAATCTGAAACCGTTAATTCATAATTAAGCGTATCAATATAAACAACATGGACAACATCATTTGTTCCATCAAAATACATACTCACATCAGGTGATATGCCATAAGTTAAGACTCTTGTATTATTTACACCATTCGCAATACTACCAACTACATAATAAATAATACTATCGTTATCATCCCATACAATCGTAAATTCTCCGTCAACAGAACTATTACCATCGATATTTAAGGTAGTTCCTGTTGTTGTCGAATATAGTGTATCTACATAAACGGAAACGAAATCATTAATAGTAGCCTTCCACTCGAAATATTCTAGGAAATAATTATTGTTATTATAGTCATTATAAACTACTGCGGCAGTTATTGTATTGCTTGAATTTTTTAATAGACATACATCAGCATTTAATACATGATCCGTGCAATAAAATGGTAGTGTACCTTGATACCTCGTGCCATTATAATCTACAACATATCCAAACCCCCTTGCTGCCGAATCTTGTTCCCATACACTCGCTCGATAAATCGCTGAGTCGTTCAAATAATAAATATCACAGCCTGTCCTTCTACTATAAATGGAGTTGGCGCCATAACTACTATCTGGAATAGTTGGTAGTACAAATTGAGCATTTGCATTGTAGCTCAAAACAGCTATACATAATAATACTAATACTTGTTTTAATTTTTTCAAAGTTTAAGATTTTTGGTGCTCAAATATAAAGTGGCAAATAACTGAAAACAATAAGTAAAATTACTTATTTTTCAATTCATTAAAAATGGCAAATATCGCCTTTCGATTATTACTTATTACATTAATAATCAATTGTTAACAGACTCAAATAATTACAATTTTTGTTCAATCAATCAAAAGTTCATCGTTTTGAAATTTTCAAAGAGCTTCAAAAAACGTCAGGTTTTACTTGCCACTAGGTTATATAATTTATTCATTGCTTTATTAAAGGCATACGAAATAAAATTAACCAAAACCTATTTGTGAGTATAAACGCGCTTTATGATAATGAAAATTAAAAGGAGTAGGGTTAGTTACGAATTTCCCCGGGTGTTGGTTGAGATTTCTTTACTCGTATTGACTTGTACTAAAATAGTTTTAATTAAAAAAGGGGCACGAGGCCCCTTGAAATTTCTATAAACAATTGTTATTTACTCTTTCACCCAACGAACAGTTGTGTTGATTTTTTCGTTCTTAATGCTGGTGATATACATACCACTTTGCAAGGATTCTATTGAAAGTGGAAGTGATAAATCGGAGGTAACTATATCACTCATTACCAAACGGCCATCAAGACTGTATGTATTAATAGTATAAGCTGATGGCGGTAAGCCGCTAATATCAATATGGTCCTTTGCGGGGTTAGGCCTTACCGTTAGTGATAAATTATTTTGTAGTTGATTGATAGAAGTAGTTGTTGATGAATACCCTAATTTCACAGCCCAAATATCTTTTGCGCCACGACCTGCATCGTTTTTCACATTACTTATACCATCTTCCGCTGTTGCACAAATAAGTAGGGTGCTATCATTTATTTGGATTAGTGAATTGCCAAAATCTGAATTGTTGGCCCCTAAATATTTATAAGTCAATAAAGCTCCAGAAGTATCAAAATTCATAATCACTGCATCATATGCTCCATATCCAGGGTTAAGAAAAGAACCATTTGAAATACAAATAGACCCTAAAGCAAAAAAGCTACCTTGTGTATTAACTATTACGTCAGCAAAACGATCGATTTCTGAAGTTCCATATGTTTTCTCCCATATAATATTACCATTCGTATCCGTTTTAATAATCCATAGGTCAGGCTCATAACTTGGTAACATCACGTTAGTTTTACTGCCAAATAAATAATAATAATTATCCTTTTCAATAATTTTTGTCAACTCTGTCCAGCCAATACAACCTGTACAACCATAACGTTTATCCCAAATTTTATTTCCATTTTTATCAACTTTAAAAACTATTGCCTCTGCATAAGCAGGTGAGATAGGTGAAGAAGTTATATTTCCGCCAACACCACTTACTGTTCCGCCATATACAAGGTAAGAACTATCATTCAGTATTGTATGCCCTTGTGTTTTTTGCATATACAATATTCCATCTCCGCTATCATTACCCATTCCTCCAAAAATTCGGTCCCATTGCTTGTTTCCTAATGAGTCTAGCTTGATTACCCAAAGGTCATAATCTGCTTGAAATGGTGTTTGATTTGGGTAATAGAATGCATTTTGAGATTTATCAAAACTATGTACTCCATTACTTGAACCTGATAATAACAAACCTCCATCTAAAGTTTGTGCAGCACTACATATTTTATCAATACCAATTGAACCAAAGCGTGTTTCATTGATTTTGTTTCCAAGTGAATCAAGATATAATAAAATATAATCACAATCCCCTTTTGTGGTAGTTGATAGACTACAGGAAGAATCTCCTTCAGTATGACCAGCAACTAAAAACCCTTGTTTATATTGTATGATGCTATATGCTTCATCCTGATATGAATTTGTACCATAAATTTTGTCCCATTTTTTGTGAAGCGAATCATCAAAAGCAATAATCCAAATATCTTTACTATTACCAGTGAGTACACAGTTGGGTTCTGTTTTATCTTGTTGCGCATAATAACAAGTACTATGACCTACTATTACATTTAGTTGGTTTAGGCGCGTGATAGCATTTCCTTCTTCCATACTAATTGTTCCGAAGCAATGATCATCTATATAGTTAAATGATTGGGCATTGGAATTGGCTTGTATTAATATTATTACAAATATTATAAAGAATTTTTTCATAAAGACAACTTATTAATGATTAAATCTAGCTAATTTTATTGAACGAAATGTATGGTTACTATATTCTGATTTTTGAATTATAAAATCATTAGTAAAGTTTTTGAAGTAATTTTCAAACTCATCAGTATTTTTGTTTTTTGTAGTAAATAATAATTTACCGTCTGAAGAGTAGTAACTTGTTTGTAGCAATTCTTTCGATGAGTCAGATTGTATTGTTGTCACGTTTTGATGCGACTTAAAACTTGTAGCAGACGAAATAGACTTAATCATTTTATAATTCACATCCCATACATTGGCGCCTCCAATACTAATATTTTGATAAGTCGCGAATAATTCATTGTCTGCATGCCTTCCCGCTAATGATAAAAAGGTCGATATGTCACCGTTATTACTTGTAATTGAATAAGGTACTTGCCAGAATAGGGAATCAATTGGTAAAGCATTGCTATTACATCTAAGTACTATTGAGTAATCAGCACTATCAATTACATTAGTAAAGCCTTGCCTACCTGAATAAAATGACCAACCTACATAAATGCCATCTGAGGGGTAATTATTAGAGTAGCAAATACTTGAATAATAATTCGGAAATTTTGAAATGTCTATTAAAGAGACATTATAATTAATAATCGTACTTGTGCCATTATTATAACCTCTGATGTACCAATTATTAGGAGGACTACTCAGAATAATTTCACGCTCAAGAGCTACCACAGTCCAATCAGAAGGGCTCCCGCCATTAGGGCCAGGAGAGGCAATTCTTGGAAATTCCCATTTATACGAAGAATTTATTGGTAAATATACGTAAGGCCCAGCAATAACATTAACTATTGATGACGCTAAGTCATTAAAATTATAATCCGTCACTATTAATTCGCCACTAGTAGCATCAATATAGCAAACATGAACTACGTCAGCACCACCGTCAATATATAAACTTACATCAGGATTTATTCCATCCTTTAATTGATTTGTCGATATAATTACTGAAGAAGTATTTCCGACAGCCGCAAATATTCTTTTTGATTGGTCATCCCAAACTATCGTAAATTCCCCAACTAGCTTACTATTACCATCAATGTTTAAAGTGGTGCCAAAAGGAGCATTTGCAAAATTGGTAACATTAACTGATGAAAACGCCAAAATGCTGCTTTTCCATTCAAATATTTCTAAATAATAATTTGAGCTCAATGAATCATAATAAACTACTGCCGCAAGAAGGTTAGAATCAGACTTTGTGAGTATACAAACGTCAGGGTCCTCTAAATATCCGGGATAAGTAAGGGGTAATGTTCCAACATAGCTATTACCCATATAATCAACCACCCAACCGAATCCTCTATTTTTTGTAGCATTACCCCAAACACTTACACGATATGTATTATTATTAAAAGTCATAATATCACAGCCAGTATTACGGCTATAAATAGGACTGACTCCATAACTGCTATCCTGTATAACAGGAGAAACAAATTGTGCATTAGCCATAAGAACATTAATTAATAAGCACCATAGTGCTAGTGGTTTTTTTGATATTTTCATAATTATTAGATTTTAGATTCTCAAATATAAAGTGGCAAACAACTGAAAACAATAAGTAAAATTACTTATTGTTCAATTCATTAAAAATGGCAAATATCGGCTCTCTGCTATTATGTTTTATACTAATTATCAGTTATTTATATATTGTAAAACGTGGTTTTTTTGCTCAATAAATCAAATTTTTATCTTTTTGAAATTTTCAAAGAGCTTCAAAAAACGTCAGATTTTACTTGCCACTGAATTATATAAAAGGTGTTGAACGCTATAAATTTATTTTGCCACTTATGCAACTGTTTTTACTATGTAGTACTATTAATCGATGAGTAAAATTTAAAACTCAATCCAACAACTGCTCAAAAAAACCGCCTATCTCCAACGCTTCGTCTACAAAATGGACTTCATAAATCCAGAAGCGAGGGTTGTTGTTGCGGTCGTTGTCCGACATCGGTTTGTGGTTATCGGGATGTAAATAATTTTCGAGCTCTTCGCCTTGTATCACTTCATGTGGGAAATTACCGATTAAATGTCCGCAGTGCTTATTACCAAATGTCCAACCATACTTAATGGCTAACTGTTGCGTATAGCCGTATAATTCAGCAGGCGTTATCTGCTGCTTATTTTCTTGATAGTATTTTTTTCCTTCGTGCCAGGCAGCTTCTACATCTGCTTTCAACTTTAATTTCTTCTCGCTTTGTCCTATCACATAGGTACGTCCATAATCAGCTTCCCACTCTTCGAACACAGGGCCAAAATCGAGGAATACAATATCGTCTTCTTGCAGGATTAAATTTTCAGGATTGTGTTTATAGGGTAAGAGTGTATTTTTACCTGCACGCACAATGCGTTTATGCCAGAATTTTTTTATTCCGAAGAGCTCAAATGCTAAATCATAAATAGCATCGTTCACCTCTTTCTCTGATACTTGCGCACGAATGATGTTCCTTTTTTCAATTTCAGAAAATAATTGCGCTGCTTTTGCTTCTGCTAAAATTAATTGTTCGAGTTGTTGATTCTTATCCATCGTTTCAAAAATAGCAACATCATTATTATTGAAAGTTTATTGTTCTTTACTTTTAATCTACTTATTGCTTAATAAATTTAGCTGTTGCAGTGTTTGCAATATTAACCCAATAAATTCCATTTATTAAGTTACTTGCATCAACCGCCATTTCATTTTTATCAACTTTTCCAAATAAGACTATTTTTCCAAAACAATCATAAATTGAATAATCCTGCCCAATCATCTTATTTTCTGCAATAAAATTAATTGTCGTTTGAATAGGATTCGGAAAAACATTTACCGTATTAATATTTCGCTGCTCCTCTATTCCTGTAGCAGAATTTAAATCAGTAAGCGGCAGTCGGAACACCCCTTGTGTGTTAGTAGCGGCAATGATGTAAGTAGTACTTAATTCCAAATCAAATATTGTTAAATCTAATAGTCCCGTATTAATGGCAGTCCAATTATTGCCATTGTCAGACGAATAATATACGCCAGCTCCGAATGACCCAGCAAAAATATACTGATTATTACTTGCAAATCCTCTATATGAACCAGATGGCAATCCACTTGATAATAATGTCCAAGTTGCGCCAAAATCTATTGATCGAAAAACACCTGTTCCGATTGGTCCACCTACAAAAACAGTATTGTCTTTACATTCAATGGCTCTAAATCCATTAGCACTCCCGAGACCATTATTTATACTTATCCAGTTTTGTCCCCAATCTGAACTTTTATAAATACCTGAATTAAGGGTGCCAACGTATAGCGTGTCTTGCATTGAAGTTATACAACGAACATCCGTTCCCGTTAGTCCTGCCGCAGTCCAATTGTCAGCATTATCAGTCGACATATAAACTCCACCGGGGCCTACAACAAATAAGCGTGTACCAACATTAATAATTCCACTATTTAATAAATTGGAAAGGCCTATACTTTTTGAAATCCACGTAGTGCCATTGTTTGAACTTCTGAAAACACCTTGACTAGTACAAGTATAAGTATATGTATTATCGTGTGTGAGCCCACGAGTTGGGCCAGCCGCATTATTTCCACTATTTGAAAAAAGAAAGTTAGCGGCAGTATCTGTTGATAAATATGCCCCAGTAGCACCACCAGCATATGCATACATACCATTTACAAGTAATGACTGCATATTTAATCCTGTTGTTCCTACAGACTGTTGCCATTGAGCGAAGCTTGCAAAATTTAATAAACATAAAACCATTAATTGCAATGCTATTTTTTTCATAGTCCTGTTTTTATAGTGTGAATATATTAAATTAATAATTATTTTCTATAAAAAACTGCACAACCAATCGATCGTGTTTCTGGCTCCTGTACTTTTTTACCTACTAATAATTCATCAACAGCATTTGCAACATACGAATTTTTCACTTTGTCGGATTCAGCTCCGTTATCATCAATAGCGCCCGTATATTTAATAATCCACTGGTTATTTTCTTTCCAAATAACAAATGCATGTGGAGTATGATCGGCGTTAAAGTCTTTTGCAACAGTTTGTAAATTATCTTGTAAATACGGGAATGAAAATGAAGATGCCTTTGCTTTTTCCTGCATTCCGATAAAACTTTCTTCCTCATACACTACGGTGTCCATCGGATTAATCGCTAACAAGGGAACATTTAGAGCGCCGTACTTTTCAGCCATTACGTTAAAACGTTCAGAATACAATTTTGCAAAAGGACAATGGTTACAAGTAAACACAATAATAAACCCTTTTGCTTCAGGATAACTTTTTAATGAGAGATAGTTACCATCTATATTTTGCAACGAAAAATCTTGGATGGTATCTCCCAATGAAGAAACATAGTTTTTTTTACCACCACTTGCCTGCACATTTAGCGAGCATCCAATCAATATCAAAAAGAAGAGTAAACTTATTTTACTTCCTCTCATTGTTTAATGAATTTTTGCGTGGTAGTTTTTAGTGTTTTTTCGTCGGTGATTTGTACAAAATAAACTCCTGCAGGAAGGTGGCTAATATCAATTCCGTTTTCTATCTGCGGACGTGGCGACATTAAAATTGTTCTGCCAATTGCATTCGTCAAACGTAAATAATAAATGCCTTGATATTCCTCTTTCAAATTAACAAATAATTTTTCACTTGCAGGATTAGGATACAAAATGAAACGTGATTCTTCATTCGTGATTTCAGATACTCCGGTAGTATTATTACCTGTTACAATAAATTGTCCCATCATCCCCTCATCTTCATGTAGTGATATATGACAGTGATACATAAACGGATGCAACGAATCGGCATAATCATCAAACTTCGCAATAAATTTCACTGTTGAATTAGCTGGTACAAACACTACATCTTTCCATCCTGCTTGCGCTGCTGCAGGTGCTGCACCACTTGCACTAATGATATTAAACTCTACATCGTGAATATGAAATGGATGTCCGAAGTTCCCCGAGTTGGTTATTTGCCAAATCTCGGTATTATTCAAAGGAACAGCGTAATTGTTATAATTGATATCAAACAATTTATGGTTCAATAAAAATGCTGCACCAGGAATTCCAGCAATCGTTGTGTCGCTAATGGTTAAAAAACGCGTAAGATTTGCATTAGCTGCAGGGATTGTTGTCACGGTTCTTAATGCAGTTGGAATTGCTGTTATTGGATTGCTCGTTTGATTGCTAATATTCAAACGTAAAATATTAAAATCAATTCTTGCTAAATAATTTGCAAAAGGTCCGTTAGGAAATAAATCTCCACCTGGCGTTTGTTGTGAGAGGGTAGAGTTGTAAGCTTTCAAAAACACATTAGTTCCTGATTGGCCACTACAGTTTACTAAAATTTCAATTCGCTCACCTGCATGCAAAAGGTAACGCGTTAACGCAACAGGAGTACTTAATAATCCACCATCAGAAGTAATCACATAAAACGTTCTGTTATCACTAAACCCTAAATTATAAGAACGCTCAATAGCGCCATTTAAAATTCTGAAACGTACTACTTGTGCAGGAATTGTATACTGCGGACGTAATGTTCCATTCACCATCATACTATCGCCGTAAGGCACCACCGAAAACTGATTTGCAGTAGTGATATCACGATCGGTCAATACTAACGGTATATCATCTACGCTATATGTTCTTGGCAATGGTAATGCTGACTCAACACTATCGCGCACAATGATTAATCCGCCTAAACCTTTTGTCATTTGCTCTTGTGTTGTCTCGTGTAAGTGTGGGTGATACCAATATGTAGCTGCATCATTCGTCACTTTCCAGTAAGGCTGCCACAAAGTTCCAGGAGGAATTACCTGATGCGGACCACCGTCCATTACCGCAGGTAAATGCATCCCGTGCCAATGAAGCGTAGTTGAATCATTCAGATTATTTTGAACATTCATGTGAACCGTATCGCCTTTGTTAATGAATAAAGTTGGTCCCCAGAAATTAGCGTTAATACCACCTGTTATTGTTTGGTTGCCAGGCAAAATTTGCGCGAAGGTATCTTTCATTGCAAGATTAAAAGTAGTGCCGGAAAGCGTATCAGGAATTCGTAATGCGTTATACGTTTGCGCGCTCGTCGATAAAGTGATTAAACTTAAAAATAAGACGAGAAGATAGCTTTGCTTTTTCATAAATATTGGTTAGTGAACAAGCTTAGTGTTCCTTTAAAAAATAAACTTGCGTAATGATACAAATGTTTTGCTGATTACATATTCTCGATTACAAATCAATTTTATGATTCTTATCGTATCACACTAAAACGCTTTGTCAATGATTCATTCGTTCCTGCAATTTTCAAATAATAATTACCAGCACTTAATTCTCGTATATCCACTCGGTTGTTGCTTGATGAAATTAAAATTTGCTTCACTGCTCTTCCAAAGTTATCGTAAATAATGGCCATTGCTTTTTCTGAATTACCCGTTGCGATTTCGATTTGTAAATAATCGTTTGCAGGATTTGGATAAACGCTAATGGAAGCACTAAAATCATTCGTGTTGATTCCTGTTGTTAAGCTGCAAGAATCAGAAAGCACATTCGTATTTTCAAGAATCGTGGTTGACGTAAGTGTTTTACCAATAAATCCACTGAAATTAGTTGGATAAAAATTACAATGAAACACTGAATTTGTAGAAGGAACAACACCTTGTGATAAAGGACCCGTAGAAATAATAGGATTCATATAACTCCACAGTTTATTTCCAGCTGAATCTATCTCTACAAATTCTCCTGAAGGACCATCGGTATAAATTATATTTCCGTTTGCTAACATTTGTGCCCCTGAAATATTTTGCGCAAAGAAATTGTGAACGTTTGCATCATTATATTTCCATGTAGGAGCAGTAGGTAGATAAGGCAATGTTGCATTATAATTAAACCCGTTTAATGGAGGATTAATAATTTCAATTGTTGAATAGTTTCCTCCTGGTCGAGCAATCCCATTATTAAAAACCATAATCTGATTTTCATAAGGCAAACCTGGTTTTATCCAATGTGCATTATGTTGCCCAAAAAATTGTTGCGTTCCGGCTGCATTATAGGTAGCAGGATTTCCCCATCGGTATAAGATGTCGCCACCCTTACCTGCATTACCTCCTGTATGTCCTGCAGCATAACCAGTTGTTGTACTATGATCAATAATCCAGACTTCATTAAAAGCATGAGCACTTACCATTATCTGATCTAGAGCGGGATTATAGTCGATAGAATTTAAATGAATCCAGTCGGCATTGGTACTACTCGCATTATAATTAATATTTACGAGCTGTGGATTACTTTCAACACTTCCGTAATTTGCTTTCGTAGAATCAAACTCTTGTACGAGATGGTCCCATAAATTCCATTGCCATACAATATTAAAACCATTTGCTATTTCTAAAATCTGCTCACTCCATACTTTTGGTGTTACGAGAGCAGGATTACGACCATTGGCAATTGCTACAGTACTCGATTTAACCTGCCAGGCAATTACTAATATATTCCCATTGGGCAAGGCACATATATCATGATGCGGACAATTAACAGAGTCTCCATAACCTAAAGTCCAAAGAAGATTCCCATTCCAATCATACTTTTGAATAGCACCGCCTCTTCCACCAGCGTTAAAATAAGTATTCATTGCATTGCCTGTGCGTATTAATGAACCATCATCCATTAAATAAGAAGCCAAACCAGGACGGTAAGTGCTTGTCCATGTTTTTACTTGCTTACCACAACGATCTATCAAATAAGTATTGAAGCTGCTCATCGGACTAAACAATGTATAGCCGTCAGATATATTGTTACCGGAATTATAGGTAAGACCTACTGTTGTTTGTGCCGATACATTCTTTACAAAGGCAACTAAAAGCAGAAGAACAAAAATTCGAATTGATTTCATAGTTATATTTTATTGGGTTAAAGATAATTGATTGGTAGATTTTAAATCACAATTATTGCGAGTATATTTGAACAAATAATCTTTCGTAATTATGAATATCATTGAGAGTAAATTACCAAATGTAGGGACCACCATTTTTACGATTATGTCGGGACTAGCCAATGAAACTGGAGCGATAAACTTAAGTCAGGGTTTCCCTAGCTTTGAAGTTTCGCGAGAGCTAATCGATTTGTATAATCAGGCAATGGTAGATAACCATAATCAATATGCACCGATGCCTGGCTTGCCTGCTTTGCGAGAAGAACTCTCTAAAAAGACTCAGAAACTTTACGGTGCTTACTATAATCCTGACTCCGAAATTACCATTACAGCCGGAGGAACACAGGCTTTGTATACTGCTATTACCGCATTGGTACATAAAGGTGATGAAGTAATTATTTTTGAACCAGCATACGATAGTTATAAGCCGGCAATCGAATTAGCAGGAGGAATTGTAAAACCGTATTCACTAACGCCACCGGATTACCGCATTAATTGGGAAGAAGTTAAAAGCATGATTACCGATAAAACGAAGTTAATCATAATCAATACACCTCATAATCCTTCAGGAACTATTTTATCAAAGCAAGATTTAGAATCGCTAGCAGAAATAACAAAAGGCACAAACATCATTGTATTAAGCGATGAGGTATATGAACATATCATTTTTGATGGAGAAGAACATCAGAGTGTTTGTCGTTTTGAAGAATTGCGCAATAGGAGTCTGATTGTTTACTCCTTCGGAAAAACGTTTCATGCGACAGGCTGGAAAACAGGATATTGCTTAGGGCCAGAATATTTGATGAAGGAGTTTAGAAAGGTGCATCAGTTTTTAGTTTTCTCTGTGAATACGCCGCTACAAGTTGCATTAGCAAAATATTTACAAAACGAAGAACATTATTTATCGCTACCTTTCTTTTATCAAGCTAAACGCGATTACTTTCTTTCCTTAATTCAAGGATGCTCCTTTACGTTTACACCGTGTAAAGGATCTTATTTTCAGTTGTTAGATTATTCTAATTTTTCAAATGAAAAAGATACCGACTTAGCTATTCGTTTAACAAAAGAATTTGGAATTGCTTCTATTCCTGTATCTGTGTTTTACTCGTCGGATGTTGATACAAAAATGCTTCGCTTCTGTTTTGCCAAAGACAACGAAACCTTAGAGCGAGCAGCAGAAAAAATACACGATATCAAATGAAAAACTTAAAGATAACTACCATACAAGCGAATTTGAAATGGGAAGATGCAATTGCCTCCATCAAACATTTGCATAGTCTGATAAATCATATCGAGCCAAAATCGACCGACGTTATTGTATTGCCCGAAATGTTTAACAGCGGCTTCACGAATAATGTTTTTAAATGCGCTGAAGCAATGGATGGATTTACCATGCAATGGATGCACGAGACGGCTAAGAGTATGAAGAGTGTAGTTTGCGGAAGTATTATCATTAAAGAGAAAAATAAGTTTTATAATCGTTTTATCTGGATGCGTTCCGATGGCACTTATGAGTTTTACAACAAGCGCCATTTATTCAGCATGGCTAAAGAAGATACTGTTTTTACGAGCGGAAATAAAACACTAATCGTTGAGCACAAGGGCTGGAAGATTATGCCACTCGTATGTTACGATTTACGATTCCCTGTATGGAGCAGAAATATTGATGCGAAGAAAAATTATCGTTACGATGTAATGATTAATGTAGCGAATTGGCCAGCAGTACGTAGTTATGCATGGCAGCAATTATTGATAGCACGCGCTATTGAGAATCAGTCGTACGTTATTGGGGTTAATCGCGTAGGTAAAGATGGGAATGCTATTCCTTATAACGGCTATTCGTTAGCGTTAGACATGTTAGGCGCAAAAATATCCAACCATAAACCGAATAAAGAAGGATTAGAAACGATAGAATTAAATTACAAAGCGCTAAAAGATTTCAGAAAACGTTTTCCTGCTAATAAAGATGCGGATCAATTCATCATTAAATAGAAAATAAGAACGGCGCAATAAATTGCGCCGTTCCTCTAAAAATTAAATGCTGTTTTTAAAACTGTTTAATCAGCGGATAGTATTCAATACTTTTTCTAAGTGGATAAAGCGGAAGCGTTGCCATTAACTCTTCGGCTCTTGCTTGGTCCATATCTTTAAAAATTAGTACCGCACCATTTCTTCCTTGGCGCAAATAAAGACTTTCAAGAATTCCTTGCTCTTTCCATTGCGCTACTACTTCTTGTTCATGCTTTTGCAACCGTTCCTCCTACTGTAGAATATGAACTAACTAAAAAAGGAGCAAAGTTATTGCCGAGTATTCACTCGCTTTATAAATGGGGACAAGAATATGTCGATTAGTTTTTTTTGCTAACAGCTATGGATTAACCCCATATTCGCTTAGGATATAAACTAGCGCAGCCATACTACCAGCACCTAATTCTAATTCTCTCTTATTTATATTTTCGAAAACATCCGTTGCAGCATGGTGTACATCAAAGTATCGTTGTGAGTCGGGCACAAAACCAATTAGCAAGGAACCTACTTCTTTCAGATAATTAATGTCTGTACCACCATAACCTTCTTCCCAGTATTTTAATTCGTATGGATAGAACAGCTCCTGCTTACTCAATACATGTTGCATCTTTGATAAATCGCCATTAAATGAAAATCCTCGTGGTGTAAATCCGCCATCATCACTTTCAACAGCTGCAATTATTTTTTCTTTTCGCTCTTTGGCTAATGCTAACAACTGTTTCCCACCACGACTACCATTTTCTTCATTTGCGAAAGCAACAAATCGTATAGTACGTTTTGGTTTCATCTTTAAATTCTGAAATATTCTTAGCACCTCCAAAGATTGCATCACACCAGCCCCATCATCATGCGCACCTTCTCCTAATTCCCACGAATCCAAATGTCCGCCAATAACAATAATCTCTTCTGCCTTTTCGCTTCCTTTTAATTCACCTATTACATTATAAGATTGTGCATCAGGAAACACCTCGCAAGACAATTTAAAATAAAACTGCACACCCAAATTACTTTTAATAGCCTTACTTAATTCTTCCGCACCCATTGTACTAATTGCACATGCAGGAATTTTAATAATCGTATCGTTATATCCCATTGCGCCCGTATGCGGATTATTATCTAACGCTAATGTCATTGATCTAACAACTACACCTACGGCACCATACTTCGCTGCATTCTGCGCTGTTGCCCAACGATATCCTGCTGCTTCTCCGTACGCATCAAACGCACTTACAAAAGAAGATTTCATTGGATGATTCATAAAAACAATCTTACCCTCTATTTTTTCACGACCTAACATTTTCATTTCTTCAAAATCGTGAACTTCTATAACGGGTGCGGATAAACCCTTTTTAGGGGTTGCAATACTTCCACCTAAGGCACAAATAGCAACTTCAGATTTCTTCCCATTTACTTTATAGTATGCTTGCTCTTTTTGTCCACGTACCCAATGCGGAACGGTAACTGGCTGTAAAAAAGTAGTATCTAGTTTCTGGTCTAAGCAAAGTTGTTGAACATAGCCCACTGCTTTTTCACCGTTGAGTGAACCACTCAAACGCGGACCAATATTTTTACATAAATAATTTAATCGCGGATAACACTCGCTATTAGTTAGCGACTTATTAAATATTTTAGCAATGATTAATGAGTCCGATTGCTGCGCAGCAGCAGTTAAACAAAAGAAGCTAAGCAGAAGTAGAATTAATTTTTTCATTCGAAGAATTATGTGATTCAAAAATACATAATCCTTTTAAGAATACTTTATTTCACCGATTGGACTTTCAAATAAACAGCACCTGAATAGTTTTCTGAATCAGTATTGAATTCGTTATCCTTCATCACCAATTTAATACGGTCTTTAGAAACGCCTTTTTTGATAAGCACATTTTGTACTGCTTTCAAACGAGGTAAGTTCAATTGCTCTTTATCGCGACTATCAGCTACTAAGGTTACCTGATAATCTTTGTTAAACCACAAACTATCATACACTGGTTCTAAAATATCTATCACCTGAATCTGATTAACTGCAGCACTGTTATGATTAAAGGTCATATAATTCGTAGAAATATCACTAACGCTTTTTTCTTCTTCTACCTTCGGAGCTGTTAATGGTACTGCAGGAGACACTGCAATTTGTAAGTCGTCATCAGATTCCGTAATAATTACTAGCTCTGCATTCTTCTTAATTAATTCAGGAGCACTATCAAGGACTGCGACTTCTTCTTCTGCAACCTCGAGTGGCGCTGATAATGGTACTAATTCTGACTTAACCGGTGCTACGAAAATATTTTCTTCAGCAACTAATTGTATTTCTTTAATAGACGCAATTGGTTGCAAGTCTTCTCTTTCTTCAATTACTAGGGGCGCTGATAATGATGCTTGTTCAACTGGTTTTAATGTTTCTTCTGTCTCGCTAACAACAATTGGTGTTGCATTTTTGATAGCTATATTTTCTGCAGCTACTTCTTCGACATCTTCAATTGTTAATGGCTGATTTAATGCCACTTTTTGAGTAGGCAGAATTGTTTCATCTGTATTCGTATCAATTATAGTTTTGATTTCTTTAATAGAATTGATGGCTACTAATTCCTCTTCATCATCCCCTTTCATCACTGGAGCTGTCAACTCCACTTTGGTTGTTGGTTTGATAATATCATTTTCCTCAACATGATTTGTTGCTATAAGCACAGGCGACTTACTTTCAATCGTTGCGATTTCTTCTTTATCAGGAATGATCAAAGGTTTTGTTAATGGTACTCGCTGACTCTTAACTACTTTTTGCTCTTTTTCTTTAACAACAAGTGGTTTTGCTTCTTTCGGATTTACTAATTCAGCTGTTAATAAGGCTTGGTCTGCAATACTGTCTTTTATAGCCTTTTGATTTTCTTTAATTGCTAGTTTCTTTGGCTCTTTTACTTTCGCCTTTGGCTGATAAGTAAGTGTTAATTCAAATGCGCCATTTCCATTTGTTAATCCACTTATATTAATATCATAAGAAACACCTACCATCCAATTCGATAGTTGATAGCCAGAATACAATGCAAGCGCATCATTCGAGCGATAAATAATTCCACCTTCAACCCCTTTGTTCTCTTCTAAATTAACTTTAGCGATTGCTGAAGTGATAAACTCATTAGCCACTCCTTGATGAACGAAATAACTAGTTGTTTGCAATTGAACCTGATCATTAATAGGATAAACAAAACCTGCATAAATATTCGACTTCATGTTTGTTTTGCTTGTCTCTGTTAAAAATGTTTCTTTTGCTTGATTGATATGATACAATGCAAAGCCTACAAACGGTTTTAACTTTTCTTTCTTCGCAGTGCGTACCCACAATCCGCCTACATTAAAATCTGGACGAATCGATTTTGTATTTGTAAATACTTCTTGAGTAGCATTATTAGATGAATATCCAACATCAGGAATAAACTGATCATCGAATGTCATGTTCTGCGGATTAAAACTATGCTGGATTATTCCAATTTGTAGTCCACCAATAAAACTATTTTTCTTTGTTTTATAATTATAAGATAATCCACCATTAAAATAAAGTTGTTTAAATCCAGCATCTCCAGCAGTGTTGTTAATCACGTTTGCATCAAACGTAAAACGATTAACTTTTTTATTGAATGCTAATCCTTGTGTTTTAAAAGGTGCTACATTATTCCATTGTGTACGATACAACATTGTTAATTGCATGTTGTTATTGTCTGCCAGTGATACTGCAGGATTAATCATCGACCCCAAACGATTCACCTGTGTAAAATGAGGATCCTGGGCATTTGCCTTCACAAATACAGACAGAAGAAGAAATATGATTAGAATCCTTTTCATTTTATTAATGTGATGCTACCTTTTAATTCTTTCGGTATACCAGCGTCGATTAATTTTATTTTATAGACGTAGGTACCATTATTTGCAACTTCTCCATTTGATGATCCATCCCAAGTAGGATTAGATGCATTGGCATGATACACTGCTTTTCCCCATTGATTAAAAATCAACATGTCTTCCACAATCACTTCGCTTCCTCTTACTCTGAAAATATCATTCTTTCCATCATTGTTTGGAGTAAATGTGGTTGGAACAAATAAGTCTGTTGTTACATGAATGTCGACATTCTTTTGAATAGAATTACTACAACCAGTTAGTGAATTTAATGCTACTAACACGATAGTATATACACCATTCATAGTAAAGGTGTATTCCGGATTTTGAAGATTGGAAGTATCCATTCCATTAAAGTTCCAGCTATACATATCAGCTCCACTACAAGATGAATTAAACGTTGTGATATAACTTCCATTATTCATCTCTACTTCTTGTGTAAAATCAACTGTTGGAAGCGGGTTAACATTAACCTGAATTGGTTTTCTAACAGTTGTATAACAACCATTGCTTGTAATTGCATCCAGATAAACAGTAAAAGGAGTAACTACGTTGTTTTGAGTATATGAGTTTCCGTTAGCGATAGCCGTTCCACCTGTGATTTCGTTAAACCATTTAAATGTGTTACTTCCTGCAACTGTGATTTGCAAATTACTTCCTTTACAAACAGCAGTATCATTTAGTGTTGGAAGCTGCGCAGATGGATATACTTGAATAAATACTGAATCAGAATAAAATGAATTACTAGCAGTTGTTACTTTTACTTTATAATAGCCCTGCTGCGTTACCGTTAGTGTATTTTGTGTTTGTCCGTTTATAACAGAATTGTTTCGATACCATTGATTTCCGTTTGCGAAATACGATGTAAGCACTGTGCTTGACCCCTCACAAAATGCGTTTGTTCCTGTAACAGAAATCATATTACTTGCATTTATAGCAGTAACATTTACAACAGAAGAACTTACATTACAGCCGTTACTATTTACAGCACTCACGCTATAACTTCCAGAAGTATGTACATAAATAGAAGCCCCTGTTTGTCCGTTTGACCAAAGATAAGTTGAGCCTCCACTTGCTGTTAACAGAATAGAATCGTTTTGCAAGATTGTGACACTTCCCGCAGGAGAAACGTTTACTGGCGCTACATTATAATTTGAGATAATTTTATTTGCTGATGTTGCTTTACATCCGTTTGTCCCAGTAATAGTCACCTGAAAATTACCAGCAGGTACACGCACAGTTTGTGTTACTAATCCGCATGACCAATTCCAAGAAACACCGCCTATTGCTGTTAAAACTGTTGAATCATTCGGACAAATTATTACTCCTTTAGAAGAAGTAATTGTAGTATCTGGCAATGGAAGTATAGTGATTGTAGTTGGAGCTGATAGACCACGACAACCATTATTGTTTGTTACCTGAACGGAATAGTTTCCAGTAGTTTGTACATAAATATCTTTTGTGGTTTGTCCGCCAGACCATACATAAGAAATACCGCTTGTTGCTGATAACTTTAATGAATCACCATTACAAATAGCGGCTCCTCCAGAATATGTGACTTGTGGTATAAAAGGGTTAGTTACATTGATTGAAATGTTATTTGAAGTAGCTACAGCCCCGTTAGTATCAAAAGCTTTTGCAATTAGTGAATGATTTCCTGCAATTAATCCTGAAACTTTTACTGAAGCAGAAGGGGAGGTTCCCACCACTATTCCATTATCATATACACTATACCCTGTTAATCCCGCAGGAGAAACAACAATAGTTATTGTATCTCCATTACATACTGTTGCTGAATTAGCGCCATTAATAGTTGCATTCAAAACAATAGCGGAAACAAAAGAAATTTTACGAATTGTATGGTTTTTAGTATCGGCTACATATAACGATTTATCCGTACGATTATAACAGATGCCTGCTGCATTATTAAATGTTGCCGATGAACCGTTACCATCAGCACTACCAGCAACACCTACGTTTCCTGCATATGTAGAAACTTGTCCTGCTGGATTAATTTTACGAATTGTAAAATTATAACCATCTAATATAAAAATGTTGCCTAACGTATCCGAAGTAACGCCCCAAGGATAATTAAAACTTGATATTAATGAACCGCCATCTGCACTTCCCATTAAACCACTACCAGCAAATGTTGATGTATAACCTAACGGCGTAAGTTTTCTTAACGTATTATTCCATTCATCAGTAACTAATAAATCGCCGTTATTTAATAAATGAATTCCGTATGGGTGATTAAAGGAAGCACTAACTCCAGGACCATCATTGGCGCCTGATAAATAAACAGTACCAGCTAGATTAGATACATTGCCATTTGCAATTTTACGAATCACATGTGTATTATAATCGCACGCGTAAATAATACTTCCATCTTTCGTAACAGCAATCCCTGTAGTAAATCCAAATTTTGCAACATTTGTTGTTCCATTGGTAGTTCCAAAAATTCCTGTACCTGCAATAGTAGTTACATTCCCGTTTGTATCAATTTTTCTAATCTTATAGCTCTTCGTATCTGCTATGTATAAATTACCTAAAGTATCGGCTGTAATTCCCCAAGGCTCATTAAATGTTGCTTGCTGAGCTAGACCATCAAAACTTCCTGCTTGTCCTGTGCCAGCATAGGTAGAAACAACCCCATTTACAGAAATCTTACGAATTACATTATTCAATCGATCGGCTATAAAAATATTTCCAATCACATCCGAAACAATTCCTTGTGGCTCGTTGAAACGTGAATTATTAAGTGAACTATTAACAAGACCAGATGATAGTGCTTGTCCTGAATAAGTAACAACCGACTGTGCTCTGCTAATGGTAATATTTAAAAATACCATTGCAACAAATACAGCAAGTGAAAATTTTAATTTGGGTATGTAAATAAAATAATTCATGAATGCGTTTTTTAACGCATCTAAAAAAAATAGGTTTGCCTTTTAGGTAAAAAAATGTGTGTTTTATCAATAAATAGTAGAAAATCTTACAGATCAAAAAGGTCGATTAAACGACTTTGTAATCGACTATAATAAACTAATTCAACATCGCTAAAATTTAAAGCTGCCGCTTTTCCTTTATAATAAAAACTAAGATTGTACAGGACATAAATTTTCTCATTCAATTCAAAATCGATAGCGAATTTATTTATCATTTCCTTGTATAATGGCAACGCTTGATAAAATAAGCTATCAAAATTATATTGCTTTGCAAAATCAGTTGGATAATATACTCCAGCAATGTAAATATTATGGATTAGATCAAGAAGCAAAGGCATTTTACCGCCTTCCACTTCCCATTTATTAAGAAATAATGTTTGAGAATTAATATATGCTGGTATAGCAAAAATTGAGTTTACTGTTTCGGCAACTAATATTGATTGCTCCTTCGACAATTTATTAAAGCAATTGTTGAAGACATTAAATTTATTTAAGTACTCTTCATCCCATATTTGCCCACTTATGTCTTTTTCTGCAAGACAAAATTTTACATTTTGTTTCAAAAACTTAAATACAAATGTATCTCTAACCTGGCTTGATTCATTTGTATTATTATAAACAGAAAATAAACGAATTAAAAGATTATTTGTTAATTTACGTTTGCTTAGTGTGGTTCCTTTAATACTTGTTGCTGTATGATAGGCTTTCACATTTTTATAAGGACGGCGCATATAGCCGGACTTGATAATATTATAATTAAGTGAGTCAGTTGCCATTTTACCAAACAAATAAATTTGCGATTCTAGGAATATACTTGTTGCCTTTTATTTTATATTCTTTGTTATTGCGCATAAAGCCGATATGATTACGGTTTTTCTTGATAGCATTTAATAAGAATTTTACTTCTTTTAATCGGTACTCCTCTTTTAATATTTCGGCATGCTTGATCAGCTCTGCGCGTTGTGTATCCGATTTTACAACAAATAAATTTAAATCACTCCACTTCATAAACGGAATCGCATCAATATGCTCCTCCACTTCAGGTGTATCAATTACAATAGCGTCGTATTGAGGCGATAGTTGATCTAATAATGATTTTGTTTTATCAGAAGAAATTAAATGACTAACAGGGTTAGTGTCTAAGCCTGCAGGCAGAATATCTAACTGGTCAATAGAGGTAGTGTGTATGCAATCGCTAATTGTTGCTTTATTGCTATAATAATCCGTTAATCCATTTTCTTGTTCCATTGAAAAAAGCTCATGCACCTTCGGATTAAAAGTATTAGCATCAATTAACAATACCTTTTTATTTTGCGCTGCTAATGTTCTCGCTATATGGGATGCAATAAATGTTTTACCTTCTCCTTTACGGCTACTAGTAACCGTTATTATCTGATGTTTCCCTTCATCTAAATTGCATTGAATTTTTGTAGACAATGCGGTAAATGATTGATAAGCCCCTTTTATATCTTGTAGTATTTCAATTTGTCCGATAAATGGTATAGATTTCTGATCGCGCAAATCGGCCGGCGAATGAATCTTGCGTTTTGCGTATGCCACACACGCAATAACAGATCCGAAAACAAATGCTATCGCTAAAACTAAAATAAAAAACAGAGGAGATGTTTTTTCTTCAGGGTAGAATGCAGGTTCTGCACTTTCAATAAATTTATTAGTTAGCTCAAATGGGTTTTGTAAAACAACCAACTGCGCTTTTTTATCAGCCAAAAAATTATAAATTCTTTCGTTCAAATAATAATCACGACTTATCTCTTGTAATTTGCTTTGCTTATTCGGAAGTTCGCCTACCGATGCTCTTTCGGTATTAATTGAAGAACTAATTGTTTGCTTTTGAAGTATTAGTTTTTTTCTGGTGTTGTTTACGCTTTCTACTAAAAACGTCCGCTCTGCATCAATATCGTTTTCTATTTCTGCAAGCTGTTCTTTATTACTTCCTGCTGCAGTAACTCTTTTTTTATCTCTTAAATTTTGATTAAATCGATTAATAGCTTCCCCAAAGGCATTATTTTTTATCTCATCTAAATCTGGTGCAATATAACTATCCGAAGAAGAATGACGCAAATATTCACTTAACCGATCAAGTGATGTTAGCTTTAAATTAATATCTACATTTTGTACTTCAAGCGCTCCTAAAGTTTTATATGTTGCATCAGACGTCTGATACAAATCCATAAAATCATTTTTCGACTTAAACTGATTTATCTGTTTTGTAGATTGATGTAATTTTTCTGCGTAATCTGCCAGCTGATCATCCAGATATTCATTTGTATTATTTGCATACGAATGATTATCGTTATTGATTTGATCTATATACGTATTTACAATTGCGTTGACCAATACACTTGCTTTCTCAGGAACTGAATGCGTATAGCTTACTTTAACTACGTTCGCATTTGGACGGTCTGTAGTTGTTAAAACCTTATAATTGGAATTATAAAGTTCCTTTGTTAATGCCGCAAACGAATACAGACTAAATCCCCAATCATAATCATTAAAATAATTTTTGTTGTTCGATTTATTGACTGTGAAAGAACATCCATCATCCTTTATTTGCTTACCAAAAGTTCCGACGATTGTTTTATCCGTTGTGGCCGTTGAATATATTACTGAATAATGATTAGCATCTACATACTGAAAGCAATATGTGCGCTTGTCAAATCCCGGGTTAGTAATTAAACTATCTACCGTGAAAGGTGCATGATTAAAAATCTCCGTGTTTCTGAAATTGCCCTTTATAAAATAGGAAACACTAAAGTTTGTTTTTGCAAGGGCTTTCTCAAATAAGGCTTTTGATTTGATGGTTTCTACCTCCGCAGAAATATCTTTAGCGGTTACATTGCTATTAACCGACTGATTAAGCAAATCAATTTTTACAACTGCTGTTGATTGATAAACTGTTGGTTTAACAAATAAATAAAAGCCAGCCACAACAAATACTGAGATCATTGTAAACAACATCCAATGCCATTTTGTTGAGATTACCTTCCAATAATTTTTTATCGTTTTCATAACAAATTTTGCTATTCGCTTATGGATTTATAAGGAGTAATATTATTAATGCGGTTAATACGATTATTCCAATTTTAATGAGTGTTTTTCCTGATATTAACATAACGCTATCGATATTATCTGATTCTCTAGGGCCGTTATACTGCATTGTTTTTAAAAGGTTGCTCGAAAGCCAATAAAAAAGTCCCGAGTGTTAACCCCGGGACTTGCTAAATGATTGAACAGATGTACTATTTCCTGTCTGGTTCAAAGTCGAGCACCAACGAATTCATACAAAAACGCTTGTACGTTGGAGCAGGGCCATCATCAAAAATATGCCCTAAATGACCATTGCATCTACCACAAAGAACTTCTATTCTGCTCATTCCATAAGAAGTATCGTCTATATAAATCACGCTGTTAGGTCGTAAGGCTTCAAAAAAACTTGGCCATCCGCAAGAGCTTGCGAACTTAGCATCCGATTTAAATAGTGCGTTCCCACAGCATGCGCAATAGTAGGTTCCGTTACCTTCAAAGTCCCAATACTTCCCTGTGAATGCTCGTTCCGTTTCTTTATTGCGTGCGATATAATAAACATCTTCAGGCAATACTTTTTTCCAATCTTCATCGGATACATTCAATGCGCTTGTGTCGGTTCTAGAGTAGTAAGGATTTTTTTGATTCGTGGTTTCCATTTTCTTATCGTTTTGATTTTGTGAGTTTGATTTTTGTGCTTGAGAACTGCATCCGAAGGAAAATAAAGATACTATTAGCATAGTAAAAAAGGCGCTTCGTGTTTTCATAACTGTGTTTTTTAAAAGGTTCGATAGATAGTCTTGAATGCATAACAATCAGCACTTTTTTATGTTTAGTCGTTCCTTTATTAAATTCCTTACATCAAAGAAGTAAAAATATTGATGATATCAACACTTCATCGGTTAAAATAGTAATTATAAAAGGTAAATTTTAATGATTTATGGAGTATTTTCGCCTTAGTTTTAGCGAATGAAGATCAATATTATTAATCAATCGAAACATGTTTTGCCAGCCTACGAAACAGTGGCATCGGCAGGTATGGACTTAAGAGCCAATTTATCAGAAGGCCTTTTATTAAAATCAGGCGAGCGCTTGTTGGTACCAACAGGACTTTTTATTGCACTTCCCGAAGGATATGAAGCTCAAATAAGACCGCGCAGTGGGTTAGCCTTTAAGCATGGTATTACAGTGTTAAATAGCCCAGGCACAATTGACGCTGATTATAGAGGAGAAGTTAAAGTATTATTGATTAATCAGGGAGCAGAGGATTTTGAAATTAAAGACGGGGAACGAATTGCCCAGATGGTAATAGCAGCACATGCCCGTATTGAATGGAACAGTGTTAACGAATTAAAAGAAACAGAACGCGGTGATGGCGGCTTTGGTTCGACAGGAAAAAAATAAACTATGAGAATAATTGTACCAATGGCAGGAATGGGTAAGCGCATGCGCCCTCACACATTGACAACACCTAAACCTTTAGTGCCTGTTGCAGGTAAAGCAATAGTCCAACATTTAGTAGAAGATATTACCCGCATGTGTAATCAAAAAGTAGATGAGATTGCTTATGTAGTTGGACAATTCGGAAAAGAAGCAGAAGATAATTTAATTGCCATTGCTGAAAGTTTAGGAGCAAAAGGCAGCATACATTATCAAGACGAACCGCTCGGAACGGCACATGCTATTTTATGTGCATCGTCTGTATTAACAGGTCCTGTTGTCATTGCTTTTGCCGATACTTTATTCAGTGCTGATTTTTCAATGGATCCTGATTGTGATGGTGTTATCTGGGTAAAAAAAATCGACGATCCTCGTCAATTTGGAGTAGTAAAAACAGAAGCGGATAATACAATTACTGACTTCGTAGAAAAGCCTCAAACCTTTGTAAGTGATTTAGCCATTATTGGTATTTATTATATCAAAGACGGTGATAATCTGAAAAGCGAATTACAATATTTGATTGATAATAATATACGCGAGAAAGGAGAGTACCAATTAACGAATGCTTTAGAAAATATGAAGCAAAAGGGAATGAAGCTAAAAGCGGGTACGGTGGATGAGTGGTTAGATTGCGGAAATAAAGATGCTACTGTTTACACGAATAAACGCGTATTGGAAATTAAGCATAGCAATAACTACGTTGCTAAATCGGCATCTGTAAAAAATTCGGTGATTATTCCGCCTTGTTTTATTGGTGAAAAAGTAGTGATTGAAAATTCAGTTGTTGGGCCACATGTTTCTGTAGGAGATAATAGTTCGATACAAAACAGCGTTATTAAAAACAGCATTATCAGAAACGGTTGTTTATTGCAGGATGCTACAATGGACAATTCATTGGTTGGTAATCATGTGACCTATAAAAATAAATTAAACGACTTAAGCCTGGGCGACTATTCCACCACAGCATGATAAAAAAACACATTGCTTTTATACTTTTTTTAGGAAGTCTTTTTCTGACGGCCTGTAGCTCAACTAAAAATAGTGGTGGCGGTACTGCGAAACCGTTATCTGCTCAAGAAGAGAAAATGCAGATTACTGCAACCTACGCTTTCTTCAATGCAATGAAGGAAAAGATGACTGACAATTCTGAAAAGGCTGCCGAATTATTTTCCCAAACATTGCGTGATGACACTAAGAATGACGCAGCGATGTATCATGTAGCAGAAATTTTTAACGACAATAAAAAATACGGTGATGCTTTATTTTTTGCCAAGCAGGCTGCTACACTACGACCTGATAATCCTTGGTATCAACTATTACTGGCAGATTGCTATCGCAACAATGGTAAAATTGCAGAAGCCACAGTAGTGTTTCATAAACTTTCGAAGCAATATCCCAATAATGCAGAATACTTATTCGAAGAAGCCGATTTGTTGTTAACGCAAAATAAATTTTCAGATGCTATTCATTTGTATGACCAGATTGAAAACATCATGGGAATTAATCCGGAGTTAATACAACAAAAGCAGAAATTATACTTAAAGCTTGGGGATGTAAAAGGGGCGGCAGCGGAAATCGAAAAACTGATTAAATCAGACCCGTCCAATATTGAGTATTACACCGTGTTGGTAGATTTATATTCTGCAAATGGTATGAAATCAGAAATGCAACAGACCATTACAAGAATGCAAAAAATAGATCCCGAAAATCCTTCGATAGCATTAAGCATGGCAGAACAATATCGAAGTGAAGGAAAAACACAAGAATCCTTTATCGAATTAAAAAAGGCTTTTCGTTCTCCAAAGTTATCACCCGGAATTAAAATCAGCATACTTACGAGTTATCTTCCCTTAGTGAAAGACAACCCTGATATGATGTCGCAGGCATTTGAATTAAGTCGTTTGTTAAGCGAAACTGCTCCTCAAGAATCGAATGCTCAAGCGGTATATGGCGACTTTTTAGGAATGAATAATAAGCAGATAGAAGCACGTGATCAATATCGAAAAGCGATCAAACTTGATGAAAATAATTTGCAAGCATGGCAACAACTATTATTTATTGAAGTTGATTTAAAAGATTATGTTTCTTTAGAATCTGAATCTGAAGAAGCTAAGGCTATGTTTTCAGACCAGAGCCTTTTATATCTTTTAAATGGAATTGCTAAAACACAAAATAAAAAATACGAAGATGCTGCCCGTACATTTATTACGGGAAGTAAAATGGTGGTAGATAATAACGATCAGCTTATTGAATTTTATACTAACCTTGGCGACGTTTATAATACCTTGAAGAAGTTTGAAGATTCTGATAAATATTTCGGTAAGGCCTATCAGTTAGACTCTGCGAATATTATGGTTTTAAATAACTGGTCTTATTTCTTATCACTACGAAAAGAAAATCTGAACAAAGCTGTTTATATGTCGGATAAAGCAAATGTGTTGAGTCCAGGCGATCCTTCTTACGAAGATACTTATGCTTGGATATTATTTGTAAAAGGTGAATATAGTGAAGCTAAAAAATGGATTGACAAGGCGATTCATGATGGAGGTGCTACCAATGGTACTATCATCGAACATGCTGGCGATATTGAATTTAAATTAGGCAATGTGAATGAAGGAGTAGAGTTGTGGAAAAAAGCAAAAGACACAGGCGACCATTCTGAGCAAATTGACCGAAAGATAAACGAACGTACTTATTATGAGTAATTTATTTAATAGAGGACCTTTCATTATAGCAATATTTCTTTTGTTGTGCGCGTGTAAAACGCAGAAGAAAGTTGCAGCACCTTTGGTTGTCGATATTAAGCCCATGGTTAATAAGTCGGTACAGGAATTACAAGAAAAACTCGACTCTGCATCATTCGATTTAAATTATCTGACAGCAAAGGCCGCTGTAGTTGTAATTCAAGATAGCAATGAAATTAGTTTTAATATTAGCTATCGCAGTAAAAAAGATAGTATCATCTGGATTTCTGTTTCGCCTTTATTGGGTATTGAAGTAGCGCGTTTAATGATAACCGCTGATAGTGTTAAGATGCTTGATAAAATTCATAACAAGTACGAAGTAACGTCCTTTGAATCTATTAATAAGATGCTACAGATGAAAGTAAATTTTGAAATTGTTCAAGCCTTGCTTTATGGAAACTTTTTTGCTTACAAGAAAAATGAAAATCGTTTTAACTCTGTTTATCTAGAAGACAAATTTTATATTTTAAGTTCGCTTAATAAAAAAAAATTGAAGCGCTCGTTAGAAGATAAAGATCTGAATAAACCCGTTATTCAAGATTTGTATGTTAATGATTCGACTTATAGAATAAGCAGAGTACAAGTAGAGGATCAGCGTATAAATAAATTATTAACTACTGTTTACAGCGATTTTCGCGTGACCGATGGGGGCTTGTTTCCTTTCAAATCAACTACTAAAATTGTGGCTGAAAAAAATATCGAAATAAGAATAGAATACGGGAAAGTGGCAAAAGCTGAATCATTAGATTTTCCGTTTAACATTCCGAACAATTATGAAAGGATTCGTTAAGCTATTTCTAGTTTTTTTCATCGGGATACTCTCCTGTAATAGCTCTTTGGCGCAATCGAAAAAAGAATTAGAAGCCAAGAAAGCGAAGATTCAGAAAGAGATTGAGCAAACAAATGCTCAATTAAATCAAGTATTTAAAAATAAAAATGCAACCAAAGAACAAATAACTGCATTAAAAAAGAAAATCGAATTACGGCAATCGTTGATAACTACTATTAACAGTGAGATAAATGAAATTGGAAATGAAATTACCACTACTGGCAAAGAGATAACCGATTTAGAGACGAAGCTCGAACAATTAAAATCGGATTATACGAAGCTGATTTTATTTGCAGAAAAAAACAAAAATGTATATCAACGATTAATGTTTGTTTTTGGTGCCAACGATTTTAATCAGGCATATCAGCGAATGAAATTAATTCAAGAGTTCGCCGAATTTCGTCGGAATCAATCAGAAGAAATTATTAAAACCAAAGATCAATTAACTGGTAAAAAAACCGAATTACAAGACCAGGTAAATCAAAAAACACAGCTCAAACAATCAGAAGTTTCCAATAAAACACAACTTGAAAAAGAAAAAGTCAATCAAGCGGAATTATTGGAACAATTAAGCTTAAAAGAAAAAGCATTAAAAAAGGCATTAGCACAAAAGCAAAAAACGAAACAGAATTTAGATCGTGCTATTGAGCGCTTAATTGCTAAAGAGATTGAGAAGGCCAGAAAAAAAACTACGACGACTGCTACAAAGACAACTGCTCCTAAAAGTGGTACTAAAACAACTACTCCTAAAAAGGTAGAAATTGTACTTACTCCGGAAGCGGAAAAACTATCGAATAGTTTTATTAGCAATAAAGGTTCGTTGCCATGGCCAGTTGAGTCGGGTGCAATCAGTTCTTCCTTCGGGCAACATGAGCATAAAGATTTAAAGGGTGTTATCATTAACAATAATGGCGTCGATATTTTAACGCGTCAGAGCGCTTCTGTGAGGGTCTTGTTTAACGGAGTAGTGAGTGGTGTAATTACATTACCGGGTGCTGGCAAGGCGGTTATAGTTCGCCATGGCGACTTTTTCACGGTCTACTCGAACTTGGAAACGGTATCGGTGAGCACAGGGCAAAAGCTCTCTACCAAACAGAGTATTGGAGTGGTGGCATCCTCGCAAGAAGCACCAGGGAAAGGAGAAATTCATTTGGAAATTTGGCGAAACAGCGAAAAACTGAATCCTCAATCGTGGATAGCAAGGTGATTCGGTTAAAGTTTAAAAAGAAGTTCCACTTTCTAAATTTTATTTTTATACCTTTGAATCGTCGAAAAAAACAAACATTATGACATTATTTATCACATTAATATTAGGATTAGGTGGCCAAGAAATCACTTTAATCGTTGTTGTTTTACTACTGTTTTTTGGAGGTAAGAAATTACCTGAGTTAGCGCGTGGATTAGGAAAGGGAATTAAAGAATTCAAAGACGCTTCTAAAGGAGAAGAGAAAAAAGAAGAAGAGAAAAAAGAAACTGAAGACGGAAAGTAATTCTTCCGATCACATAAAAAAAGGGCTTGATAAATATCAGGCCTTTTTTCATTTATATCAATCGTTGTAGGTGCAGGTTTAAACCCAAACCTATTTTATTTTCATTCAAATAAATTTTTTCGTGTTTGTGCACCTTCTAGGATTATAGGTGCGGGTTTAAACCCGCACCTATAAAAATACGATGCTGTTGTATCAAATTATGAAATGTAATTACCTACAACAGGTGTAGGTTTAAACCTACACCTGTTTACAAACACATATGATTATGATTGCAAAACCATGAATTTATTTTTATGTTCACGTTCATTACAGGTATAGGCCTGTAGTAGCGCTAGCACACTACGGGCAAACCTACACCTGAATACAAACACGCACCTATAATAATGTGATACGGTTATATCAAATTATGAAATGTAATTACCCACAACAGGTGCGGGTTTAAACCCGTGCCTGTTTTCAAACCAGCACCTACAAAAATGTGTTACGCTCTAACGTTACAGTTGATGGAAGAAACAATCCAACTATAGCAATTAGCAATACGATTGCTGCTAGTGATAGTCCGATAATTTTTAGGATGCGCATGGGGGGATATTTGTGGAGCCTAAAAATAGTTCAAAATATATCTTGTCGAAGATCGCCCTTAAAATATTCTATATGGTTATTTTTTAGTATACGTCATTTGTGTACCAAAAAAGTTTACATAAAGCGCCGTACCGTCTTGATTCATAAAGGCGAATAAATTCACAGTACCTCTATCATTTTGCATTGTTAAATAAGATGGTGTTCCAGTCCAAGATCCAAAAATTGCCCCAAAACCACCAATTGGGGCTTTTGACCAACGACCATTTTTATTAATTGTTATGTTATCGACTTCTCCTGTCGTCAATTTCATTTCCCATGTTCCATACAAACGCTCTTTTGCTAGGTTTTGTTTAACTATTTCCCAGCCCTCTAATTTATTTTTTATTCCCTTGTATTGGTCTTCATATTTAAATTTTAATTTTCTTTTATTACAATCTTTCGCTATTGAACTAAAAGTATCTAATACCGATTTATATAAGTTGATCACTTTTGAAGTGTTTTTATAATCTACCTTATCAAATTCAATATTGTTTAAAGAATCAAGTATTTTTTCATTATTGTCTTTTCGTTGTGACAAATCCGATGGTAATGAATTACAAGAAGTAATTGTTGTAAACAATAAAATAATCCCAATAAAATTATAATGATTAAGTCTATTCATCTTTTTAATTATAATACTCTTTTAAAATCGATACTTTGACTTTTTAATTGTTTTTTTTTAAAGTGTATGGTCCATATGTTATATATCGATCACCTATATGGCCAACTGTATTCATTCCATAAGAATCTAATAAATTTTTTCCGGAAATATTTCCACTGAGCGTTTCAAGATTATTTCCCATTTGATTTGTTCCAAAATATTTGTATCCAGAAATTGTAATTTCGCATTTAATCTGATTTGCTTCAAAAGTATAGCTGCCATCTTTACTTTGACTATTAATTTCACTTTTGTTATCTCTTGCCTCGTTGCTCTTGTTTTCATTTTCATTTTTATTCTTCACTTTGATACAACGAACAGCCATTCCGGTTCCTTCCCAAGATGATTCATTTGTAACTAAATGATTATAGTTTGTAAATGTTACATTTTGTACTAGTCCTCTTACCTCTTTAGTTGATGACCAATATGACCCTATGTTCCCAACTATAAAATATCCTTTCTCACCTTCAACATATGCAGTAATTCGCCTTCCAGTTATTGTTGCCGCAAAACCACTTTTATCTCTTAATTCTTCACTGCAACGATAATTGTTACTAGTGTAAGGTTGATTTGAATTACTTAATTCTTGTTCCAATATAATCCATTGTTTAGCAGTCGCTATTTCATATCCTTCTGGTGCTAAGCCTCTTGGGTCGTTAACTGCAAACCAATTATATAATTTACCATTTTCTTTTTCTGTATTTGGATCATCATTAATGTAGCACCAAGCCGGTTTTTGTTCAAAACTAGCCTTATCCCATTGTTCCTGATTACTAGCCTTTGGAATTGGGTCTCCATTTCTAAATTTATCCACCCTTAGGTTTTCTTTCATCCACGTTTGATCACCAATTGTTATATCGCTTCCGCAACTAGTAAAAATGAAAGCTATAACAATAAAGCATAATACTTTCAAAATTTGTTTTTTTAGTTTTTTAATTTTCATGCATCTTAGTTTTAAGTTTGTATTATTAATTTTTTAAAAAAATGTATAAGTTATATGTGATATCTACGTCGATATTTTAGTGAAATATAATGAAAATTTTTATCTATTAATAACTACATTAATCTTATGTATTTATATTTCTTTACTCGTCGAAATAAAAGGCACTTACTTTTTTTAGATTCTTAATTTTTTGAATTTGATTTTTAGTATTGATAGAAAGTTCTATATTCTTAATTACAAAAGTTTTCTTTTGATTACTAATATTGATAAATGATGATTATTTCTACCAATAATCGATGCAAATAAAATCAAAGGTGTTATCATTTATTGTATCTGTATTTTCTAATATCTCTCCGACATTAAATCCATGCTTACTTTTTATGGGTTTATAAACTCCGCTATACTTACCTAAATTTTTGATTTTTATATTCCCTTTTTCTACAGACCAATTACCATATTCATAGTCAGTACCGAACTCTTTTTCATTAAACTTATAACATTTCTTTACAACTCCTCCAGAATTAAAGTCTAAATAAATATTCCCAAAACTATAATCAGTTTCGTAAATAAACTCTTCTACATCTTTCGCAGTTAATACTTTTTCAGGTTCTTTGATTTCTTCAGTAGAATTATCAACTCCGCCGCAGCTGACTGCGAAAATTGATGTACATAAAATAATGAATATTTTTTTCATATTCGTTTTTTATTACACTCCCTACTCATAAGGCTTTTCGGCTACGCCCCGTTTATTTTATTGGTTGCTGGCTCCAATTTTTTTGCAATTTAATTTTTAATGTTATTAAGTAATGATTTTCAAATTCACGCTTGTCACTATTTGTCATTGATAACAAATATTTTTTAACCCATTAAATATGGCTGGTTAGTATTACTAGGATTAACAGGCAATAAATTCTTTTTGTACATCTTCGATAAGAAATCGGCTCGTTCCTCCATTGATTTTTTTAAGGCAACAGGACTAATTACTTTAATATGCTCTAGCCAGCTAAACAGCCATCCGATCAACTCAATATTAATCACGCATTTTAATTCCATGAAGTAATCGTCGCTTGTTGTTTTATAAAACTTCTGGCTCGCATGCCAGTACCTTCTGCTTAAAAATAAATAAGGCCCTTCGCCCATTTGTATTTTTATATTAACAGGCTTCTGCTCTTCACTGTCGTGTATCCCAAAACGATTATTCAATTCTTTACGTGCTTCTTTAATCGTGACATTAACTTTTTTACGGTCGTTAGATAACTCTATGTTTTCAATAGCCTCTAATTCACGAATAGAAAAAAATGGTTTCTTTCTATCTTCCAGCAACCAACCTGCAATATGAATAGTTCCTCTATGATAAATCATTCGGTAGGGTTTGTAAGACTGATCCCTCCATTCTCTATGAAAAAAATGTTTGATGCGAATATTTTTTTTGTTTGAAATAGCCCACAATACTTTTCGTATATGTTCTAGTGTTTTTTCATTGTATTGAAACTCGCACCAGTTAGAATGTATCACCGCCTCTGGTGGTATCTCCGACATGATTTCTCCTATTGCCTTTGCCGGTATTTTAAAATCATGCTGCTGTAAAATTTCGATTGCACTTCCACTTGTTTTTCTTAACCATTGCGGAGTAAATTGGTCAAGTAAAAACGCTTTAATAAATGTATCTGCATCATTTATTTTACTTCGTTCTTTCTTTGCTATAACCCACTTCTTTCGATTAAACTCCCCATCGGATTTTTTGATTTCCAATTGCGGATCACTAAAGTGTTCTTCCAGCAATAATAAGTCTCGATAAATTGAGCGCAACGAGCAGGTAAATCCTTTTTGCTTCAACTTGATGGAAAGCGACTCAACGGTTTCTGGTCCCGATTTTAAAAATTGCTCTATGATTAATATTCGAAGTGCTTTCATATAAAGTATGCATAAAAATATATTTTAACTGCATAGTTACCCCTTTTTTCGATTAGATGTTTGACACTATTTGTCTTTGGGTCTATAGTAGTGCGAGCACACTACAGCCCCAGACTAGAGCTATAGTGTAATATAGTTTTAATTAATAATGAGTGTCTATTTTTTGTTTAATGGATTTCTCCTTGCAATAATTACCAATATTTGGTAACTTAGCAAAAAAGAATTTTATGGGAAAAAACACTTCCGTTTCATTGGGTAACCATTTTGAATCATTCATTGAGTCTTCCGTAGCAAAAGGAAGATTTAGTAATGCAAGCGAAGTGGTTCGGGCCGGATTGCGTATGCTCGAAGAAGAAGAAGGCCGATTACAAACTTTGAAAAAGGCCATGAAAGAAGGAATAGATAGTGGCACCGCAAAAAATTTCGATGCTAAAAAACACCTTGCTAAATTAAAGAAGCAAAAAAAGAATGGCTAAATTCAAATTAACGAATAAAGCCGTTGAAGACCTCGCCGCTATTTGGGAATATACATTCGATACATGGTCGGAACGACAAGCCGATAAATATTATATGTTGCTCATCAACTCTTGTGAAGAGTTAGCCACTTCTCCAAAGTTGGGCAAACAATATTATGAGATTGCACCGGGTATCCTTGGGTTTTTAGCTTATCGTCACATTATTTTTTATCGAAAAATAAACGATAAAGAAATTGAGGTGATTAGAATTTTACATAGCCAAATGGATTTGAAAAATAAGGTGTAGTTAAAAGGGGATTATAGGTGCGGGTTTAAACCCGCACCTATAAAAATGCGATGCGGTTATATCAAATTATGAAATGTAATTACCTACAACAGGTGTAGGTTTAAACCTACACCTGAATAAATGCAAAACCATGAATTTTATTTTCATGTTCACGTTCCTTACAGGTGTGGGTTTAAACCCACACCTGTATACAAACCCGCACCTATAAATTGTCTACGGGCAAACCTACACCTGCAATCCCATCAAAATATCATACATTTCCCTAATTTTACCCCTATGCTAAAATCAAATCTCCCGCCGCATCATCCATATCTAACGCATTATATCAATCTCGTAAAACAAGATGAATTACTGTCTGCTTTAGAAGCTTCGTTAGTATTTTTATCTGAATTATCAGTCAGCGATTTTCAAGGCAAAGAACTGTATTCGTATGCAGATGGAAAATGGACTGTGCAAGAAGTCCTCCAACATATCATCGATACGGAACGTGTGATGACTTATCGCGCAATGCGCTTCGCTAGAAAAGATGCGACTGAACTTCCAGGATTCGATGAGAATTCTTTCAGTGACAACTCATTTGCGAATATGCGTTCGATGCAAAATATTTTAGATGAGTTGGTATTGATGCGTAAATCAACAATTGCGCTTTATCAATCGTTCAACGAAGAGCAATTGCTCTTTTTAGGTACAGCAAACGGAAATAAAAACTGTGCAGCTACCATCGGATTTTTTACCATCGGTCATGCGCTGCATCACTTGAATGTTTTGCAAGAGCGATACGGAATAATTTTACGATATTCGCAGCAATGAATACAACCTCGATTGCGGTAATTGGTGGCGGTAGCTGGGCAACAGCCCTCGTGAAAATTACATCTAATAATGTGAGTGCTGTGCATTGGTGGATTCGTAATGAAGAGTCCGTTGCATTCCTTCATCGTTATAAGCATAACCCAAATTATCTGAGTGATGTTGAGTTAAATTTAGAAGTTGTTCGTCCTTCTTCTGATATCAAAGCGGTAATCGCTTCGTCAGATATTATCATTCTTGCTGTGCCTGCTGCTTTCTTAACAAAAGCGTTGGAAGGCTTAACACAAGAAGATTTTAAAAACAAATCTGTTTTTTCTGCGATCAAAGGAATCGTACCTGAAAAATTTCAGATTGTAGGTGACTTTATGCATAACACCTACGCAGTACCGTTCGATAATATCGGAGTAATTACTGGTCCTTGTCATGCTGAAGAAGTAGCCCTCGAAAAACTTTCGTACTTAACAGTTGCTTGTCCTGATGCGAACAAAGCAGATTCAATGGCAACACTTTTAAAATGCCGATATATTCAAACGATCACCAGCGATGATATTTTTGGAACAGAGTATTCAGCAGTATTGAAAAATATAATGGCTATTGCAAGTGGTATTTGTCATGGTATCGGTTACGGAGATAATTTTCAAGCAGTACTTATCTCATCTGCTATTCGTGAAATCAAACGTTTTACGGAAGCAGCACATCCTATCAATCGAGATATTAACGACTCCGCTTACCTGGGAGATTTACTCGTAACATGTTACTCACAGTTTAGTCGTAACCGTACTTTCGGATCAATGATAGGCAAAGGATATTCAGTAAAGAGTGCACAGTTAGAAATGAACATGATTGCTGAAGGTTATTATGCTGTTGCCTGTATTCATGAAATCAATAAAGCTCTTAAAGCGGATATCCCTATCTGTGAGGCCGTTTATAACGTGCTGTATGAAAAAATCAGCGCACGCTTAGAGATGAAATTACTCTCTGAAAAGTTAGGTTAATTTATTTCATCAAAAAATGTACCCCCACCTGGTAACTTCTTCCAGGCATCGCACGATATTTTACAATCTGATAATTCGCATCCAACATATTTTTACTTGCTACATAAAATTGTAGTATGCTGTTTTTAATTTCCATAGAATAGCTCAAAGATAAATCGTGCAATAAAAAAGGATCTGTCCACGAAGAATTATCACTGGTCACAAACGTATATCCCGCATAACTTCCGTAATAATTCAATTGTACTTTCTGATAGCTGTAAGACATGCCCCACTTGTAAATTTCATGCGGCGTATAGATTTTATTTTTATAATCTAAACTTGCAGAATTCTGTTTAACAAGATAATTTCCATAGCTCGCATTCATCCAAAAATTAATTGCCGACTTCCTCCAGTTTCGTGCAAGGTTAGCAAAGGCACGTATTCCCTTCGACTTACTCTGATTAACATTCTGCGCAAAGTATAATCCTCCTTCGCTTGGTGTCCAGAGTATTTCATTGTCCATTGATGTATTAAAGTAAACAGCTTGTATTTTATAATTCCATGCTTCTTTTTTGCTGGAGACTACGATCCCTGCTGAATTATTCCAGCCGCTCTCTGTTTTGATATTCAAATTTCCACCGGGCTGCCAGAAGCGATCGTTCAATGTTGGATTGCGATAGACACGCGATGCATCCATGATTGCAGAAAGATTTTTATAGAGCTTAAGTTTCAAATCAAGGGCTGGCAGTAAGAAGTTCAATTCATCTATGTATAAACTACTTCTATTCGATAATGCTAAATAGACTTTTTCTGTTTCAAAACTCGATTTTAAAATAATATTCAGCGCTTGTATGTTTTGTTTTTCTTGATACGCATCGGTGAATGCCTCGGTGTAATTATAATTGATGCGATAACTATTATTCCAATTTTTACGAATACTGTGTGATAAGTATATATCCGATTGTATCGAGAACGACTTACTCTTTTCATCTAATCCAATCAACGAATCGACAAACCGAATTTTATCATTCGTATAACCGAGATTCCAGATGAGATTTGCTTTTTGATATTTTTTATTCCAGGTAAGCGCCGTACGGGTAGCTTCATCATTTTGCTTTTGCGCAGATGCTGTTTGCAACATGCTCCCGGGAATTTGATATTCATTCTTCAAGTACCAAGTATGTATTGAGAAATTATTTTTCTCATTGCCAAATAAAATATCTTGCGAGAATCCTTGCTGATTAAGAGCGGCATTTTGTTGCGTTTGTTTTTGTCCGTAAAGGTCTTGAAAGGTATAATCGTTTTTTGCTTTTTGGAAATACGCTCGCGTACTAATTTGTATGCCTTCGCTACCATAGTGTGAGGCCACCCCAATTTGCTGCGTATGAAACGAACCCACTCCTGCTACTAACTCCGTCGCATATCCGTCGATGGCAGTTGGTGCAGACGATAAATGAACACTTCCTCCAACAGCAGCATTGCCTTGTGTAGCACCATTACCTCCATATTGAATCGATGCAGCGCTGTATAAAAACGAAGGAATCAAAGAGTAATCATACAAACCCAACATCGGGTTATTTAAGAGCAATCCATTCCACAACAACGAATTTTGTGAAGCATTGCTCCCTCCAATAGAGAGCGTTGCCACTCCTCCAGGACTATTCGTTTTTATAAAAACATTTCCTTCACGACTTAATTGTTCGGCAAGTGATGAAGAAAATATTTTTGTCAGCGGTGTTGTATCCAGGTTTTGTGTAATCACACCAGGATCTGCCGCAGTGGGTTTATATCCGTTAATCTCCACCGACTTTAACTGCACTACACTATCACGCATTTGAGCATGTGTGTGAACACAAAAAAATAGGAATACAATTATCAGCAGTTGTTTTCTCATTGGATACTATCTGCCAGGCACAGCCGTAAAAAGCCAATGAAAGCAACTAAGACAATCGCCGTCAAATGTTGCTTATCATCCTACGCCTTTTCTCCGAAAGCGCCTGAATTTATTTTGTTCTAGGCAGGTCTTCTGACTTACAACTTCTTTTTTCTGCCTTCCCGTTTATACAGTGGCGTAATTGAAAAAGGACTTTTCATGTTGCTTACAGCAGCGGGAACTGTTCTGGACTTTCACCAGATTCCCAATTAATCTTAATGCTATAGTGTAATTTCTGCTTGCTGAAATTTCTACTATACTTATAAGAACCTATAACACGTTAAAAATACAACAAACAGCCATAAGAATAACTATTATTCGTAATTAGGTGCTAATTTAGCGCTGATGAATGCAGCGCACGAACTCAATTTTAAGAATGGCGACAAACGCAGTATTGCGCGTGCCATCACGACAGTTGAAAACCATCTCGAAGGTTATGATTCGTTATTATCCTCTATTACTTTAGACGAACAAGTTCCTGTCATCGGAATTACTGGACCTCCGGGAGCAGGCAAAAGCACATTGATTAATGCGCTGATAAAAGTTTTATTAGAACGAAAGAACACTAAAGGAGAACCCAATAAGATTGCTGTTTTAGCTGTAGACCCAACCAGTCCTTTTACGCATGGGTCGCTATTAGGCGATCGCTTACGCATGTTCGAGCATTTCAATCACGAACGTGTATTCATTCGTTCACTCGCAACACGCGGCGCCTTAGGCGGATTATCGGCTCGTACTCTTGAAGTATTAGAAGTTATGAAAGCTTCAGGCTTCGATCATATCATCATTGAAACGGTTGGTGTTGGTCAGTCTGAGATAGAGATTGTTTCAATGGCCAATACTACGATTGTTGTTTTAGTTCCTGAAGCGGGTGATGAAATACAGACATTAAAGTCGGGCATTATGGAAATCGGCGATTTGTTTGTGGTGAATAAATCGGATCGTGCAGGTGCGGATATTTTTGTAGCCAACATTCACAAAACGCTTCACGAACGACCATTAAAAGATGGATGGCACATTCCTGTTTTAAAAACTTCTGCTGTAAATAACGAAGGTGTTGAAGAATTAGCAGAGATGATTATCAAACATCAGGAGCAACACCCTCCTCAAAAAAACACGCGCTTATTAGCAGAGCAAGCTTATCGATTAATTCAAGCAGCACGCATGCACGATGTTCGTATAGACGACCTCGTTAGTGCCATTGATTCAAAGATGGTAGATGGTCGTTTCAATTTGTTTGAGTTTACGAAGAGGTATTTTTGATTTTTATAAATTAAAGCTCCTCCAATATTATTGACCTCCCTAAATCCCTCCGAAGGAGGGACTTATTAATTACTACTCCTCTCCTTTGGAGAGGTTGGGAGAGGTCTTGATATTCCTTACGTTTCTACTAAGCTTACTTCGGCTTCGCTCAGTAAGCTTAATTATGATTTTCGTATAAGTATAATAGATAATATTCCTCCTGGTTTAGACCTCCCTAAATTCCTCCTTCGGAGGGACTAGATTTATTCTCCTCTCCTTTGGAGAGGTAGGGAGATGTCTCAGATAATTTTCAAATTGACTAACTTTCAATCCCGATAGCTATCGGGACAAATCAAATATTATAGTTCTTGCAACTCCCCTTCGTATTCCTTACCTTGCATGCATTGTGAAAAAGGAGATTTTAAAATTACTTTTTTGGAGCGTTTTTATGCTTAGCTATTGTCTTCCAGCAATGGCCCAACAGCCCATTAAACTGATGGCTTATAATCTGCTAAACTATCCTAACGGTAGTGCACTTACGTCCGATACAACAATACGTAATGCTGCTTATCGTGTTACCATGCAAGCTTCGCAACCCGATATTTTAGTTGTAGAAGAGATGAACTCCCAACAAGGAGTAAACTTTTTTCTTAATTACGTTTTAAATGCCTCTCAAGTCTCGTTCGCTGCTGGATCGTTTAATGATGGACCTGATACAGATAATGCTATTTTCTTTAAATCAAATTTGTTTTCGTTTGTATCGAATACTCCTATTCGTACTGCGCTGCGCGATATCTCAGAATTTAAATTAATTTATCTTCCAACCAACGATACCATTCGCATTTTTGCCGCTCATTTAAAAGCAAGTTCTGGTGCTAGCAACGAAACTCTGCGAGCTGCCGAAGTGGATAGTATTCGTAAATACACCAATGCCCTTCCTCCGAATTCAAAGTTTTGGGTGGTGGGCGACTTTAACTTTTATAGCACCAGTGAAGCAGCTTATCAAAAGCTATTGCAGATAACAGCAAACACAGAAGGAGAGTTCTATGATCCTCTAACAATTACTGGGGCATTTAATAATGCATCTTTCGCTCAGTATCATACACAGTCGCCACGTGTGCGTGCATTTGGTGGGGGAGCTACTGGCGGACTAGATGATCGGTTTGATTTTATCTT
>CALQOD010000013.1 GCA_943332105.1 Chitinophaga pinensis | reverse complement strand
TTTTGAATCGTTGCAGCAACATCTTGGAAGATAGCTCCTGCACTAATATCATTCGGATTGCTCATCAAATAAGCAAAGACTCTTGCCATTCCGCAGTTCGATAAGAAATCAGGAATAACACTTAAATGCTCATCAGCAAATTGTCCGATAGGACCCATGAAAATTTCAGAGTCTGCAAAAGGCACATTCGCTCCGCATGCAATCATTTGTAATCCGTTTTTATGCATGCTTTCCACTTGTTCTTTTGTAATTAAACGTGAAGCAGCCGCAGGAATAAAAATATCTGCAGGCTCATTCCAGAAATTCGTATTGATGTTTTCATCTTTGGTAAATCCATCAAACATATTTGAAACTCTTGTGTTAAATAAATGGTTTACTTCTTCTTGCGTAAATCCGTTACTGTTAGTAAGTCCGCCATTGCGATCAATAATACCTACTACTTTCGCTCCTTGCTGTGTTAAATAAAATCCTGCAGCAGCTCCAACATTTCCCCAACCTTGGATTAGCACTTTCTTTCCAGCTACAGAATCGTTTTTCAATCGGTAATAATGAATCACTGATTCAGCAACTCCATAGCCAGTGATCATATCAGCAATACGATATTGCGTACCAGTAGGGACATATTGCGCATCATCCACTAATAAACTAACTCCTTCTTGTAATTTCTGAATGCGCTCTTTTTTCGCTGAACTTCCGTAATGTCCATTTACTACACCTTCTTGCGGATGCAATAGACCTAAGTCTGCAGTTATAGGAATGACTTCATGAATTTCATCAACGAATAAATCGCCACCCGTACCATAGTATTGTTTTAAAATAGGAAGTACAGCTTTATACCATCTCTTCAAAACATCTTGCTTACGAGGATCAGTAGGGTCGAAGTTGATACCTGATTTTGCACCACCTATTGCAGGACCTGCGACAGTAAATTTAACCTCCATTGTTTTTGCCAAAGATTCCACTTCTCTACGGTCAAGGCCTTTACGCATACGAGTACCACCACCTGCAGCACCACCGCGTAAGGAATTAATGACAACCCATCCAGTAGCATCGGTCAACGCATCGTTCCACTCAAATATTATTTCTGGTTTCTTTTCTTCGAATTTCTTTAGCAAGTCTAACATGATTTTTATTGGTATTTTGAAGATGCAAAAGTAAGGGAAATTTAGGTATAAGAGTAATTGTTAATAAAAGCAACCTAATAAGTGGCTACTTTTAAAATAGCTAAGAGAATATGATAATAATTGGTTTTCAATAACTATTTTCTAGTTATGATTAATTTATTGAATGTTCTTTCTTTTGTCTTGACACAAATTGAAAGAACCAAAGAAAAAGTCAAGGCTGCACTTTATTCTTTTGCATGCAAATTTTTTCCTTGATAAAATTGCTACAAATTCAGTGATTTCCTCACAGGCTCGGAACTTCTAAATTTGTTTAACGCAATTTTATCTTCGTCAAAAACCGAATAAACTGAGGCCGATTTATTTTATTAATTAAAAAATAGGGTCCGCCTTAAAACAATTGCGGGAATTAGCTGACGAAGAAAGCAACGATCAGAAATAAGCGGTGTTTGAGCTATGTCGGCCCCGTCCTACATTGCGAGTTCGGTTATTTCCGATGCGCAAGAAGTAAGCTCCGCAATTATTTTACAGCGGTGGCATTTTTGCCTACTTTTTTTGCTACAGAAAAAAGTAGGAGCCTGTACTGCTAGAGTACAATATGTTAAGTTATTCAGACTGCAAAGTCGGAGTCTTATACAAGGCTAATTTCTGATCGCCAATACGGCGAATAATTTTTTTGCTCACCGCTACATCGTCAGGAGGTATAAATGATAAAATCTCTGGTCGGAAGTCATTCATTCCAAGTAAATAAAAATCACCATTGTCTTTTAAACCAATGCAACATTCTAGCAGTTTCAGACTTAAAAAAGCTTCATCTAATAATGCTGGGTTTATTTCAGTAGTAGGTTTCAAGATAACTACTTTTCGAAATCCTCTCGAGAATCCATCTTCAAAAACAGTATTTAAAACTTCGGGCATTGGACCTTCGGGAAGTAGCATTTCATTAGGATTAATACTCGAGTTGCTTTTCCAAATCACAGTATGATAGGGCGTCTCAGCAAGAGCATGAAGAATATCTTCCGACTCCGATTGTTCATCGAGCAGAAGGGCCAAACAGCATTTTTTTCTGTATTCTTCCATGTCGGTATTCCTAAAGGCAAACGTTTTTAAATTTGCTTCGTACCACGGCTGCTAAAATAGATGTAAATCGGTTACATTTGTAGCAGTAAATAAATATTAGTTAGATTATGTTGCAATTGAATGTTATTCGTGAGAAGAAAGACTTTGTTCTAGAACGATTGGCCATTAAAAATATTGATGCTGCTTCATCGCTCGATAAGGTGCTGTCACTTGATGCAGATAAACGAAAAAAACAAACTGAATTAGAAGGATTACTTGCTGAGCAAAATAACATCGCGAAACAAATAGGAGAGATGTTTAGGTCGGGCAATAAAGATAGAGCCGATGAACTGAAAGCGAAAAGTATACAGTTAAAAGAACGTAGTAAAATTCTTGAAGAAGGGGTAGCGAATGCAGAAGTTGCTATCAATGATATTTTAGTCACTCTTCCTAATATGCCGCATACTTCTGTGCCCGCAGGTAAAACGCCAGAGGAGAATGAAGTGATTTATAAAAGTACGGAATCATTACCTGTATTGCCTGATACTGCAGTTCCGCATTGGGAGCTGACATCTAAATATGATATTATCGATTTCGAATTAGGAAATAAAATTACAGGTGCTGGGTTCCCGGTTTATAAAGGACAAGGAGCCAAATTGCAACGTGCGTTGATTAATTTCTTTTTAGATCGTGCGGATAAAGCAGGATACTATGAAGTTCAACCCCCCATTTTAATCAATGCTGATTCAGGTTATGGAACAGGTCAGTTGCCTGATAAAGAAGGGCAGATGTATCATGTAACCGGTGATGGGTTTTATCTAATTCCTACTGCTGAAGTGCCAGTGACAAATATGTTTAGAGATGAGATTGTAAAGGCGGAGTCATTGCCAATTAAATATACTGCTTACACTCCTTGTTTTCGTCGCGAAGCAGGATCTTACGGAGCGCATGTACGCGGTTTGAATCGTTTACATCAGTTCGATAAAGTAGAGATTGTTCAGGTAGCACATCCTGATACGAGCTATGCTATTTTAGAGGAGATGAAAGACTATGTTGCGAGTTTATTACACGAATTAGAATTGCCTTTCCGTACACTTCGCTTATGTGGTGGTGATATGAGTTTTGCTTCTGCATTAACGTACGATATGGAAGTATGGTCGGCAGCACAACAGCGCTGGTTAGAGGTGAGCTCTGTATCAAACTTTGAAACATTTCAATCGAACCGCTTGAAACTACGTTATCGCGAAGGAAGTGCAAAGCCGCAGTTGGCACATACACTAAACGGCAGTGCATTAGCGTTACCTCGTATAGTAGCAGCGATGCTTGAAAATAATCAAACGCCTGAAGGAATAAAAATTCCGAAGGCATTAGTTCCTTACACAGGATTTGAATGGATTAAGTAATGCTGAAAAAAATTAACATACTATTATTTGTTTTTCTTCTTGTAGGAAATTGTTCGGTATTAGCGCAACAATCCAACGTCGAGTTGGCTAATCAGTATTTTAATACAGGCGATTTTGATAAAGCAATTGTTTACTACGAAAAATATTATCAGCAGGATCCTTATGGATCATTTGGTAATTATTTGAAATGTTTTCTAGAGCTAAAAGATTTTGAAGGTGCTGAAAAACTGATCAAAAAACAACAAAAGAAATTTTCGGGTGATGTAAGTTTAAGAATCGAACTAGGTTCTTTATATGAATTGATGGGGGATAGCGCAAAAGCAGATAAGGCTTACGCGGATGTAATAAAAAATCTTCCTGTTGATGTGAATCAGATTATTCAGACGGGAAATGCTTTTAATCAGCGACAGCTTTATAAATTTTCGCAGCAGACGTATTTGCAAGGAAGAAAAATTCTAAAGGGCACTTATCCATTTTCGTTTGAGCTGGCAGATGCCTACGCGCAGGATGGAAAAGGAACAGAAATGTTAACTGAGTATATCGATGCTATTGAGTTTAATGCTTCGTACATGCCAAGTGTTCAAACGTTATTACAGTCAAAAATCATAAATGATTTAAGTGGTAATGTTGCCGATCAGTTGCGTCAGATATTATTGAGAAAAATTCAGAAGAATCCTAATTCATCAACCTTCAGCGAGCTGTTGTATTGGCTTTTCTTGCAGGAGAAAGATTTTGAATCTGCTTTTATACAAGCTAAATCTTTAGATAAGCGCTTAGGTGAAGATGGCGACCGATTAATTGCTTTAGGTCGTGCATGTGTGAGCAATGGAGAATATGAAACAGGTATTAATTGTTTTCAAACAATTTTAGAGAAAGGCAAGGAGAGCATGAATTATATCAATGCGCGAATTGAATTAATCAACGCAGTTAATACTAAAATTATTACGAACGGAGGATTCACTCCTGCGGAATTGATGAAGTTGGATTTAGATTATCAAACTGCTATTACTGATTTAGGTAAGTCGGCTGCGACTGCTAATTTGATACAATCCTACGCTCATTTAAAAGCATTTTATATTCACGATACACAGAGTGCAATAGATTTACTCAATGAGTTATTAGAGTTTCCGAATTTAAGTAATCAATTTAAAGCAGAATGTAAATTGGAACTTGGTGATATCTATGTTTTTGATGAACAGGTTTGGGATGCTGCACTGTTATACGGACAAGTTGATAAAGATTTTAAAAATGATGCGATAGGTCGTGAAGCGAAATTTAGAAACGCGCGTTTATCGTATTATCTTGGAGAATTTGATTGGGCAAAAGATCAATTAAAAGTACTAAAGGCTGCAACGAGTCAGTTGATTTCAAATGATGCTTTACAACTTGGATTGATAATTACCGATAACACCAACATGGATACAACAATTGATGCGTTGTTGATGTATTCGCGTGCGGACTTACTCGATTTTCAGCATAAAGATAGTTTGGCGCTAATTACATTAGATTCGTTATTAAAGCAATTTCCGGAGCACTCTTTAACCGATGAGGTGCTATTTAAGAAAGCTGGTATCTATAAAATGAAGGGGAACTATACAATGTCAGCACAGCTTATGCAAGAAGTAGTCGATAAATTCCCGGATGATGTATTAGGTGATGATGCGATGTATCAATTGGCATGCATGTATGAAGATCAACTAAATGATAAAGAAAAGGCGAAGACAATTTTCGAGGCATTTCTTTCTAAATATCCAGGAAGTTTATTTGTGGTAGATGCCAGAAAACACTTCCGAAGTTTGAGAGGCGATAAACTCTAAAACTATTTTTTTACCTTTACACTTTACTTATTTTGCTATGATTATTTATAATGTAACAGTAAACGTTGATAATGATGTTGCTGAGCAATGGTTGCAATGGATGATGGAAGCGCATATTCCGGATGTATTAAATACAGGAATGTTCGAGAGTTATTCTATCTTGCGTTTGGTCGGCGATGAGAATTCCGGCGGAATAACTTATGCGATTCAATATCGTGCGCAGAATATGGACATGTATGAACGATATAAAGAAGAATTCGCACCAGCACTGCAAGCTGATGCTTTACAAAAGTTTTCAGGTAAGTTTGTTGCCTTTAGAACATTATTAGAGGTCGTTAAGTAATGATGTATCACGATTCGGTTAGAGCCAAGAAAAGTTTCGGTCAGCATTTCTTAAATGATGATACAATTGCTGAGGCTATCGTTAATGCTTTACCGAAGAATGAAAATAAGATGGATGCGCTGGAGATTGGTCCCGGTACTGGCGTCCTAACCAAGTTTTTATTGAACCGCTCCGATTTAAATTTAAGTGCTGTTGAACTGGATAAGCAGAGTGTAGCTTATTTAGAACAACATTATCCTACTTTTAAAGATAAAATTATTCAAGGTGATTTTTTACAGCTGAATTTGAAAGCTGTTTTTTCTCAGCCTTTTTATTTAATCGGTAATTTCCCTTATAACATATCAACACAGATTTTATTTGCGGTACTTGAAAACAAAGAGCATATCCCCGCAATGGTAGGTATGTTTCAAAAAGAAGTAGCACAACGCATTGCTTCTGGTCCTGGGAATAAAAGCTATGGAATATTGAGTGTGCTTTTACAACCATGGTATAAAATAGAATACCTGTTTTCTGTTGATGAAAATAAATTTATTCCGCCACCAAAGGTAAAGTCGGGGGTGTTGCGTATGATTCGTAATGAACGCCAAGAATTAGGCATTGAGGAATCTTATTTTAAGATGATTGTCAAAACAGGATTTAATCAGCGTCGCAAAACATTACGTAATGCACTACGACCTTTGTTACCTGAAGATGTGAGCGTGATTCCGTTTATGAATTTACGTGCAGAGGCTTTGTCGTGGGAGCAATTTGTGCTTTTGGCGAAAGCTATTCAAGCTTCTAAAATAGCAAGCTAATTTGACCCAAAGCGTTGAAAGGCGCTTGCGGATAATAGAAGTTTTCCTGCGTGCGACTTCCTGCTACATTGTACCCATAGGTGTAACCGTTAGAGGAATACATCGAGCTTCCGATATTATTTAGTAATACATTAAAGCTAATCTCTTTACACCACTTAGTAGAGCGTTTGTAACTTAATCGCGCATCTGTAACCATGTATGCTTTTATTACACGATTTCCATTGGATGTATTATCTAGATATTGCTTGTCGATGTAACGCTCAATAATAGATGCCGATAAATGCTCATTAAACTGATACGTGAAATTGATATTCCCAATTACAGCAGCGGAGAAAGCAATGTTGATATTGTTAAATACAATTTTAGATTGACCAGCATAATTGTAGTCTGCATCATACTCATCAGTAAACTCAACAAACTGCTTAATTTTATTTTCGCTAATTGTAAGGTTCATACCTAAATTAATTTTATCTGTAGGCAACCATTTAGTTTGTATCTCTATTCCTCTGCGGTAACTATCTGCTACATTACTACGAGTATAATTTCCAACATCATTCACAGCGCCAGTTAGCACCAATTGATTTTTGTAAGTCATGTTGTAAAGCGTTACTTGTCCGTAAAAATGTTTGTCGGTATAACGATAGTTTAATTCAATATCCGTTAACTGTTCTGCCTGTGGACGGCTTTTAGCAGTTGATTGCGTATAGTCGTCTCGGTTAGGCTCTTGATGCGTGCTTCCAATACTTGCGAAAACACTGTTCTTCGAATTAAAGTTATAGGCTATTCCTGCCTTTGGATTAAAGAATTGTAAGCTGGCATTATCTGGTTTTATAGAGCCATCAACATTTAATCCGTCGAAGTAATAGTTAACATTTCTGAATTGCAAATCGATGAAGGTGTTGACTTTACTATTGAAAAAGAAATTCTCTAATCGTACGTAATTATTCCAATCACTTTTACGAGCCGAGTTGTTATAGTATTTTTTATTGATTTCAGAGTTGCCTGCATATTGTGCCCAGATTACTGTTCCGAAATGTCCTCCGATATAATTATTCAAACCACCACCAATTGTAAGTTTTGAATTTTCTGACAACACTCTTTTCAGACTATAAGTAGTTCCGTAAAAATCATTATCGAGCCATTTCTGACGGATTAGATTAGACGATATAATTGTATCAACATTCAAATAAATATCGGCTATGCCATAGTTCGACAATGCCTGATCTTTTTTATACTCTTCGTAGAATCCTTTTCCTCTTGTATAGTGAAGGTTAATGTCCAAAGAAGTTTTATAATTAAATCGTATTGTATTCAAGAATTGATAATGATCCTGCTGATAATTATCGACCTGATTAGCATAAGAGAAGTAATTATAATTTCTTCCACTGTTTAATAAATTGTTTGCTTCCTCTTCATCTAATCCATTGCGAATAATATATTCGTTCATAGCATTTACATCTCCATTCATTCTCGATTCAGGTACTCCATTCCAACTCTGATAAGTGATTTCTTTTCCACTGAAAATATTGATGCGTGAATAAAGATAATGGCTGTTGTAAGAGCCAGAAACAAAAAACGATTTCATATCAGAACTGCCACGATCAATATAGCCATCGCTTTTTATTCTTGATAAACGTCCTTCAAAAGCAAAATGCTCATTTAATAATCCACTTCCAAAAGAAATATTGTTCTTTAGTGTATTAAATGAACCAATGGAACATTCACTTTTTGCAAAGGCAATAGACGATAAATTTTTACTAGTCAAATTTATACTTCCACCAAAAGATCCAGCACCGTTCACGCTCGAGCCAACTCCACGTTGCACTTGAATGTTTTCAGAGGAGGAAACGATATCTGGCATATCTACCCAATACATTCCTTGCGATTCAGCATCATTAATTGGAATTCCATTAACTGAAACATTTATACGCGTTGGATCGCTTCCGCGAATACGAATTCCTGTGTACCCAATACCGTTTCCTGCATCACTCGTAACAACAACAGAAGGTAAATCTTGTATAACATAAGGTACATCTTGTCCAAGATTTGATTTTTGTAGTTCTTCTTTAGAAATTGTCGTATGCGTAACAGGAGAATAATTTTTAAACCAATAAGCATTGATTATAACATCATTGGTGGTATAAGTAGTATACTCGAGGTAAATAACAGGACTAGGATTAGAAATTAAATCGAATGGGACATAAATTTTTTTATACCCCAAACATTTTACTTCGAGATAGCCTTTTGATATTTTGCTGGGTAATGAATACTTGCCAAATTCGTTAGTCGTGCACGCAGCTAATAATGGTCCGTTGGTGTCTGTTTTTAAAGTGACAATAGCACCAACTACAGGCGACTTAATAATTTTTTCCATTACAACTCCACGAAATGATTGAGCAGATGAAACCATCGCAAACGCAATTGAGATTAACGATAATAAGAGTGTTTTTTTCATAGTGACGAATTATAAGAGGGTGGAAAAAGGTTCGTCATCGCACTTCCTACGGTGGTACTAACCACTTCAGGTTCGATGGGTATAATCTCAGCCTTTTAGGCACCCCAGTGATAGTGCAAATTTATAATAAATAGTAAATAAACTTTGATTTTATAAAAATATTTATGGGAGATTATTCTTAAATTTGTTCAAATCAAAACTATTTTATGAAAAAGTTAGTATCTACACTTACCGTTTTAATAATAATTTCAAATTCACTCTTCGCATCTTCCATTTCTTTTTGGTCAAATGCCTCAAAAGAAAGTTGTGCTGTTCAATTTGGAAACGCAGATATAAAAACTACTCGTTCAAATTATTTAATTCTGGATTTAACAGCATTGAAAAATTATTTGGCAACTGCGCCATTGGAAGGAATTGGTTTTTCACCAATAAAAATAAGTCTACCAACACCTGATGGAAAGTCACAAGAGTTTGCTGTGGTGCAATCGCCCATTATGGAAAACGGATTAGCTGTTCGTTATCCAGGTATCAAAACTTATTTGTTACAAGGAATTACAAATCCTTCAGCATGTGGAAGATTAGATGTTACCTACCTTGGATTTCATGCAATGATTTTAGATGGAGATAAAACATTTTTTATAGACCCATATAATCGTACTACTTCAACAACTTACTTGTGTTATTATAAAACGAATGCAGTTAGCAAGTACGATGGAAATTATTGTTCATTTAATCCTGAGTCGTTAGAGAATGTTCAGCGTGCGCAGGAAATTACGCATGATGTTGAGTTACGTGGCGCACAATCATTAACATCACGAAGCATAGCAGGTACATTACGCACATATCGTTTAGCATTAGCTTGTACTGGGGAGTATGCTGCTTATTTTGGCGGCACAAAGCAAGCAACATTGTCGGCAATGGTTACTAGTATTAATCGTGTGACAGGAGTTTATGAACGCGAAGTAGATGTTCGATTAAATTTAATTGCGAATACAGACACATTAATTTTCTTAAATGCCAATACAGATCCTTATACTAACAGTAACGGAGGTACGATGTTAGGTCAGAATCAAACAACTGTTAATAGTTATATCGGCTCTGCTAATTATGATATCGGACATGTGTTTAGTACTGGAGGTGGCGGAATAGCAGGGTTAGGTGTTGTATGCGGCGGTAGCAAAGCTCAAGGTGTAACAGGATCAACCGCTCCGGTAGGCGATCCGTATGATATCGATTATGTAGCGCATGAAATGGGACATCAGTATGGTGGTAATCATACATTCAATGGAAATACGGGTTCTTGTCAAGGTAATGGTAATTCAAGTACTGCTTATGAACCAGGTAGTGGAACAACCATTATGGCTTACGCTGGAATTTGTGCTCCACAAGATGTTGCTAGTCATAGTGACGCATTTTTTCATACTGCAAGCTTCGATGAGATTGTGAATTACACTACAATTAGTACAGGAAATAATTGTCCGCTACAAACACCAACAGGTAATAATGCTCCTGTCATTACGAGTATAGGCAGCAACGTTAGTATTCCACTTTCAACTCCGTTTATGTTAACAGGCGCAGCAACAGATCCCGATGGAGATACTTTAACTTACTCCTGGGAAGAATATGATTTAGGTCCTGCAGGTGCTCCATCAACACCAACAGGTACAGCGCCATTGTTTCGCTCTTTAGCGGCGTCCTTAAATCCTACACGAATTATTCCAAGAGTAAATTATATTATCTCCAATAATGCAAATCCTTTAGGCGAAAAACTTCCTACTTACGCACGTACAATTAAATTCCGTTTAACGGCTCGCGATAACAAAGTTGGTGGTGGTGGAGTAACTTACAATCCAACTTTACTTACAGTTAATGCGGTTAATACCGGGGCTCCATTTTTAGTGACTAATCCGAATGTGCTTTTAACGTGGCCTGCTTTAAGTCAGCAGACGGTTACCTGGGACGTAGCAGGCACAACTGCCGCTCCTGTTAATGCTGCGAATGTCGATATAACTTTAAGTACTGATGGTGGTTTTACTTATCCAATAACGCTTGCAACAGCTGTAGCAAATAATGGTTCATGTACTGTTACTATGCCTAACTTAACTACGAATACTGCACGCATAATGGTAAAGCCTACTAACAATATCTTCTTTGATATTTCTAACAAAAACTTTATCATTTCTGCTCCCCAGGGAGTTTCAGAAAATATAATGGTAAATCAGCAGTTGGTTGTTAGTCCTAATCCTTCAATAAATAGTATTGTAGTCTCATGGCTCGGAGATTATACAGGTAATTATGATTTACAATTGTTTGATATGCAAGGCCGATTGTTAAAGTCAACAACTGGTTCTAAATCAAATGCAGAAATTTCATTGCAAATGGATATTGATGAAATTAATTCGGGTCTTTATAATTGTGTTATCCAAACTTCTAAAGGTCGTATCATTCAAAAAATAATTAAACAATAATCTAAATTCAATTTATGAAGCTTTTCAGGAAAATAGTTTTTTGGTTTTTTGGAATACTATTTCTATTTGTAATTTCAATTTATACTTATCTTGTTTCTCAAAAGCCTCAATATGATGGGGCAGTTACTTTAAAAGGGTTAACAGCTCCTGTTGAGGTGATATATGATTATTATGGAGTTCCGCATATTTATGCTTCTTGCGAAGAGGATGCATATTATGCATTAGGATATGTGCATGCTCAGGATCGTTTGTTTCAAATGGAAATGATTCGTCGTGTTGCAGCGGGAAGATTATCGGAAGTGCTTGGAAAAGATTTGCTGAAAGTAGATTTGTTCTTTCGCACCTTAGGTTTAAAGCAGCATGCTGAATTGTCGAAGAATACTTATCTGCAAAATGCAAATGCCCCCTACCAAAAAACAGCAAAGGCATATTTGAAAGGTTTGAATGAGTTTATTCATGTAGGTCAAACACCTGTTGAGTTCGCAATGCTTGGTATTCCGAAAACTGATTTTACAGATGTTGACTTATATTTAAGTATGGAGTATATGTCGTTTAATTTTGCGATGGCCTTTAAAACGGATCCTTTAATGTCTTTTATTGAGAAGAAATTTGGCAAAGAATATTATCAGAGTTTAACTTCAAATTTTAATAAATCAAATATAAGTTCTGCTAATAGAGCAGATTCATTTGCTACTGCACATTATTCATTTAATACGATAACAGAAATATTTAATAAAATCCCTGTTTCACCTATTACAGGAAGTAATTCTTGGGTAGCAGGACCATCAAAAACAAAGACAGGGAAAGTCCTTTTTGCGAATGACACTCATATTGCATACGGACAGCCTGGGGTTTGGTACGAAGCACATATTGAATATCCAGGCTTTAGTTTTTATGGTGATTACCTGGCAGGTTGGCCATTCGCAGCTACAGGACATTCTCGAAAGTTAGCATGGGGTGTAACAATGCTTGAAAACGATGATCTTGATTTTTACGAGGAGAAAATTTTTGCCAAGGATTCATCTGCCTACATTGCTGGTAATGCTGTTGAATCATTTAAAGTTAGAACGGAAGTTATTAAAGTAAAAGGCGAACAAGATGTTGTCATAACTATTAGGGATAGCCGTCATGGACCAATTATGAATACCGCTATGCCTGAATGGAATGATGTTACTGGAGATCCTGTTGCTGCCTCTTGGACCCATTTAAAGTTTCCCAGTAATTTATTGCAACTTACATACGATTTGAATCATGCTTCTTCAAAGAATGAAGTTAAAAATGCAGTTTCTCAAATTATTTCGCCGGGATTAAATATTACTTATGCTGATGCAGAAAACTATATTGCATTGTGGCATGCTGGAAAGTTGATTAAAAGAAATTCTGCTATTGATCCAGTGTTATTGCAAGAGGGATGGAGTGATACAATTCCTGTAACATATTATTTATTTAACGAACACCCTAAAATTGAAAATCCTGCAATTGGTTATGTCCTAAGTGCAAATCAGCAAATGGACACTATGTCGGATGGGCGATTATATCCAGGTTACTATACTCCTTATGATCGTGCTATACGAATTGATAATTTACTTAAAGACAAAACACATTTGTTGATAGATGATTTTCAATTAATGGCCACTGATGATGTTTCTCTTAGTACTCCTAAAATTGCGCGAACAATTATGGATGTTGTTTCAGATAAAATTAAAAATCAAAATTTCATCTATAAAGAAGCAAGCAGAAAGTTAATCCGTTGGGATGGTAAACATGGTTTGCACGATATAGCTCCAACTATTTATTACAAATTGCTATATCATATTTTTTATGAGGCTATGCAAGATGAATTAGGTAAAGATCGACTAGACGCATATTTTATGACGCACGTTTCAAAGAATTCATATTTAAATTTTATTTTAAATGAAAATTCTGTGTGGTGGAATAATATTAATACGCGTGATGTAGTTGAAACCAGAAATGATATAATTGATAAGGCTTTTAATGAAACAATAAAAGATTTAATCAAGGAATTAGGATCGAAAGTAGGTAATTGGGATTGGGGTAGAGTGCATGAACTGGAATTAAAACATGCTATCGGTAAAGTCAAACCATTTAATTGGGTGTTTAATGTTGGTCCGTTCCCTGCTCCTGGCGGACCAGAAGTTATAAATCAATCTGGATTTATTTTATCAGGAGATAAAATTCATTCCTCTATGTTTGGCCCTGCAATGAGAAATATTATTGATTTTTCAGATGTGGAAAATGCTAAGTCTGTTTTACCAAATGGTCAGTCTGGTAATTTGATGAGTCACTGGTACGATGATCAAGTTATAATGTACTTAAATGGGAAGTATAGAAAAATGAAAATGAACCGCGCTGATATTGTCAAGAATAAAACGGGCAAGTTGATTTTCCAGCGCAGCGGATTAAAGTAGTTTTCTTTCTTTAAAAACGGCAATCATTTTAGTTGCTATCGTTGTTGCAATTTTATTATTCGATTCTAATGTCCAACCTGCAATATGTGGAGAAAGCAATACACGATCTGAACTAATAAGGTATTGAAATGCTGCAGGAAGTTTTGATGCATCTAGGTTTTCAAAGGAAATACTTTCGTATTCCAAAACATCTAAGGCGGCATATTTAACCTTCCCTGATTTAATAGCATTTACTAATGACTGCGTATTAACGACTTTCCCTCTTGCTGTATTGATAAGCGTAATTTCTTTTTTAAAGGAGGTAAGAAAAGTATCATTTGCCATTTGGTTGGTCTCTTCTGTTAGCGGAACATGGAAACTAATAATATCGGCCTCGCTAAAAACGACGTCTAAACCTACTTGTGTTACATACGGAAAATCAGTTTTGCTAATCTTGATATAAGGATCATAAACAATAATGTTAGATTCAAAACCTTGTAGTTTCTTGGCAAAGGCTTTACCCATATTTCCAAAACCAATTACGGCAATTGTTTTTCCTTGAATTTCTATTCCTCGATTTTCTTCACGTTGCCAGATGCCATTTCTTACTTCCTGATTCACGCGAACTAGATGATTGTTCAATGCTAATAACATTCCGATAGCATGTTCTCCTACAGCATCCTTATTACCTTCTGGAGCATTAACTAATTCAATATTGTTTTTAGCAGCTGCAACAGCATCGATATTTTCCATACCAGCTCCCGCACGACCAATTACTACAGTGTTGGTAAGCTTATTTAAAAATTCTTCATCTAGCTTAAAACGACTACGGATAGCCATCCCGTTATAAAGTTCAGATTGTGATAGTATTTCTTCTTTCGTTAAATGATATCCTGCAAAATAATCAACGCCATGTTGGGTAAGGGTATCAATAAAAGACGAGTGGAGCGTATCGATTAAAAGTACAACCGGCTTATTCATTACAGCAAGGTTCCTTTAAGCAGCATGGAAGCAAAGGAAAAATAAATAACTAGTCCTGTTACATCTACCATAGTAGCAATGAATGGTGCAGATGAGGTCGCTGGATCGAGCCCTAGTTTCTTTAAAAACAGTGGCATCATTGATCCCATTATTGTTCCCCACAATACAACACTAAAAACGGCAATGCCAATAGTGATAGCAATTAATAACCAATGCGGACCATAAATATCTGTAAAGAAATGCCAAGTAGTAACCCGTGCGAATCCGATGATGCCTAATATCAATCCAAGATACAATCCCGTAACAATTTCTTTGCGTATAATACGCCACCAGTCCATTACAGTTATTTCTCCGAGAGCAAGAGCACGAATAATTAAGGTTGAAGCTTGTGAACCACTATTGCCACCGCTACTTACAATCAACGGAATAAACAAAGCGAGTACAACTGCCTTGTCAATTTCATTTTCGAAAAAAGACATGGCTGATGCTGTAAACATTTCACCAATAAACAGAATGATTAACCAAGGTGCACGCTTGCGTAACATTTGAGCAAGCCCTACGTCCATATAAGGCTCATCAAGCGCTTCAACTGCACCAATTTTTTGGATATCTTCTGTATTTTCATCCTGTGCTAATTCTAAGATATCATCAACAGTGATTATTCCTAATAATAATCCGCCTGCATTTGCAACTGGTAAAGCTACTCGGTTTGATTTTTTAAATATCTTAACGGCCACCTCTTCGTCATCAGTTACCAATAAGGAGATATATTTTCCATCAAGTATTTCCTTAACGGGAATGTCATCCTCTGCTAACAATAAATCACCAATTCGAATATCATCAACAAGGTATCCTTTTTCATCAACAATATAAATAACATCTAAGGTCTCGGAGTTTTCTCCATGGCTTCTAATGTAATCTATAATTTGTTTAACCGTCCACTCTTGATTTACGGCTACATAATCGGGCGTCATCAAACGGCCAATCGAATCTTCAGGATAGCCTAAAAGAGATAAAGCAACGCGTCGCTCTTTTTGTGTAAGGAGTTTTAATAATTTATTGAGTCGCTCTGGTTCCAGCTCCTCTAAAAAAGCTGTGCGGTTATCCGGCGACATATCATTTAAGATAAGTTGCACCTGACGAAATCGTAGTTCTTCTAATAGATCAACTTGAATACTGAATTCTAATTCCTCAAAAGTTTGATAAGCTTGCTCACGATCAATAACATTAAAAACAATGGCTTGCTCTGTCGACGAAAGCTCCGAACATAATTCGGCTAATTCCTGGGGTAGCCAATTTTCTAATTGTTCCTCAAGATTTTCTATATCTCCTTTTTCAAGAAGTTCTAGTACGATCGGTTTATTGTTTTCCGATTGCATCGCTAGCTATGTCGTGAATTGAATTCTTGCTTTAGTTTAAGCAGGACGCTGTGAAGTTGAAGTGTTTTGTCCGTAAGCAGGACATTTTTCGCGTGCTTTGCATGAAACAAGGCAAGTGACAGTTAAAATAAAGCCACAGATTAAAATTAATTTTTGCATGTTTTTATCGGTAATATGATTAATCACCACAAAGTAAGTATTTTTATGTTTTGAACGGAGATAGGTTTTAATTATTTTTCTCACGACAAATTGTTTATAATAGCAGGTAAAAAATAGATCAATGACTGCCCTAAATGTACAGTTGGAAAGTGGTTGGAAAATTCAGATGGAGAAAGAGTTAAACAAGCCATACTTCGGTGAGCTGGTTCACTTTCTTCAGAAGGAAAAGTCCTGTAATCATATAATTTACCCTTCAGAATCTCAAATATTCGCTGCCTTTGATAATACCCCTTTTGATAAAGTGAAGGTGGTTATAATTGGGCAAGATCCCTACCACGGAGAAGGGCAGGCTAATGGCCTATGCTTCTCGGTTGGGCCAGGTATTCGAACTCCTCCTTCACTTAAAAATATTTTCAAAGAGCTTTTTCGCGATCTCGGTATTTCAATTCCTCAGAATGGTGATCTTTTACCATGGGCTAAACAAGGCGTACTATTGTTGAATGCCACATTTACAGTTCGTGCAAATCAAGCGGGTTCGCATCAGAAAAAAGGATGGGAGCAATTTAGTGATGCAATTATTAAATCTGTTTCAGATAATAAAGAAAATATTGTTTTTATGCTTTGGGGCAACTATGCAAAACAAAAAGCAATTTGCGTTGATAGAACCAAGCACTTAGTTCTTGAAGCCACTCATCCATCTCCACTAGCAAGAAGTGGATTTAGTGGTTGTGCTCATTTCTCAAAAGCAAATGAGTATCTATTAAAAAATAATATTCAACCCATCGACTGGCGCTTATAGATAATGAAAAGCAATAGACTATTAGTTCTTGTTTTGATTTTTGTATTCATAATTTTGAGTACTACCAATCCGGCTGTGGCTAATACACGCCCAACTATTCCGATAGTATTTTATTCGAAAAGCTATAACGACTCGCTGCTGCTTTCAGATTATGAAAAGAAAATAAATAAGTCGAATTTAGATTCTATTGCATTAGTTTTAACTCTTCGAAATATAGAATCAACATTAAGAGCGAATGGTTATTTAGCAACAACTTTTGATAGTGTTAAATATTCTACAAATGAAATTTCAGTTTATTGGGCACTAGGTCTAAAGTATTCATTTGCGTCTATCAATGTTTCAAGCAATGATGTAACAATTTTGAATAATCTTGGATATCATCCAATAAAAGAAAGTTTTACTCCCTCTTATTATAATAAGCTGATGTTGGCTTTGGTGAAATGGGGTTGTAATAACGGATATCCCTTTGCGTTAGCGAAGCTGGAAAATATTCATGTTGATAATGACTCTTCTGTTTTTAAGGCCGATTTAAATTTTAACAAAGGGAATGCTTTCCATCTTGATGGAATTCTGATTAAAGGTAATGTAAGGTTGAATCAGCGGTATTTTTTAAATTATCTGGATATCCAAAAAGATGAATTATTCAATGAAAATAAAATCAGAAAGTGGGCTTTCCGTATAAAAGAACTTCCATTTATTTCCGAAGTAAGGCCTTTTGAATTAGAGTACAGCGAGAATTCATATCATCCGGTTTTTTATTTTCAAAATAAAAAGGCAAGTATGCTAAATGGAATAATCGGATTTCAATCTGATAATGTAAATAAAGGAAGGATATATCTTACAGGCGATGTTAAAATAAAATTAGTAAATGTTTTCGGACGAGCAGAGAAAATCGATTTTAACTGGAATAATCCTCAGCCGCGAACGCAGGATTTGAAAATTACGTTTAACTATCCTTATATTTTTGATTTGCCTTTTGGTATCGAAGCTGATTTTTCGCTATTTAAAAAAGATACCCTTTGGTTCGAAGTAAATCGTCAAATCGGAATTCAATATTTGGTGAACGGTAATAATGCAATAAAGGTTTTTGCAGGTAAAAAGACAAACAACTTAATATCTGTTGATGCATTTAAAAATCAAAATTCTTTGCCTGATCTTTCTGACATGCAATTGCTGAATTATGGCTTAGGCATACAATGGCAAAATTTAGATTATCGATTTAATCCGCATCATGGTTATGATGTTAACTTAACAGGAACTGCAGGCCAGCGCACAATTAAAAAAAATGTAAATTTTCCTGATGTATGGTACGACTCTCTAAACTTAAGAACGAATCAATATCGGTTTGATGCTAATGCCGATTATTATTTTCCATTAAGTAATTTAAGTATTGTCAATGTCGGCGTATTTGCATCAGTAATCCAAGGGGAAAAATATTTTGTGAATGAGCTAATTCGCTTTGGTGGTCTTAAGTCGTTGAGAGGTTTTAATGAAACAAGTTTTTCTGCCTCATCATATGTTATGGCCAAAGTAGAATATCGTTTTATTCTTGAACAAAATTCATTTATGTTCTTATTTTTTAATCAGGCATATTACGAAGACAAAGCGAGATTATCAGTTTTTAATGATAAGCCTTATGGTTTGGGTGCTGGAATTAATTTTGAAACGACGGCGGGCATATTTTCTTTTACCTATGCAGTGGGAAGCTTGCAAGATCAGGCATTGTCGTTTAAAGCTGCTAAAATCCACTTTGGGTTGGTTAATCTGTTTTAAGAATAGCATTCTCTAATCGGTACGGATAAAATCGGTATCTTTGCACACAAATGCATCAATCAGGTTTTGTAAATATAGTTGGTAAACCCAATGTGGGTAAAAGTACGCTAATGAACGCGTTACTGGGTCAGGAATTGTCGATGGTAAACCCTAAGGCGCAGACTACCCGTCATCGAATTAAAGGAATAGTAAATGATGATAATTACCAGATTGTTTTTTCTGATACACCAGGAATTATGAAGCCAGCTTATAAATTGCATCATAAAATGCTTGCAGCTGTTGAAGCAACATTCACCGATGCAGATGTTGTGATGTATGTAACGGAGGTGAATGACCGAAAAATTGATGAAGAATTAAAAGATAAATTAAGCGTTCTTTCTGTACCTCTTTATGTTATAATTAATAAAATTGATACGGCAGCCCAGCAAGTTGTAGAGGAAGCGGTTGCTTTTTGGAAAGAGATATTAAAGCCGAAAGTTATTCTTCCGATTTCTGCATTACATAATTTTTCTGTTGAAAATATAGTTGTTGAATTGCTAAAAGATATACCCGAAGGTCCTGCGTATTTTGATAAGGATGAAGCAGTGAGTGATCGTAATATGCGATTCTTTACAGCGGAAATTGTTCGTGAGCGTATATTGAGTTTGTACCAACAAGAGATTCCTTACTCGGTAGAAGTGGTAGTGACATCTTACAAAGAAGATGAAACGATTGATCGTATATCAGTGGTGATATACTGCTCTCGCGAAACACAAAAAGCAATTCTGATTGGTCATCAAGGAAATGCAATTAAGAAATTAGGAATGGAGTCGCGTAAGAGGCTAGAGGCTATATTAGAAAAGCAAGTCTTTATAGAACTTACGGTGAAAGTGGCTGATGATTGGAGAGATAATGATAATATGCTGAAGCGATTCGGCTATGAAATATAAATTTAAAATATGGCAAATATTGTTGCGATCGTAGGTCGCCCGAATGTGGGTAAGTCGACATTGTTTAACCGACTTACAGAGTCACGTAAAGCAATTGTTGATGAAACATCAGGAGTTACGCGAGATCGACATTACGGAAAGGTGGAGTGGATAGGAAGAACATTTTCTGTTATTGATACCGGTGGATATATTATTGGTTCTGATGATGTTTTTGAAGGCGAAATTCGTAAGCAGGTAGCATTAGCTATCGACGAAGCCAATGTAATTTTATTTATAGTGGATGTTGCCGACGGTTTAACCGATATGGATAAAGAAGTGGCGAATATGCTTCGTCGCTGTAATAAGAAAATTTTTCTAGTTACCAATAAAGTAGATAATTCAAAACGTATTAATGAGGTTGGCGAATTTTATGCTTTAGGAATGGGTGAGGTCTATCCAATCTCAGCAATGAGCGGAAGTGGAACGGGAGAGCTTTTGGATGATATGGTGGCTGTATTTGAACCAGAGGATGTAATTGATCCGGAATTGCCTCGCATAGCAATTATTGGACAACCTAATGTTGGAAAATCATCTTTGTTAAATACATTGATAGGAGTGGAGCGCGCGATTGTTACGCCTATAGCAGGAACGACTCGTGATACCTTATATACACGCTATCAGAGTTTTGGTTTTGATTTTTTACTTATTGATACAGCCGGTTTAAGAAAGAAGAAAGTAGTAAAAGAAGACATTGAGTTTTATTCGGTAATGCGTTCCGTTAGAGCCATAGAAGAAGCCGATGTTTGTTTAGTAATGCTAGATGCTACGCAAGGGCTAAATGTTCAAGACATGAATATTTTTCGTCTATGTGAGCGCAATCGTAAAGGTGTTGTTATTCTAATTAACAAGTGGGATCTTATGGAAAAGGAAACGAATACCATGCGTGATTATGAGCAGAAAATCAAGGAGAAGTTAAGTCCGTTTGTAGATGTTCCTATCATTTTTACTTCTGTTATTAATAAGCAGCGTGTATTTAAAGCACTCGAAACAGCGTTGCAGGTTTTCAAAAATAAAACATCCAAAGTCGCAACTTCAAAATTAAATAAAGTGTTGTTGCCTTATGTACACAACTATCCGCCTCCTGCAACAAAAGGAAAGACTATCAGTATTAAGTACATTACGCAGTTACCAGGACAAGCACCAACATTTGTGTTCTTCTGTAATCTGCCGCAGTATATCAATGAATCGTACAAACGATTTATCGAAAATAAAATGCGTGAAAACTTTGATTTTAGCGGAGTGCCTATCACTATTTATTTCCGCAGTAAAGAGCGTAATAAAGAAGTAGAATAAGATTAGTAAATTGCTTTCCTGTTAAAGATGATGTATCCGATATGGAAAATAATTCCAAATGGATTATCTCGTTTATCGTAATAGTTGAGCGCTAAACTTACTGGGCCAATCGGACTTTTATAAATTGTGTTGAAAGTTCCAACAAAATAGCGTTTGCCTAAATTGTCTCCGTATCGTGATTTGTAATTTTCTTCCTGTAGAATTTCTCTTAATGGTTGAAAGGCATATCCCTCTAAACGGACATCGAAATTATCGTTAATGCTGATGATGTTTTTTACTCCAATACCAAGAAAGTTGTGCGCTCTATATGTTTCCTGAAACTGTGTTTGCATGTCGGCTATAGGATTAAATGCAGGTGCCGCTAATACAGTTGCCCGATAGTTGGAAAAAAATGGTTGTCCACTTAACATTAATTCTCCAAACACCCCCCACTTAAATCTTCTTAAGCTATTAAAGTAGGTTTCATATTTTACATTTAGTTGAAACCATTCGTGACTATATGTTGTAGTATCACGAAGAATTCCTGTTGAGCCAGGGAATGTTTTTTCGCTCCCTTTAATATATCTAAAACGCGTAAACAATCCAGATCCGTTAGTCGCATACATTTTTCTGTTTAATGTATTTTGTTCAAGCTCCATAAAGAAGCTATAGCCTTTAAAATCTGTAAGGTCACTTGTGTCTGTTTGCGTAAAATCTCTTGTCAGGTAATATTTATCTTTGGCATCAAAAATATTTGCACCTCCTTCTAATTTAAGTTTGTTTGTTAGAGGCGTTCCTAATTTTATTTGATAAGATTCGTCATATTGAATTAAGTAGGATGGTTTAACATCTTCAAAAAAAGCGGAGCTGCTCTTGTAAAAATCCCATTGATTCAATGTCACTGATGGCTCAATATAAAATGGAATAGTTCCTGGTACATCTAAGCGACTTCGTATATGTCCGCTGCTATATAACTTCCCAAAATAAATACTTGCAAAAGTCTTCAAGCTATATTTATCCCAATAATTTTTTTGAACAGAAATAAAGGCAGTATTAATTGGTCGTGATGAAATATTGCCCCCAAAGTTTAATGAAACGCCTTTGTTTTTTCGCACATCAACACACAAAATAAAACGTCCTGATTTCGGATTATACTTTAAGCTCGGAAATAAATAGCGTTGATTTTCATCTGCCACTAATCGAAACCATTTCTGCTTTAATTCATCGGCAGTAATTAATTTGCCTTTCGGATTAATAGTTTTGATAATATAATCAGCTTGCTTAGTATTTACTCCTGTTACTGCTATCGAATCAATTAATAAATCCTTATAAGAGAAACTAAATTGTTTGCGTTTTTCTGCAAGCAGTAATGTGTCTGCTTCTCTGTTTCCAATTCTAGATTTGATTAAAGGAATCATTCGTAACCCCATCGCATAGCCGCTGTCGATGGCTGATCTTATATCTTCAAACGAAAACAAACCGATACCAGATACGTTTGGTGAAATAATAATGTCTTGATCACGATTCATGGAATAATTTGTTGAGCGCTGAATCATCGATTTCAGCTGACTTAAAAAATTAACTTCACTTGGACGGTCAATCGTATCTGCAGTGTTTACTCCTATTATTATGTCAGGATTGAATTCTGATTGTAAAACATCTGCTGGAAAATTGTTATAAATACCACCATCGTAGATAATATGGTTTTGGTCGAGTAGAGGAGCGTAATAAAAAGGGAACGACATTGAAGCACGTACGGCAAATGATAAGTCGCCTTGCTTATATACTACTGCGCGTTTTGCAGTAATGTCGGATGCAACACATCGAAAGGGAACAATTAAACTATCAAAATTATTTCCTGCACGCGCTATCGGAATTGAAAGATTCTCCATTAAAGCAAAATCAATTTCAGCAGCATTAACTACGTTGCTTGGTAGCTGAGTTTTGAAAATAGAATCGCTGATTAATTTAATTTCTATCCAGCTCGCATCAACTGGGTTTTTTAAAAATGAATACAGATTGTCTTCGTCAAACTTACCTTCGGCGCGTTTGGCAAATATTTTCTGTGTGACTAATCGCTCTAATTGAGATGGAGAAGTTCCTGTAGCATAATAGCAGCCAATTAATGCACCAGACGATACGCCAGTGATATAATCAATCGGAATTTTGTTTTCTTCTAAGGCTCTTAACACTCCAATTTGTGCAAAGCCGCGTGCACCACCACCACTTAGCACTAATCCCACTTTTTGGGAGTAGCCTTGCAGTGATAAAGCAAGTAATAAAATGGTTAGGCAAATGCGGATTGATTTCAAGCTATTTAGATTGAATTACAAAGGTAATTAATCTAATTTGAGATTAATAAGATAATTCAATGTTGTTTTTATGTTTAGTAATCTATTTTATTTCTTGTTCTGTGTTTTAACGATAAAGTTGTCCTAGTTTAAAAGAAATAATTAAGATGTTAAAACTAGGGAAGGCAAGATTAGGATTTTGAACATGAATTTAAAATTGTTAGATGCAACAGAATGTTTTCAATCATAACTATACTTTACGTTATAGTTTTAATTCGTGCATAGTAACAACTTGGTAATTAAAATAATGAAAAAAGTCATGTTAAATTAAATTAAAAATAATTATATTTGAATAAAATATAAAAACAATTACATAAATTAAACAGATGAAAATTTATAGACATTTACTGTTAATAACTATAAATTTATTTTATTTTGTTAGTATACTCCATGCTCAAATTCCACCAATACAATGGTCCAAATGCTTCGGTGGGTCATCAAGTGATTATATTGTTGATGCTGTTGAATGTAAAGCCGGAGGGTATGTACTTGGTTGCAATACAACTTCAAGCGATGGGGATGTGACAGGTGTACATACGCTAGGTGATGTTTGGGTTGTAAGAATTGATATTAATGGTAATATTATTTGGGAAAAAAGCTTTGGAGGTAGTAGAGGGGAAAGTTTAAATTATATAGAAGAAACGATTGATAGTGGATATATTTTTTGTGCTTTGTCAAGCAGCACAGATGGGGATGTTTCAAGTCATCATGGAGGTGTCGATACTAGTGATATTTGGATTGTAAAGATTAATAAACATGGAATTATAGAATGGGAAAAATCTTTCGGGGGTAGTTTGTTTGATAGCCCGACTGCTATACATCAAACAAGTGATGGCAATTTTATTATATCTGGTTTTTCAAATTCTTACGATGGAGATTTAACATATAATCATGGAGATTACGATTTTTGGGTTTTAAAAATAAATGCTGGAGGCGTTTTGATATGGCAAAAATCATATGGTGGTTTAGGTGAAGAAAAAGCATATAGTATTATTGAAACTGATAGTTTGAATTTTATAATAGTTGGTTCTGCTAATTATAATGATGGGGATGTTAATGGAATTCACAATTCTATGGGTTATATGGATTTTTGGCTTTTGAAAATTGATTCAATTGGTAATATTATTTGGAGTAACGCATTTGGAGGAACTCTGAATGATGAGGCCTACGCTATTAGTAAAGTTAGTTGGGGTGGGTATATAGTGGGTGGTTATGCTCGGTCTCATGATGGGGATGTTTTAAATGCATATATGGGTAATAATACATCCGATTATTGGATTGTTAAAATTAGTGAGAATGGTATTTTAGAATGGCAAAAATCCTTTGGTGGGTCTAATATGGATTATTGCTATACATTGGAAGAAACTTCTGGAAGTTCATTAACAATGGCTGGTATGTCAACATCATACGACTATGACGTTACAGGAAATCATGGCGGAATTGGAGATATTTGGGTTGTTAATATTGATTCATTGGGTAATATTATTTGGCAGAATTGCTGGGGTGGCAGTAGTCAAGAAACAGGTGGCTTTGTTCATCAAGAATTAGATGGTAGTTTGTATTTGGGGGGGAATTCTAATTCATTGGATGGTGATGTAATAGGCTTACATGGAGGTTGTGATGCTTGGTTTGTCAAACTTAACAATCTTAATGGAATTATTAATAATACCAGCACGCAAAAAAGTTTTCTCTTATATCCGAATCCAGCACAAGATAATGTTGAAATATTGAATCCTTTCAATGGTGGGGAATTTAAAAATGTCGAATATGTGAAGCTGTTTAATTTAGATGGCAGATTGATTTTTTCAATAAATAATTCACATTATATTTCACTTTCGGATATTTCAAGTGGTATTTATACTTTAGAAGTTAAATGTTTTAATTCCAAGCAGTCCTATTTTAAATTGATTAAGCAATAGTGTCTTTCATTTTTTTCTCCAAAGTTCGAAAGCCTTTATCATTCTCGAACCATACCAAGAAAAATAGGTACCATCAACAAATAGGATTTTAGATGCAGGAAATTTTGTTTGAAGGAAGTCGGCATCTTCTTGTTTGAAAGGGTAGGGCTCACTTGATAGCAATAAAAAGTCTGGCTGTTTATCTATATTGTCAAGGTCGATTTCAGGATAGCGTGTTTGGTTTTTTGAAAGAGAAATAAAGCCCGCTTCTTCAATCATCGTATTGATAAACGTATCGCCACCCACTGTTAACCAAGGGTTTTTCCAGATAAAATAATAGCAGATTTTTTTTGTTTGATTTGTGGAGGATAATTCGTTTCTCGAATTCTTTATGTCAGAAATTAAATCCTCCGCTAATGTTGATTTCCCTGTCAATTTTCCAACATCAGCAATCATTTGCAATGCATCTTCAATATTGTTTATGTCACTAATATAAACTGGATAATCAAGTGCTAATTCCTCTATGAGTTCTTTCGTATTTTCTTCTTTATTAGCAATGATTAAATCAGGCTGTAGTGCTTTGATTCTATCAAGATGAAAATTCTTAGTGCCGCCAACAATTATTTTTTCTTTCAACCAATGTTCAGGATAAATACAAAATTTTGTAATGCCTACTACTTCTTCATCAAGACCTAAATCAAAAAGTAATTCTGTCTGCGAAGGCACTAACGAAACAATCCGCTTCGCCGGCAAATTCAAGTTTACTTTTCTTCCTAGCTGATCAGTAATCATAAAAATCTATTGTCTCGCGAGCACGTTAGCACATTAGCAAATTAACCCATTAGCAAATTAGCACATTACTCACTGTACCCCATCTTTCTCATCCACTCCGGATTAAACATCTTACCGATGTAACGAGAGCCATGGTCATGGAAAATGATAACTACTACATCATCCTTTGTTAATTGGTCTTTTAATTGAACTAATCCAGCAACCGCAGCGCCCGCTGAGTTCCCAACCCAAATACCTTCTTGCAAGCATATGTCGCGAGTATAAACAGCCGCATCTTTATCGGTTACTTTTTCAAAATGATCAATGATGCTAAAATCGTAGTTCTCAGGAATAAAATCTTCACCGATACCTTCAGTTACATACGAGTGAATTTCGTTTTGATCGATAACTCCTGATTCATGGAATTTCTTCAACGCAGAACCGTAAGTATCGATACCCCAGATTTTAATATTGGGATTTTTTTCTTTCAAGTACCTACCCGTACCCGTTATAGTCCCACCTGTACCAGAGCCAACAACTAAGTGCGTGATTTTTCCTTCTGTCTGATCCCAGATTTCAGGACCTGTTTGCTCATAGTGCGCAGTACGGTTTGATAAATTATCGTATTGATTTGGGTAAAAAGAGTTCTCGATTTCTTTATTCAATCGCTTAGCAACTGAATAATATGAGTTAGGGTCTTCGGGCTCTACGTTTGTAGGACAAACAATTACTTCTGCACCAAATGCACGTAAGGCATCAACTTTCTCTTTCGATTGTTTATCAGTTGTAGTGAAAATACATTTGTATCCTTTAACAATAGCAGCAATGGCTATTCCCATTCCTGTATTTCCTGATGTTCCTTCTATGATTGTTCCACCTGGCTTAAGCAAGCCCGCTTTCTCAGCATCTTCAATCATTTTTAAAGCCATGCGATCTTTGATGGAGTTGCCAGGATTAAATGTTTCTACTTTCGCTAAAACAGTAGCTGGAGTATCGCCAATAATTTTATTTAAACGTACCATTGGCGTATTACCAATTGTTTCAAGGATATTATTACAGATTTTCATAGTCTTATTTAAGAGTGGCAAAAATACAAATTATAAACGATTTTGAGAAGCAATCAATTCGTCGATGTGATAGATCGATTCCTGTGTTCTTCCATAGCCGATATTGCGAATGATTTGATATGGGTGATTTAATAACTCCAACTGCTTTTTATATTCATTGAAAATATTCATGCGGTCTTCAATGGAAGGACTTTCACGCATAGGATCATATTGCCAAGGAATATTCGGAAGTAGAAGCAAGGTTAAGTCGTATTTGCGATTTGATAATTCTTCTTCAATAAACGAATGACATCGATTATATTTTAAATCGCTCCACACTTTAAGCACAAGAAAGTTGGTATCAAACAGAACAATGTCTTTATCAGAATTAATTCCTTCGTTTTCAAAATTTGCCTGGCCTTTTGCGATTTCTAGTAAGTCCTCTTCTTCGTAAGATGATTTATCGTTTAAATATTCTCTTGCAAATTCATTAACGATGAAACCGTTAAAATGAGCTTTTAGCATACCTGCGAGTGTTGTTTTTCCAGCGCTCTCAGGACCAATAATGGCCACTTTAATCATGTAGTTGATGGATTTAAATGCTTACGCCATTGGTAATATCCATGAATAGCTAAAAGTAGATAAACGCAATAAAGTACAGAGTAAAGTTGTAGATCTTTTTGAACATAAATAACAATGTAAACGATGTTTACTATAATCCAGATAATCCAGTTTTCAATTTTCTTTTTAGCAATTAAATACTGCGCTAAAAATGATGCTGCAGTTGCCATTGAATCAATCCATGGGAAGCTCGCATTCGAATAAGTTTTTAAAATAAATCCAAGTATTAATCCTGTGAAAATAAATAGCGAGAAATAAATCATTCCTTCGTTTCTTTGGCTTCGTTCTGCAATAAATTCTTCGCTTGTATTTTTATTCCAGTTCAGCCATCCAGCAATCAAAAGAGGTATATAAAATAGCTGTTGTAATGAGTCTGCATATAACCGATTTTCATAGAACAAATAGCAAGAAATAATAACATTTATAATCCCGATAGGGAAGCACCATTTATTTTTTTTTACTGTCAAGAAAACACCTGAAAATCCTGAAATGAATCCAAATATTTCAATTGCATTCATTATCAAACAGCGTCTTTGAAATTAAATCGCGTAGCAGAAATATCCATAATTAATTCAGGGTCTTTTTCAAATGAATTCCCTACTACCACCATATTTGCACCTGCTCTAAAAATAGCAGCTGCGCTCTCAGGTGTACGAATTCCGCCGCCTACAATTAATGGAATATTGACTTCTTTTTTAATTGCCTTAATTACATTAATCGGTACATGATGTTTTGCTCCTGACCCTGCTTCTGCAAAAATTAATTTCATTCCTAGTTGTTCTCCGGCTAAGGCAGTGTATGCGGCAATTTCAAATTTATCTGTTGGAATAGGAGCAGTGCCACTCACATATTGCACGGTTGTCATCGTGCCTCCATCAATGAGTAAATATCCTGTAGGAATAATTTCTAATTCAGATGCTTTTAATCGCTGTGCAGCAGTTACATGCTGACCAATTAATAAATCAGCATTCCTTCCTGAAATAAGTGAGAGTAATAAGATAGCATCAGCATGTTCACTAATCTGTTGATGATTTCCTGGAAATAATACCACTGGAATAGATGAACGTTTTTTTATTCCAAGAACTGTGCTTTGTAAATCGCCGGAAGTAATTAAACTTCCTCCCACAAAAAAGTAATCGACATTAGCTTCGTTACTGTATGCACAAATTTTATCAAGGTGCTTATCTCCAGATTTGTCTGGATCGATTAGCACAGAAAGAAGGCGACGATCGTTAAATGCAGCCTCCTGAATTTTTTGATAAATCATGTTTGCAAATTAAGAGAAAAAATTATCAGTTTCCAACGATATAGGAAATCAGTAAATCATTTACGGAAATTAAATTATAAGTGAAACTTGCTTCCTGATTTAGTTTTGAAAAATGTAATTTACCAACATTGTTTATTGGCTCATTGACTAAAATATGGTCTTTGAAATCAATGCCTCCGCCACCAATTAATTTGAACAAGGCTTCTTTGACGCACCAAACAACAAAGCAGTTATTATGCAATGGTATTTGACTGTTATTTATCCAATTTTGCTCTTGCGTATTAAGAAACTTAGGTGCAATTGTTACAATTCTTTCAGAGAGAAATTCGATATCAATCCCCACGGCTTTGTTAGGGTGATAAATTACTGCAACGGTGTCTTTTGTATTGGAAATGGAAATAAATCCTGGATGATTTTTTAAATGAGGCTTGCCAAGGTCATCATAATAAAGTTCGATATTATCCTGAAGAATATGTTGTAATAAGATGCCTGCTGATATCTTTTGGTTAACCCTTTTTGGCGACTTTAATCCGAGGTTTTGAATTTCTTTTAAAAAAAATACATTGTTTAAAAACAAAACGAGCTCATCGTATGTTTCGGAAATGCTCCAAATAACTATATGTTGTCCTAATGGACCGGAATTTTGGTAGATTAATGCCATTTCGTAGTAATTGGCAAAGATAACATTGCAGGAGTCATAATGAATAACTAAATTTGCATAAAATTTCAATAAAATGATAAACACTCAAACAGAAAAATTCGTGAAATATAAAGTGAAAGACATTTCCCTTGCAGAATGGGGAAGAAAAGAAATTAGACTAGCTGAAGCAGAAATGCCAGGTTTGATGTCGCTAAGAGCGGAATTTGGTCCTTCAAAACCATTAAAAGGAGCTCGTGTTGCTGGTTGCTTACACATGACAATTCAAACTGCAGTTTTAATTGAAACATTGATAGAATTAGGTGCTGAAGTTACCTGGTCTTCTTGTAACATTTTTTCTACGCAAGACCATGCTGCTGCTGCCATTGCTGCTGCAGGTATCTCCGTTTATGCTTGGAAAGGTATGAACGCAGAAGAATTCGACTGGTGCATTGAGCAAACATTATTCTTCGGAGAAGATCGCCAACCATTAAACATGATTTTAGATGATGGTGGTGATTTAACAAATATGGTATTTGATAAATTCCCTGAGTTAATCGCTGGTATCCGCGGATTATCAGAAGAAACTACAACAGGTGTATTACGATTACATGAGCGTGTTAAAAATGGTACATTACCAGTTCCTGCTATTAATATTAACGATTCAGTTACTAAATCGAAATTCGATAATAAATACGGTTGCCGTGAGTCGTTAGTAGATGCGATTCGTCGTGCTACTGACTTAATGATGGCTGGTAAAGTAGCTGTTGTTGCTGGTTTCGGTGATGTAGGTAAAGGTTCTGCTGATTCACTTCGTGATTCTAAAGTACGTGTTATCGTTACTGAAATCGATCCAATCTGCGCATTACAGGCTGCAATGGAAGGTTATGAAGTAAAGAAGATGGCTGATGCAATTAAAGAAGCGGATATCGTGGTAACAGCAACTGGTAACTTCAATATCATTACTGAAGAGCATTTCAAAGCAATGAAACATAATGCAGTAGTTTGTAATATCGGTCACTTCGATAATGAAATCGATATGGCTTGGTTAAATGCAAATTATGGTCAGACATTAGAGAACATCAAACCTCAGGTTGATAAGTATACAATTGATGGTAAAGACATCATCGTATTAGCAGAAGGTCGTTTGGTGAACTTAGGTTGTGCGATGGGACATCCGTCATTCGTAATGTCGGCTTCATTTACAAACCAAACATTAGCGCAGTTAGAACTTTGGGCAAATCATAAAAACTATGAAAACCAAGTTTACACTTTGCCTAAGAATTTAGATGAGAAAGTAGCTCGTTTACACCTAGCTAAGATTGGTGTAGAAATCGATACTTTATCTCCAAAGCAAGCTGAATACATCGGTGTAACAGTTCAAGGTCCTTATAAAAACGATGCATATCGTTATTAATCGATAGTGTTATATAAAACAAAAGGGGATGAATTAATTTTCATCCCCTTTTTCATTGCTTATAATTAATGACTAGTTGTAGATGTGCAGCTGATTAGCCGAGATATTATACGTACATCTGTATTGCTGTAATGGACGACTAGCTGGGCCATTAATGATTGATCCGTCGAAGATGAAAAATTTACTACCACAAATAGAGTCTTTAGCATCAATTCCATTGGTTAGCATATAAACAACAGCACCTGATGTATTAGGGTCGTACGTGCAGGCTCTTTCATAAGCCACAAATTCGGTTGTCGATTTTCTGAAAATAATCAAGCCCTTGGCGCCCGCTGGATAATAAATCCAATTATTTACTGCATTGAGGTTGGAATAAGAGGGTAGATTGAGGTTAATATATTCATTTACAGATACATTTGGAATTAAATCTTCGTTTTTTCGACAAGAAAATACGATTAATAAGACTAATATAAATAGGGTTGTAATTTTGTACATAAGAACAAAGATATTATTGTATTTGCATTTGTGGGGGGCAATGTATTATATTTGACTAATCAAAAACAATAAAGCAATGAAAAAAATAATTTTATTAGCTGCAATAACATTAATGCTTGGTGGTATTGTCAATGGACAAACATCAGAAAATGTTGTAAAAGGAATGCATGGTGGAGTTGTTTTCGGATCGCAAGATTTGAAATTTGAATTTGTTGAAAAAGGAAGCGATGTATTAGTATATCCAATCGCTGCTGATGGAAAAATATTAAAGGCTGTACCTACCGCTGCTGAGATTACAATTGTTTCTATAGCTCTTAAAAATGCAGAAACTTTTAAAGAGGTTAGCTTTGCTGATGGATGTTTTAAAGTAACAAGGTCTGATTCTGAATTGCCTTTATACATTGTGTCAATTAATACTTTTTTAAACGAGAAACGTTATGATGCTAAGTATGTAATTCCTAATGTTCAGGTAAAATAATTTCATACTATAAGAGAAGCCCCGACGTAAAATAGTCGGGGCTTTTTTATTCCATCAAATCATGCAATTCAATCAGAAACTTAAAATAGTAGCAACAGTTATATTTTTATTTTTCACGTCAATATTATTCGCTCAGTCTGATAAACAGTCTGGCGGTTCAAGAAAAATTCATAATGCAGAAAAGGTAAAAGAAGAGCAGTCAAAAAAACAGGAGAAAGCGATTAAAGAAGGAAAGAAGAAGCATAATAAATTGCAATCAAAAGAGGTAAGGCGACGAATGAAAAGAAACGATAGACGTTATCATCATTCGGATGCTAATGATAGCAGACCTAATTGGCTAAAGCGGTTGTTTCCTAAAAAACGACCATCGGCAAATTAACAAAAAAGGAGATTAAATTTTTAATCTCCTTTTTTTCTGTGAATTATTATTTATTCAGCAAATGACCTCATGTCAACAGGTACAACACTTGTAACACCTGGTTCGGCCATCGTTATTCCGTACATTATATCAGTAGCAGCCATTGTCTTCTTATTATGTGTAATAATGATGAATTGTGATTCCGCACTAAACTTTTTAATAATGTTATTGAACTTGTCAATATTATTATCATCCAACGGTGCATCTACCTCGTCAAAAATACAGAAAGGAGCTGGCTTTAATAAATAAATACTAAATAGTAAAGCCGTAGCCGTTAGTGTTTTCTCTCCACCCGATAACTGATGTATTGATAAAGGTTTCTTTCCTTTTGGCTGAGCAATAATATTAATATCTGACTCCAAAGGATTAGTCATATCTGAAATCACTAAGTCGCAATTATCATCATCTGTAAATAATGAACGGAATACACGAATAAAATTAGTTCTGACATGTGTGAAAGCATCCATGAAAACAGTTTGTGCTGTACTATCTATTTCTCCAATAGTTAGTAGTAAAGCATCTTTTGCATTTTGTAAATCAGTTTTTTCTTTTACAATAAAATCGTAGCGCTCCTTAATTTCTTTGTATTGCTCAAGCGCCATAGGGTTGATCGGCCCGAATTCGTTCAAGCGCTTTTTCAATTGTTCAGCCTTCGGACGCATTTCTGGTTCGTTGAATTCTGGATTTGGTTCAATGCTCGTTAGGTCTTCTATGTCGATATTAAACTCAATACTTAATCGCTCTTTCAGCGAGTTCATCTGAAGTTTTATCGTATTTAATTCATCATTTACTTGTTGAAGTTTAAGATCATTAGCTTCTTTAGACTTTCTAAAATCCGCTAATTTCTTTTCTTCAGATTCTATTTCTTGTTTTGCAAAATTGTAGTTGACTTCAGAATCTTTTACGCCTAAATCAAATTGATTCTTCTCATCGATTAGCTTTTTCAACTCGTCACTTGTTGAAGCCATTCCGTTTGATAACTGATCAATTTGCTCTTTAACGCTTGTTAATTCGGTAGCGCTAGATTCAATATTTTTCTTTAAAGTAACTACTTGATTGTTACGGTATCCCATATCGCGAACCGTGTTTTGTATACGATTTTGCTGCTGTAGTACTTGGATATTATAGTTGTTTAAATCTTGATTTTTTTCTCCTGATTCTTTTTGTAACTGTGTAGATTGCTCTTGTTGAACATTTAATTGCTGAATCAGATTATTTAATTTTTCAGTTAATATTTCAGGCGACAAATCAGGGTTTTCCTTTTCTGCTGCAATCGTATTTTCAATTGTTGTTAATTCTTCCTTCAGTTTAGCAAAATTTATTTTCGATTGATCAATTGCGCGATTAATAAAATCGAAATTGCTTTGAATAGAATTCACATCGCCACTTAGTTTCATAAACTCAATTTCTTTACTCGAAATAAGCTGTTGATTATCGGCGATTTTACTTTTAATACTTGTGAAATTATCTTCTGCCTGTGTTAAACTGATTTTTAAATCTTCAATTAAGTCTTCTTGAGATTTTATTTCTTCAGCTAATTTTTCAAGGTTTTTAAATTTCCCAGTGCGTTTACCATCAAATTTTCCTATAGATCCACCACCTATCGAATATTTTTGACGCAGAAAATTGCCGCTCATTGAAAGCACCACAACAGAATGATGTGAGGCCAAATCTATATTCTCTAAAGTGCTTTGATCGTTCGCGATATATACATGTGATAAAAGAAAATCAAACAAATCATTATAATGATTATTGTTTTCAATTATATCTAACGCTTTCGTACATCCGTTGATTGGAGCAGAATTAGTTTGGCTGTATGATTTTAATGAATCAAGAATAAAAAAGTTTGCACGACCTTTTGAGGAGTCGTTCAATAAATTTAAAGCCGTCCATGCTTCTGTCTGATTTTGGACAACAAAATAATTTAAAAATGGCTCTAAGTAATTTTCAATTGCAATTTTATACTCATCATCACAAACAATTATCTCCGATAATAATGGTGCTTTTTTAAATTGTTCATGATTGATTTTTAAATAACGAATAGAATCAGGATAACCTTCCATTTGTTCCAGTAGGTTTTTCGTTAACTGGTATTCATTATTCTTAGAATCTAATTTTCTGGATTCAATTTGTATTACTTGGTTTGCTTCTCTGATTCTCGCATCAGTAGATTTAAGTTCTTCATCTAACTCTAAACGAATTTGCTTTAATTTTTTTAAGTCCTCGTCTGCGTTTGTTTTTTTAGGTAGAATGTCTGATAATTGATTTTCTAAATCTTTTAATCTACCTACATTTTCATCTTGGTTAAGTTGTAAGCGTTTTATCTCATCTGAAATAGATTGATGTCTTGTTTGACGAACAGCTTGCTTTGTTTCAAATTCATTGATCATCGAACGTTGTTGATAGATCTTTTGATTTAATTCTTTTATTGCCGTTAACGAAGACTCGTATGCCAATTTACTCGCATCACTATTTTGGCGCAACACTGATACTTCTTCTTCCAGTTTTTTAAGATGGTCCTCTTCCCTTAGTTTTTCTTCTTGAAGTAAAAGGATTGAGGATTCGGTTTCTTTTAATGTATTTTCATCATTGAAAGAAGATGTTTGAAGTTGCTTTTGCTTTTCTATTAAAAAGTTAAATTTTTCGTTTTTGTTTTTTTCGTCATTTTCAAATCGCGTAATCTCCAATAATTTTTCATTATACGATTTTTGTGCAGCTTGTAATGCAATTTCTTTTTCGTTTGTTTGTCCTTTTATAGTAGCTAAATGCAATTCGAACTCTTTAAGTTTATGTTGCATTTCTGCTTTTGTCTCTCCAAGCGATTGTTCTTTATTTTTTAAATCTTCGAAGGATGAGCTATTGTTTTGAATTGAATATACTGCAAGCTGCGTACTTATCTCTTTGTATTCTTCTTTTAAACGGTAGTAACGATCTGTTTTTTTGGCTTGTGTTTCAAGTTGCTTTAAACTTTTTTCTATTTCAAAAAGTAAATCATTTACTCGGTTTAAGTCTGCATCTGTTTCCTCTAACTTTTGAAAAGTTTGTTTCTTACGAATTTTATATTTCGAAATACCTGCAGCTTCTTCTAATAATGTATTGATAGTGTTATTTCGGTCTTTGATAATATCATCAACCATATTTAATTCTATGATTGCATAAGAGTCTGGTCCAATACCAGTATCCATGAACAGGTCGTTGATATCTTTCAAACGACAAGTAATTCCGTTTAATTGATATTCGCTTTCACCTGTTCTGTAAAGGCGGCGAGTAATACTAACAGTTGTAAATTCAGTTGGAAGAATGCCTTTGTTGTTTTCGAACGAAAGTGATACTTCTGCTAAATTAGCGGCCTTTCTCGTTTTAGTTCCGTTAAAAATGATATTCTCCATTTTTTCGGACCGCAGCATTCTGGTTTTTTGTTCACCTAGCACCCAACGCATTGCATCAACTACATTCGATTTTCCGGAGCCATTAGGACCTACAATAGAAGTTACGCCTTCATCAAAATGGATGATTACTTTATCTCCAAAACTTTTGAATCCTTTTATTTCAAGTGATTTGAGTCTCATTACTATTTAAAGATTGTATTTTTTCCTGACATAATTAATCCGCCTTTCATTCAATTCTAGCAAACCCGTATTAACTTTAGGAACCAACAAATTTAAAAAATGCTTTCACTCTATTGTTAAAAAGTGTAATTATTCGATAAAATAATTTCATTTTGTGCTAATCCGAAGTTGGTACAACACAATTTTTTAAGTGATTTAAAAGAAACTTTATTAACAAATCGGGACTCCTATTCATACAAATTATTTTTTATAAATAAACGCATATCATTGTAAATCAGATTACAATTTCAAGAAAATAAAAAAAATAGCAATTAGAATTTAGCCAATATATTGTTTAAAATTACCATTGTGAATAAATTTCAAATGCAAAACAATTTATCAGTTTGGGAATTTGAATCTTTTATTTCTATTTTTAGCCCCTTAACCGATTAACGAAACATTAACACCAAGAAGACAATAAATTAACTCTATGATAAGGAAAGCTTACTTAACCCTTGTGTTTTTACTGGTTGTATGCGCCGGAGCATTTGCACAGTCCGGAGCTATCAGAGGTAAAATCCTTGACAAAGCCAACAAACAACCAATTCCTTTTGCGACTGTGATTGCGGAGATGAATGGAACTCAAGTTTCAGGTGGCCAGTCAGATTTTGATGGTGAATATATTATCAAGCCTTTATCGGCTGGTAAATACACCATCCGTTTAAAGTACACCGGTTACAAAGAATTGGTGATTAACGATGTGGTGGTGTCTATTGACAAAACTACCTTTCAAGATTTGATGATTTCTGCAACAACTATTGAATTAGGCGGAGTAGAAATTATTGAATACAAAGCACCTTTATTTGGAAAAGATGACGTACAACGCGGAGCAACTTTAACGCGTGAAGATATTCAGGCTGCTCCAACGCGTGACGTAAAGTCAGTAGCTGCACAAGCGGCAAGCGTCTTTCAAAAAGATGAAGGTGATGATCTTAATGTTCGTGGTTCGCGCTCGGATGCTACAGATTACTACGTTGATGGTATTCGTATTCGTGGATCTCAAAAACTTCCTCAATCTGGTATTGAGCAGGTAACTGTAGTAGTAGGTGGAACACCAGCACAGTATGGGGATGCAACAGGAGGGGTTATCTCAATTACAACGAGAGGTCCTTCAAAAGATTTCACAGGTGGGCTGGAGGTTGTTTCTTCTGAAATGTTCGACCAATATGGTTATAACTTGGTATCAGCCGATTTATCAGGTCCATTAATGATGAAAAAACTAGAGAATGGCGGCGAAAGAGCAGTTCTTGGTTTCTTTTTATCAGGTGAATATCAATCTGAAAAAGATCCTGATCCATCAGGAATTGGAATGTATAAGCTTAAGGATAATGTATATCAGGATTTAATTAAAAATCCACTTGAGTTATATCAAACTTCAGCAACAAGTTTCGGTTCTTATAATGCTGCGCAGTATTATACAATGGATGATTTTGAAAAAACTAAAACGAAAAATAACGTTAAACAAACGGGTGTTCGCTTTACCGCTAAGTTCGATTATCAACCATCTGAATTCACAACTTTTACTTTAGGCGGTAGTTATAACACAAATGACAGAAGAAGTTATTCAATTAATCGAGTAGCTTATAACTTCGACGAGAATCCACAAATTATAGATCGTGACTATCGTGTTTTTGGTCGTTTGACTCAGAGAGTTGCTTCTACATATAAATCATCGAAAGAAAATGCATCTGTTTTTAAAAATGTATATTTTACAGTTCAGGCAGAATATTCAAAAAATCAGCAAATCAATCAAGACCCAGTTCATAAAGATAAACTTTGGAACTATGGTTACATTGGTAAATTCGATAGAACAAGTAGTACGCTTTATGTAGCTACGGATGATACAACTCGCGAGCAAATTGGTTATTCAAGTGCTTATGGTTATCAAGCTGGAGGAATCAATACAATTGCTGAAGCATACACGAATGCAGCATATTCTGCATTTAATGATGCTGTCGTAAATGTTAGTTCATTAGATCAGATCAGAAGTGCTGGTGGTGTTAGAAATGGTGATGCGACAAATAGCGTTATGGCTATTTGGGAAGGAGTAGGTAACTTAAGAAATACATATCAGAACTTCGATAATGACCAATACCGTGTAACATTAAGCGGAAACGCGGATATTAAGAAACATTCATTATTAGTAGGTTTTGAATTTGAACAACGAGTTGATCGTGGATATAGCGTGGCTCCAAGAAGCTTATGGGGATTAGGTCGCCAGTATGCTAACTTCAACTTAACTGAAACAGATTTCAGTGTAGGTGATACAGTTTACGGAATGAATATTACTGCGGGAGATACTACCTATTATACAATTAATCACCCTTCAACTTATGCTCCTACATTGGATGAAAATGGAAATGTGATTAACGGTTTTTATGAGAACTTGCGCAATGAATTAGGAATTGCTACCAATGCTTATGTTGATTTTGATGCGTTATCTCCAGACCAATTAAATATTGGAATGTTCAACGCAGATCAGCTAGTAGCCAATGGTTTAGTGAGCTACTATGGTTTCGATTATAAAGGTGAGAAGATGTCTACAAATCCAACATTTAAAGACTATTTCACTCAAAAAGATGGTGCTAATTACACGCGTGCTATTGGTGCTTTCCGTCCCACTTACATGGCAGGATACATTCAAGACCGCTTTACAATTGATAACTTAAGTTTCAATATCGGGTTACGTGTTGATCGTTTCGATGCTAATCAAAAGGCATTAAAAGATAAATTCTTATTATTAGACTCATATACTGTTGATGATTATCCAGTAGCTATTGAAGGTAAGCCAGATAATATCGGAGGTTCATTCGTTCCTTATTTAGCTTCTGCAAGTGATCCTACATCGGTAATTGGATATCGTGATGGAAATGTGTGGTATAATAAAAATGGTCAAATTGTAAGTGATCCAGATATCATCGCATCTCAATCATCAACTGGAACAATCGTTCCTGCTATTAAGCCAGATGCTGGTAAATTGGCAACTGATTCTTGGAATATTGATGGTGTGTTTGAAGATTATAAACCGCAAATTTCTGTGATGCCTCGTATCGCATTTGCATTTAACATTACTGATGAAGCACAATTCTTTGCGCATTATGATGTTTTGACACAGCGACCTTCTTCAGCTTTAAGAAATGATCCATCTGAGTATTTATCATTAAGAACAAATCCTGATGGTTCTTTAAACAATGCTGGATTAAAGCCAGAAAGAACTACAGATTACGAGTTAGGTTTCAAACAAAAAATCAGCAAGTCATCTGCATTAACTATTTCAGCTTTCTATCGTGAATTGAAAAACATGATTCAGATTACAAAAGTAAATTTTGCTTATCCGAATACTTATACTACTTACGATAATATCGATTTTGGAACAGTAAAGGGTATTTCAATGAGTTACGATTTACGTCGTACAGGTAACGTACGAATGTTGGCTAGCTATACATTACAGTTTGCTGATGGAACAGGATCTAGTGCTAGTTCAAACACTGAGTTAACAAATACAGATCAACCAAATCTACGTTTCATTATTCCCTTAGATTACGATACTCGTCATCAATTAACGGCTTCATTTGATTATCACTATAAATCAGGAGAAGATTATGATGGTCCAATTGTATTTGGCAAACCAATATTTGCTAATGCAGGAGCTAACATAGTAGTCCGCGCTAACTCAGGAACTCCTTATACTCGTCAGTCGCGACCAACTCGTGAAGCTGCAGCTATCGGCTGGCAGTCTAACGGGCAGCGTACAGTTGAGGGATTAGTAAATGGAGCTCGTACTCCTTGGCAGTTTAGAATGGATTTAAAATTAGATAAGGATATTGAGGTTAAATTCTCTGAGAAGAAATCAGGAACATTCAACGTTTATTTACAGATTCAAAACTTTTTAGATACTCGTAATGTAGTAGGTGTATACCGTGCCACAGGTAATGCTACTGATGACGGATTCCTTCAATCAGCTGATGGATTGCAATTATCCTCAGCTCAGACTTCTCAACAAGCATTTATCGATCAATACAATATTCGATTGTTGAACCCAGATAATTACAGCTTGCCAAGAAGAGCAAGGTTAGGTGTAAGATTCGATTTTTAACATTTACAAAAAAAACAAACAGAAAATTAACGCTATGAAAATGCTTCGATATAAAGTCTTATTTAGCCTTGTAGTATTGGCTGGATGGTCCGCGTCTACGTTCGCGAAGATGAATGTAGGAGGGAAGGCAGCACACGCACCTGTAAGAAATGCAAAAGTTGCAGCGAGCTGTCCTACAACATCCTCACAAATCGACTTGGATATTAACCAGGTTCGTGCTCGTGTTTTAGTTGGTGGTGACCTTTGGTGGGATCCAGTTGGTCAAACACCTTATTATGAAGTTCCAATTGGAAGTGGAAAGAACTCTATCTACTCTGGAGCTCTTTGGATTGGTGGTTTTGATCAGGCTGGTCAGTTAAAGGTGGCTGCTCAAACTTACCGTCAAGGTGGATCCAATGATTTCTGGGGAGGTCCAATTGATACTTCTTCCGGTTCACCTTCTATTGATAATGCTACTTGTGATTTATATGACAAGTTCTGGCCAATCAGTCGCAAAGAAGTTTCTGACTTTGTTGCTGGAGGAGCAGCTACAAATGAAATCAAAACATGGCCAGGAAATGGAGATTTTTCTAAGGGAGAACTACCATTTTTAGCGCCTTTCTTTGATGCTGATAATAATGGTGTTTATGATTATGAAGCTGGTGATTATCCTTACTTTTTGTTAAGCGGTGATTACGGCTCAAATGCAACTACAGGTAAAGTAGAATGTAATGATTACTTGTTTGGTGATAAATCAATTTGGTGGGTATTCAATGATGTTGGAAATATCAAGACAGAAACAAGTTCTGATCCTATTGGGTTAGAAATTCGTGCCCAAGCTTTTTCATTCAAAACAGCGAATGAGATTAACTTCATGACTTTCTATAAATATCAAATTATCAATCGTTCAAGTGATGTATTAGATTCAACTTACTTCGGTGTTTGGTGTGATCCAGATTTAGGTAATGCTGCAGATGACTTAGTTGGGTGTGATGTAGGTTTAGGTCTTGGTTATGTATACAATGGTGATCCAGATGATGATGGTGGTTCAGGATATGGATTAAATCCTCCTTCAGTTGGTATCGATTTCTTCCAAGGTCCTTTAGCTGATGCAAATGATGGAATTGATAATAATAAAGATGGTGTAATTGATGAGCCAGGCGAGCAAATCATTATGTCTCGTTTCGTTTACTATGTAAATACGAATAGTGTTCCTAACGGGAATCCAAATACAACGGATGACTACTATGAGTATTTATCAGGTAGCTGGTTAGATGGTTTACCAATTACTTATGGTGGTGATGGACGTGGCGGTGGATCAGGAGCAACTGCTACACCATGTAACTATATGTTCCCTGATAATACTGATCCTGATTTCTCCACTCCATGGACAATGGTAACTGCTAACTTACAACCAGATGACATGCGCTGGTTACAATCTGCAGGTACATTTACATTACAACCAGGTGCGGTGAATTATATCACAACAGGTGTTATCTGGCAACGTACAACTACTGGTGGTCCTTTAGCTTCTATTTCATTATTGAAGTTGGCAGATCAAAAAGCACAGGCAATATTTGATAACTGTTTCAAAATTTTAGATGGACCTGATGCACCAGATTTAGCTATTCGCGAAGGCGACAGAAAATTAATTCTCTCATTAGAAAATGTTGCGAACAAGAAAGTTGAATTATATAATGAGATTGATGCCGTAATTCCGAAAGCTGTTCAAAATTCAACAGGTTCTTTTGATACATTAACAGATGCTGCTCGTTCTTATGCTTTCCAAGGTTATAAAATTTATCAGGTAGCAGACGAAACAGTTTCTGACGCTGATGTAAATGATGTTGCAAAAGCTAAATTAATTGCTCAGGTTGACTTAAAAGATAATATTGGTCAAATCGTAAACTACGAATATGATAACAATATCTCTGCATATGTTCCAACTGAAAAGGCAACTGTAGTAAATATTGGATTACAGCACTCATTTG
>CALQOD010000012.1 GCA_943332105.1 Chitinophaga pinensis | reverse complement strand
TGGAGCAGGAGGTGTTACCTAGAATTAAAACGAGATTTAAAACTCCGTTTATCGTTCATAGTACTATACTGACATTTGGTATTGGAGAGAGCTTTCTTTCCGAGAAAATAGCTGCCTTTGAAAATTCGCTCCCATCAACTATAAAATTGGCTTATTTGCCTAGTGCCGGATCTGTTCGCTTAAGGTTGTCTGGCAGTGGTGATGATGAACAACAATTGAGGCTGCAATTGAAAAGATTTACTGATGACATTAAGGGACTTGTAGGTGAATATATTTATGGCTTTGAAAAAGATGAAATGCCACAAGTAGTTGGCGAATTATTGAAATCAAAAAAATACACCTTTGCAACTGCTGAAAGTTGTTCTGGTGGATATATGGCGCATTTGATAACATCGATTCCGGGTAGCTCGGCTTATTATATGGGTTCGTCTGTAACCTATTCCAATGAAAGTAAAACTCAACTTTTAAATATCCCAAAATCGATGATTGAAAAGAATGGTGCCGTAAGTGAACCTGTAGTTTTGGCAATGGTTGAATCCGTTAAAAAACTATTCAATGTTGACTGTGCAGTAGCAACAACAGGCATTGCCGGGCCCGGAGGAGGAACAGCAGATAAGCCAGTTGGAACAGTTTGGGTTGGTGTGTGCACCCCAAAAGGAACAAAAACCTTTTTACTTAAATTAGGAGATAATCGGCTTAGAACTATTGAGATTGCTGCACTTAGCGGTTTGAACTTCTTGCGGAAGGAACTATTAAATGAAGAATAAAATCATATTCCAATTAATTAAATAAAAAATACGCGAGGTGCTTGTAGATAAAACAAAATTTACTAAATTTGCCTTCCCAATAACGAAAAGTCATGTCGAGAATTTGTGATTTAACCGGAAAAAAAGCAATCACCGGTAATAAAGTTAGCCACTCAAACCGCAAAACAAAGCGTCGTTTTAATCCGAATTTACAGGTTAAGAAATTTTTTCTACCTGAGACTGGAGAGTGGATTACATTAAAAGTAAGCACATCTGCTTTAAAAACGATTAACAAAATCGGAATTACGGATGCGATTACACGCGCTATCCTAAAAGGCTCATTGTAACAATTATTATATAACGGTTGAAAGAACCGGTAGATTACGATTTTGATTAAATTTGAATCATGAAAAGTAATCTGTCGGTTTTTTTTATTTTACTACCAACATTATTTTTTGGTCAAAATGCCGATGCTGACTTACTCCCAGCTTCTTTTTTCAAGGCGAATAGAACACAATTTATTGCACAAATGCCTGTTCATTCGGTTGCGATTTTTTTCGCAAATCCAATAAGAAATAGAAGCAATGACGTCGATTATCAATACAGTCAAAACCCTAACTTTTATTATCTGACTGGTTTTCGTGATCCGGATGCGGTTTTGTTATTATTCAAGGAGGAGAAAACTTTTGATAATAACATAGGTGTTCATGAGCTTCTTTTTATAAGGCCTAAAGATAAATTTGAAGAACTGTGGACTGGATTAAGGCCAGGAATTTTGGAGGCTCAAAGAATTACTGATATTCAGGCGGTTTATACAACATCCTCGTTTAATGAATTCGGAATTGACTTTACGAAATTCGAAGATGTCTGGGTTGAATATCCATTGCAACCTAACAACGAAGGGCGTTCAAAGATTGCATTAAAGAATTTAGTAGATGATTTTAATAAAAAGCTTTTAACTCAGAATGTAGTGGACGAAATTAAACCAATCAAAATAATGGCTGGTATGAGAGAAGTTAAGAAGAAAGAAGAAATTGCATTGGTTCAAAAAGCAATAGATATATCAATTGAAGGATTCATTGAATTGATGAAGGCGATTAAACCTGGATTTAAAGAATATCAAGCGCAGGCAATAGTGGAGTATTTTGTCAAGAATAACGGAGGCGAATTTCAGGGATATCCTTCAATTTGTGGGGGAGCAGGTAATAGTTGCATTTTACATTACCAGGATAATCGCGACTTGTTAAAATCGGGCGATTTGCTGTTAGCCGATATGGGTGGCGAGTATCACGGTTATACAGCAGATATCACGAGAACATTTCCTGTAAATGGAAAATTTTCGGATGAACAAAAATTGATTTACGATTTGGTGCTTAAAGCACAAGAAGCTGGAATAGCAGTTTGTTTATCGGGAAAATCATTTCGGTCAACCCAGGAGGCTGCATTTGAAATAATTTCAAAAGGCCTAGTTGAACTGGGAATCATTAAAATTGAAAAAGAAGCCAACCAGTATTTTATGCATGGTACTAGTCATTATCTTGGATTGGATGTGCACGATGCTGGAACTTATGGAATATATAAGGCAGGAACAATAATTACTGTTGAACCAGGTATTTACATCCCGGAAGGGTCCCAATGCTTGAAAAAATGGTGGAACATAGGCGTACGGATTGAAGACGATATCTTAATAAATGAAAGTGGACCGGCCACGAACTTGTCAGGCAAATTACCGCGAACTGTTACGGCTATCGAGGCATTGATTCAGGAAGATTCGTATTTAAAGTATTGATTTTGCCGTCTCATGTAAAGGAAATTGATTGGGCAAATACATTTCTTAGAGTTTTTGATTTTTAAATGAATTGTATTTGTGATTTTAGTAAATCTGTATTATCTTTGCATCCCTTTAAGAAAGGAAATTAATTGATTTTAAATCATGGCAAAGAAAGGCAACCGAGTACAAGTAATTATGGAGTGCACTGAACACAAGAACAGTGGCATGCCTGGAACATCTCGTTACATCACTACAAAAAACAAGAAAAACACAACTGAGCGTTTAGAGTTGAAGAAATTCAATCGTACCTTAAAGCGTGTAACAGTTCATAAAGAAATTAAATAAACCGGGGTTTCCCTTAAAATTATCACAACATGGCAAAGAAAGTAGTTGCGACACTAAAAACCGGTAAAGGTAAAGAGTTCTCAAAAGTAATTAAGATGGTGAAGTCTCCTTTAACAGGATCTTACAGTTTTAAATCAGAAGTCGTTCACAATGATCATGTGAAAGATTTCTTAAAAGATAAATAATAACTGGCAATCAACCTGCCTATGAAATTAGCTTCTTTCTATGAAAGGAGCTTTTTTTATTAAATTAATACTCGATATTTTTAAAGATGGGTTTATTTGGACTGTTTAATCGCGATAAAAAAGAATCCCTTGATAAAGGGCTAGAAAAAACTCGCGAAAGTTTTTTTTCAAAGCTGACAAAAACATTAGTAGGGAAATCAACAATTGATGATGAAGTACTAGATAATCTGGAGGAAGTATTGGTTACTTCTGATGTAGGAGTAGAAACTACTCTTAAAATTGTTAAGCGTATTCAAGAAAGAGTTGCGCGTAATAAATACACTTCTCCTGGTGAACTAAACAAACTTCTTCGCGAAGAAATTGTACTTCTTTTAGAAGAAAACAAATCATCGGACAATAATAATTTCAATACATTAATGGATCTTCCTGCGCAACCATATATTATTATGGTAGTAGGAGTGAACGGTGTTGGAAAAACTACTACTATTGGCAAGCTGGCAAACCAGTTTAAGTTGGCAGGTAAAAAAGTAGTTATAGGTGCTGCTGATACTTTTCGTGCAGCAGCCGTAGATCAACTTGCAATTTGGGCAGATCGTGTTGGTGTTCCGATTATTTCGCAGGGAATGGGTGCAGACCCAGCAAGTGTAGCCTTTGATGCTGTTAGTTCGGCTAAAGCGCAAGGTGCCGATGTTTGTATTATTGATACTGCCGGAAGATTGCATAATAAAATCAACCTGATGAATGAGCTTTCTAAAATCAGAAGGGTTATCCAAAAAGTTATTCCTGATGCACCACACGAAATTTTATTGGTTCTAGATGCTTCTACGGGACAAAATGCTATTGAACAAGCTCGACAATTTATTGCCGCTACTGATGTTAATGCGCTTGCATTAACGAAGTTGGATGGAACAGCAAAGGGGGGTGTTGTAATCGGAATCAGTGATCAGTTTAAAATTCCTGTTAAATATATTGGAGTTGGTGAGAAAATGGAAGATCTGCAGCTTTTTGATAGAAATGAATTTGTAAAGTCGTTGTTTAACGAATAAAAAAAGTCCCGAGGTTATCCCGGGACTTTTTTAGTTATATCATTTAATTAAAGACGTTCAATAGAGGATGTTTTTATTTTTCCATTTTGAGAAACAACCATTTTATAAGTTCCAGGGTTGTTAATGTAATTGCTTATTTCTTGATTTACAGGGAAGCTCTCAAATGCTTCGCGGTAAATAAGCTGTCCTTCTATATTATAAATACTAATATCCATTGGTGATTTATCATCACTGTCAACAACAATTCTACAATCTTTGTAGCTTGGGTTTGGGTAAGTACTGATCTCAATTGGGTTGGAAGATCCTACTAAGTCATTGTTGTCGTCATCGCTGTCGCCATTACCATCGCTATCTCCATGGCCATGACCATCATGGTCATCATCAGAATTAATTCCTAAACCAATAATACTATAATTACCTTTACAATAGTTTACATTATCTACTCGAGCATGAACTGTCACATAGTAAAACTTCCCATTCTTTAATGCAGGTGTTGCATTGCTAAGGTTACACCATCTTGTATTTGATACACATCTAGAAATCGGATTTGAACCTTTGCCTTTAGCATCCGTTTGGATAAATGTAAAAACATATTGTGGAGCACTGCTTTGATAGGTTAATACTAATTGACTTTTAATACTGTCATTTATAGAATAATCGTATTTACCGTTGAAATTTGAAAGCAATTCAGGTTCTTTGATAGATCTTAATACTACTGGTTGTTGCACGTAAGCCACATTGTTAGCATCGTAGCATGTTAATCCTACGGTAGCTGTATCTAATATCGCTCCTGAGGTACCGTCCATAATGTATTCGATTTGTCTCGAAGTCGCTCCGTTACTCCATTCATATTTATCATAACCCGAAGGGCCAATCAAGGTGAAACTTGCAGGTTTGCAACCAGTAAAGATTCCGTTCGGAGCTGTAATCTGAGCGAATGAGTTTACGCTGCTGATTAGCAATAAGACGATAATTAATTTTTTCATGTGTTTTAATTTTGAAGCAATTTATTCATGATAGTCATTTCTACTGTATAGATTTTGTAAAAGACATGTTTTATTAGGGTAAAAGACAGCTTTTTTTGGGTGATTTAATTTTCGAAAATCATCAATCAGACTTATTTTGACAAAAAGTACAGCCCAAATTTTGCGCTCATGATGTTCAAATAGCTGCTTATAAAGAATTGAAGAATAAGGTCAGCTTCACGAAACGATTTGGTAAATTTGTCTAAGAAATATAGAAAGGTGAAATCAAAAACGCTCAAGCAAAACAAAATTAATGTAGTAACACTCGGATGTTCTAAAAATTTAGTCGATTCGGAAGTGTTAATGGGCCAGCTAAAGGCCAATAAATTTGATGTAACACATGAAAGTACCAAGCAGGATGCTTCAATTGTAATCATCAATACTTGCGGATTCATTGATAATGCTAAACAAGAAAGTATCGATACCATTCTCCATTTTGCAAAGCAAAAAGAGGCGGGTAAAATCGAAAAGTTAATTGTGACAGGATGTTTATCAGAACGCTATAAGCCAGATTTAGAGAGAGAAATTTCTAATGTAGATGCCTACTTTGGTACGCGTGATTTGCCTTTGCTTCTTAAAACTTTAGGCGCCGACTATAAACAGGAGTTAGTAGGAGAACGATTACTTACTACCCCTCGTCATTTTGCTTATATGAAAATTGCGGAAGGCTGCGACCGCCCTTGTTCATTTTGTGCGATTCCTTTAATGCGTGGTAATCATATTTCTAAGCCAATGGAAGAATTAGTGCAGGAAGCAAAAAATTTAGCTACTAATGGTACAAAAGAATTACTTCTGATTGCGCAGGATTCAACTTATTACGGACTCGATTTGTACAAAGAACGCAAGCTCGCTGAATTAATGCAGCGCCTTGCAGATGTCAACGGTATTGAATGGATCCGTTTGCATTATGCTTTCCCAGCTGGATTTCCGATGGATGTTCTTGATGTGATGAATACGAATAGTAATATTTGTAATTACCTCGATATGCCACTGCAGCATGTAAGTGATAATATGTTGAAGTCGATGCGCCGAGGTACAACCCGCGAGAAGACTTATAACTTAGTAAATACAATTCGTGAAAAAGTGCCTGGGATTGCTTTAAGAACAACATTAATTGCTGGATATCCAGGGGAGACAGAGCAAGATCATGAAGATATGTTGCGATTTGTGGAGGATTTGAAGTTTGATCGTTTGGGCATCTTTACCTATTCACATGAGGAAAACACACATGCATACTCGTTAGTAGATGATGTTCCGCAAGAAATAAAAGTTGAAAGAGCGCAAGCAGTGATGGCAGCACAAGAGTCAATATCTGCAGAATTAAATCAGCAAAAAGTAGGAAAAGAATTTAAAGTGTTGTTTGATAGAAAAGAAGATAATCACTTTGTTGGTAGAACAGAATTCGATTCGCCAGAAGTGGACAATGAAGTGCTGATTGATGCCACTGATGCTTATGTGCGTATTGGTGATTTTGCGAATGTGAAAATTGTTTCGGCATCAGAATTTGATTTGTTTGGCGAGCTAATAAAATAAATAATGCGCAAGTATTCAATTTCATTAAGTAATAGTAACTGGAAAAATAATCTGTTAGATGATTATTTGAAGGGGTCTGACTTTTTGAAATCCTTTTATCAATACGAACCTAAATTTGAAAATCTTATTCATGCAATTAATGACCGAAATAAATTCCCAATCGATAGAAATTTGCTTGTGGATGTTTTATTAGATCAAAATAAAGACGCGTTACATTCAAATGGTTTAGCTGAAACTATTCAATCATTAATATCTGAAAACACTTTTACAATTACTACTGGTCATCAGTTAGGTATTGCTGGCGGACCATTATTTTTTATTTATAAGATCATCACCACTATTAAACTTACAAAGCAATTAAATGATCAGTATACGAGTGAGCGATTTGTTCCTGTTTTTTGGATGGCATCTGAAGATCATGACTTTGCAGAAATTGCAAGTATTCGTGTTTTTAATAATCAATTGCATTGGAGTTTAAAGGATGCTTCTGGTGCATGCGGCGAATTGTCTACTGACACGTTAAATGAATTAATAGAAGAGCTAAAAAAAATTAATGGAAATTCTAGTAATGCTAACGAGCTGAATGATATTCTTCATTCTTGCTATCAATCAGGTTTGACGCTAGCAGAAGCCACTCGAAAATTTGTTTATTGGATTTTTGGTTCTTATGGTGTTGTTGTTATTGATGCGAATGATGCACGATTGAAAAAAGCTTTTGTTGCTACTATGCGTGATGAATTGTCGAATCATTCCGCGCATAAAAAAGTTAGTGAAACATCAGAGCGATTAGCACAAAAATATAAGCCGCAAGTTTTTCCAAGAGAAGTAAATTTATTTTATAAAGACAATAATTTGCGCGAAAGGATTGTCGATCTTGAAGATGGAACTTACAATATTAAGAATACTGATTTGTTTTTTTCTAAAGATATTTTATTCGAAATGCTCGATAAGTATCCTGAAAGATTTAGTCCTAATGTTATTATGCGTCCGCTCTATCAGGAAAAAATATTGCCAAACATTGCCTATGTTGGTGGTGCTGGTGAGGTAGCCTATTGGTTGCAATTAAAGTCACTATTCGAATATCATCAGGTTTTTTATCCGATGCTTATTAATCGAAATAATGCACTAACCATTTCCGAAAAACTATTGAAAAAAGCATCATCAGCTGGAATTAGTGAGGAAGAGATTTTTCAAGATGAACAAGCATTGATTAAATTAGTTTTAAAAAGGACCGTAACCGATGCTTTTTCTACGAAAGAAAATATCGATTTAGTTGCTCACGAATTTGATACCTTGGCAACTAAAGCAACATTAGTTGATGCTTCAACAGAAAAATACATTCAAGCAGAGCGACAAAAAACAATCAATGCATTAGAAAACATTGAAAAGAAAATGTTGCAAGCCATTAAAAAGAAAAATCAAATCTCTTTAAATGTTTGCAAGCAAATTACTGATGAGGTTTTTCCTAACGGTCATCCTCAAGAGCGTGAGCAATCATTTATTCCTTTTTATCTAAAAGAAGGAAGTCAGGGTATAAATTATCTGTTTGAAAATTTTGATCCCTTATCCAAAGAAATAGTAATAGTAGTAACCGAATAAAAAACATGAATAACAATACGCGCAATCCGTTTAATTTAATTGTTCTGGTATCCGCATTGGGTTACTTTGTTGATTTGTTCGACTTGCAATTGTTTAATCTTGTTAGTAAGGAAAGTCTTAAAGGGATTGGAATTGTTGATCCAAAATTAATTTACTTTTACGATTATCATTTGTTTTTATGGCAAATGGGTGGAATGCTCGCAGGTGGAATTTTATGGGGTGTTTTAGGAGATAAAAAAGGAAGGAAGTCGGTTTTGTTTGGGTCCATTTTGTTGTATTCGCTTGCTAATATTGCGAATGCGTTTGTATGGAATGTGGAACAATATGCATTTATGCGTTTCATTACAGGTTTCGGTTTAGCCGGCGAGTTAGGTGCTGCGGTAACGTTAGTATCTGAAACTATGCATAAAGAGTCGAGAGGGTGGGGGACGATGTTAGTTGCCGTGGGAGGTGCTTTAGGTGCTGTGCTCGCTTCTTCATTGGTAGGTCTGGATTTAAGTTTTGGTTCTTTCGCTAATTGGCAAGTGGCCTATTTGATTGGTGGCTTCTTAGGATTACTACTATTATTACTTCGTGTGGGCACTATCGAATCAGGGATGTTTAAGTCGATGGATAGTAGCAATAAAATTAAACGAGGCGACTTATTAATGATTTTTGGTAATAAAGAGCGCTTGCTAAAATACATGCTTTGTTTAGCCATCGGTATTCCTATCTGGTGTAGTGTAGGAATATTAATGAAGTTTAGTGTGAAGTTCTCTGGACCTGATTTATTAAATATTGTTGGTGGGTCTGCATTAATTACGAAAGCAGTTATGTTTACTTATCTTGGATTTTCGGTTGGCGATTTATTAAGTGGATGGCTATCACAAATAATGAAAAGTAGAAAAAAGGTGCTGTATATTTATTTAGTATTTTGTACTTTATTTTATTTTGTTTTTTTAAACTCTAAAGGTATTAGCATAAGCTTGTATTATTTTTATTTCTTTTTACTTGGAGTCACTTCAGGTTATTGGACGATATTTGTAACGATGGCAGCAGAGCAATTCGGTACGAACCTTAGAGCAACAGTTGCTACTACTACACCTAATATTGTACGTGGTTCTGTTGTGCCAATTGTATTGTTATTTAAATACTGGGAGCCAACATATGGGACAATTAACGCTGCCATAGCGTTAGGAGTTATTTGCTTTATACCAGCATTTATTGGCGTTTACTTTATTAAAGAAACATTTAACAAAGAACTAAATTATCATGAACTCTAAAAAGACATTGGTGCTTGGTGCATCTACTAATCCTGAGCGCTACTCAAACCGAGCAATTATTAGTTTGTTACATCACGGACATGAAGTTTGTGCGGTAGGATTGCGTCATGGATTTATTAATGCTTGTGAGATTATTACAGAGCAAAAAGATTTTGGTAATGTTGATACGATCACTATTTATGTAAATCCTGATAACCAAGAAGTTTTTTATCATTATATAATTAAAACTAATCCGCAACGCGTAATTTTTAATCCAGGAACAGAGAATACTGAACTGGAAAAATTACTGAATGATAATAATATTCCTTTTGTGCATGCATGTACGCTAGTGTTATTAGCGTCTAATCAGTATTGATTTCTGTAATGAAGGTAAAAGAAGTTCCTACGGCGACTTCAGAATCTACTCGCACTTTCATCTGATGGAAATTTGCAATTGTTTTTACAATCGGCAATCCTAAGCCAAATCCTTCTGCTGTTGAATTATTTAATCGTTTAAAGCGGTCAAAAATAGTTGGGATATCTTCTTTTTTCATTCCCAAACCAGTGTCTTTTATTTCAATCGTAAATTCGTTACCAATAGTTTTTGTGGTGATGATAATATTTCCGCCTTCTTTATTATACTTAATTGCATTGTTGATTACATTGGTAAACATCGTATACAATAAGGCTTTATTACCCGGGTTAATTTCAAAATTTTCGTAAAACTGACGAATGATTTTAATTTCTTTTTCTATCAGGCGTTCTTCTATTTCTTCTAGAACTTCATCAAGTAATTGTATCAAATCAATTTTTTCATTCTTCAAATACTGATCATTTTCAATTTTTGAAATCAGTAATAGCGCTTTGATAATTTTACTCATTCGATTGAGCGTCCGCTGCGAGTCTGATAGTTTAATCATCACCTCTTCATTGAGTTCCTGATCAATCATTAAATTTTCTAAACGGTTTTGTATAATGCTAATTGGTGTTTGTAATTCGTGCGATACATTCGAGATAAATTCTTTCTCAATTTGAAATGCGTCTTTTAACATTAGCATCATTTCATTGATTCGTTGATCTAGCTTATTAAACTCTCTGGTTGTTGTATTAATTTTGGTAAAGTCGAAATTGTTTGGCGATGGAACTGGTTTAAGTTTTCGTTCCATTATTTTATTCAAAGGGCGCATCAGGATTGAAACGAATCCTAAATCAATAAATAAACTAACGATAACAAAAAACAACATAATCATAAATGAAAATTGTTGGAAGGTGTTTTTAAGTTGCTCTATTGATCCGATCCCTTCTCCAACATTTAATTCATAAAGCTGATTGTCGTATGTGAATGGTCGTTTAATAATTCGATGCTTCATGGCTTCTCCGTTGGAGGATCTCCATTCTTCATCACTTATATCCATATCTCTCGACATTTTTCTTGGATCAAGGATAGGGTAAATTGCAACAAATTCTTCTTTGAGAATACTATAGCTTTCGAAGCTGCAATCTTGTTCCAAGGTAATTTCTTCAATTCCTCCTTTCTTAACCGTAAGAAGCACTCTTTCAGATCTCGCAATTAAACGTTTGTCAATATGATCGTAAACCAACTTCTGAACTATTATTGGAAGAATAGCATTAAAAGCTAATACGATTACCAGTTTAGATAATCCGTTGTATATCGCAAACTTAGTTTGAATAGTTGGCGATTTCCTGCGTTTAATGAAGTTGTGTAAAATATTCATCTTATAAATTTACTCTATATCCAACACCTCTTACTGTTTCAAACCAATCTACAGTACCTTGTGCAGATAGTTTCTTTCTTAAATTTTTAATATGTACATCTATGTAATTAGATTCGTAATCATCATCTAATACATCGCCCCAGATATGTTCTGTTAGTTGCGTTCTTGTAAGAACTCTGTTTTTATGTAGTCCAAGGTAATGTAATAAATCGAATTCTTTTTTTGTTAGGTTGATTAAATTGCCATTGCAGTGAACTGTACGGTTTGATATATCAATTTCATAATCTGCAATCTGCATTAGATTAGATTTTAAGCCGTGCTTACGTCGAAGGATGGCCTGCATGCGCGCTTGCAATTCTGCTAGTGAAAAAGGTTTGCCTATGTAATCATCAGCACCTAAATCAAGGCCCTTGATTTTATCTTCTACTTCGCTGCGTGCTGTAAGAATAATAAATGCTGCTTCGCACTTTTTATTTTTCGCTTCTCTCAAAAGTTCAAGTCCATCCATATCGGGTAAACCTAAATCGAGCAATACAAAATCATATTCATTGGAAAGAACCATGTCGGTTCCGCTCTTTCCATTAAAAGCCACATCGCAATTGAAGTTCTGCTTGGTTAAATAAATTTCCATCTCATGCGAAAGGGATCGTTCGTCTTCAACAATTAGTACGTTCATGGCAAAATAGATTAATTACGTATATAAATATTTATTGATTTATGCTGAATAAGCGATGCAAGTTAAGTTCAGCAATATGAATTTTTAAGGAATTTTAAAGCTTATCTAGATTTAATTTTACTATTTCAAGTGCACTTCTTAATTCCTCTTTAGTAATTGTAAGAGGAGGAGCAATTCTGAATTTATGGTCGGCAAATAAAAACCAATCGGTAATTAATCCATCTTGAATACAATTTTTGATGAAGGTAAAATTTTCTTCTTTCGAATTTAATTCGCCAGCTAGCAATAGTCCAATTCCATTAATCGATTTGATTTTTGGATGCTTTAATTCTTCTCTGATGATGGTTTCACATTCTTCAATATGTGTAGTTGCCAATACTTCATTTACGACTTCTAGCGTTGCTAACGAAGCCATACATGATACGGGATGTCCACCAAAGGTGGTGATATGACCTAATACCGGATTATGACTAAGTTCTTTCATCAGCGATTGATTAGCTGCAAATGCACCGATGGGCATTCCGCCTCCCATTCCTTTTGCCATTAAAATTACATCAGGAATTAAATTATAATGTTCGCACGTCCAGAATTTACCAGATCTGCCAAAGCCTGATTGTATTTCATCAACAACTAATAACGCTCCAGCTTGTTCACATTGAACTTTTAATTTAGAAACGAATGTTTTGTCTAACGCAATGGCACCTGCTTCTCCTCGAATTAATTCAACAAATACGCCTGCTGTTTCAGAATCTATTTTTGATAATTCAGTTTCGTCATTCGGATTAAGAAATTCGATATGCGGTAATAAGGGTTTATAGGCAGAGGAGAAATATTCATCACTCATCAAACTTAAAGCACCATTCGTGCTTCCATGATAAGAATTCTTGAACGCTATTATTTTTTTTCTTCCTGTTGCACGTTTGATTAATTTAATAACACCTTCTGTTGCTTCAGACCCAGAGTTAACGAAGAAAATACTATCTAAATTACCAGGTAAAGTTTTTGATAGTGCATCCGCTAGTTTTACTTGCGGACTTTGTATGAACTCGCCATACACCATTACATGCATATGCTTATTTAGCTGCTCTTGAATAGCTTCAATTACTTTTGGGTGTCGGTGACCAACATTGCTCACAGATATACCACTGATAAAATCGATATAGCGTTTGCCAACAACATCGAATAAAAAGACTCCTTCGGCTTTATCAATTTCTAAAGCCAACGGCTCAGGACTAGTTTGAGCTACGTGACTAAAAAATAATTGCCGCTGACTGATATGCATAAAGTATTATAATGAAGCAAGCGCTTCTTCAATCGATTTTATTTTTGATTCTGCATCAGCTTTTTTCTTTTGCTCTGCAGCAACTACATCAGGTTTCGCATTAATTACAAATCTTTCGTTGTTCAATTTGGCAGCTACCGATTTTAAAAACCCTTTTGTGTATTCTAGTTCTTTCGTTAAACGTTCTTTCTCTGCATCTTTATCAATTGCTTCTGAAAGTGGAATATAACATTCGTAATGTTGAACTACAAAAGGAAATGCACCAATTGGTTTTTCATCTGTTGTTGTAATCGTACTTAAATTAGAAAGTTTTATAATTGAACTTCCAAATTGGTCTAACGCTATCGTGTTACCTACTTTTGAAATGATTAGTTCTAATGATTCTTTCGGCGAAATGCCTTTATTCTGGCGGAAATTTCTGATTTCAGATATCATCGTAGAAGCAACTGCGAAATTACTAATGATGCTTTGATTTATTGGTTGTACTTCTGGCCATTTGCTTACAATCAAGTCATCTCCTTCTTTTCTGTCGCCTATTAAATGCCATATTTCTTCTGATATGAACGGCATAAACGGATGTAATATGCGAACGATGTTTTCGAAAAATAATATAGTTGCAGCGTAGGTTTTCGCATCAATCGGCGACTGATATGCTGGTTTAATCAATTCAAGATACCATGCACAGAAGTCGTCCCATACTAATTTATAGGTAGTCATTAACGCATCCGACATACGATACTTGTCGTAGTGATCATTTATCTCTGCTAACGAAGCATTGAATTTATTTTCGAACCACTCTATCGATGTTTTGCAATAATCAGGTTGCTCAAGTGTTGCATCTATTTCCCATCCTTTCACTAAACGGAAAGCGTTCCATAGTTTGTTCCAGAAGTTTCTTCCTTGTTCACATAAAGATTCATCAAACAATAAATCATTTCCAGCGGGCGACGAAAGCAACATTCCTGCACGTACACCATCAGCACCAAATTTTTCAATTAACGCTAATGGATCAGGTGAATTGCCTAACGACTTACTCATTTTTCTTCCTTGCTTATCGCGTACAATTCCTGTTAAGTAAACATTTTCAAACGGACGTTTGCCACGATATTCATAACCTGCCATGATCATGCGCGCAACCCAGAAGAATAAAATCTCTGGTGCTGTTACTAAATCATTAGTAGGGTAGTAGTAGTTGATGTCTGCTCCATCAGGATTTTTAAATCCATCAAAAACAGAAATAGGCCATAACCAAGACGAGAACCAAGTATCCAATACATCTTCATCCTGACGGATATCCGTAACGGTTACATTAGCATTCTTTTCTTTTAAAGCAGCTAATGCGTCTTCCGAAGTTTTACAAACAACATAATTCCCTTTGTTATCATACCAAGCGGGAATTCGTTGTCCCCACCATAACTGACGAGAGATACACCAGTCATGAACATTTTCCATCCAGTGGCGATAGGTATTAATGAACTTATTTGGAATCAACTTTACTTCGTCATCCATTACAGCATCCAATGCAGGCTTAGAAAATTCTTTCATCTTCACAAACCATTGCATGCTCAGCTTCGGTTCAATCACAGCATCCGTACGCTCGCTGTATCCAACCTTGTTGGTGTAATCTTCAACCTTCACAACCGCACCCATCGCATCCAAATCTTTCACAATTTTCTTTCTCACGATAAAGCGATCTTCACCAATATAAAATCCTGCTGCTTCGCTCATAGTACCATTCGGCTGAATAGTATCGATGGTTGGTAAGCCATGCTTAATTCCTAAGTTGTAATCGTTGATGTCGTGAGCAGGAGTTACCTTTAAGCAGCCTGTTCCGAACTCCATCAAAATATAATCATCAAAAATAATGGGCACTCTACGATTGCACATTGGTATCACAGCAAATTTTCCTTTCAGATGTTTATAGCGCTCATCTTCCGGATGCACACAAACAGCAGTATCGCCTAAAATAGTTTCAGGGCGGACAGTCGCAATCGTTATGAACTGACCTTTATCAAACTTCGCCTGACGTTGTTCTTCATCATCGTTGTTGTATTCTTCATCTGCATCAATGAGCGCATAACGCACATAACATAACTTCGATTGAACTTCTTTGTAGATAACCTCTTCGTCACTCACAGCTGTTAATCCTGCTGGATCCCAATTTACCATACGTGTTCCGCGGTAGATAAATCCTTTCTTGAAAAGATCAATGAATACATCAATAACGGCCTCACTCAAATCATCTTCCATGGTAAAGCGCGTACGATCCCAGTCGCAAGAAGCACCGAGTTTCTTTAATTGCTCAAGAATAATTCCACCGTACTTTTCCTTCCAGTCCCATGCATACTTTAAAAACTCTTCGCGTGATAAATCAGATTTATTGATGCCTTTCTCTTTCAACATCGCCACTACTTTCGCTTCAGTAGCAATAGAGGCGTGATCTGTTCCGGGTACCCAGCATGCATTTTTGCCGAGCATTCGCGCACGACGAATCAATACATCCTGAATCGTATTATTCAACATATGTCCCATATGCAAAACGCCTGTTACATTAGGCGGCGGAATTACAATCGTGTACGGCTCACGCTCATCTGGAACAGAACGAAAATATCCTTTCTCTATCCAGTAGGCATACCACTTCGATTCAGCTTCTTTGGGAATATAATTTTTGGCAATCTCCATAATCGTAAATTAAGGTACAAATATAGCAAATGTGTGCAAAGGATTAGAGGGAATGGTTGGAGTGTTCTCTCTTTTGTTCTATTTTTGAAAACTATGAAAATCAATCTTACTACACGCATTTTTATCGGACTTCTACTAGGTATTATTGTCGGACAGACTTATCGTTATTATCACCCTGCACTCGCAGATTGTGAGAGCTTTGTCTCGAATATTCAAGTGTTGAGTGATATCTTCCTTCGTCTGATAAAAATGATTATTGCACCGCTGGTGTTTTGTACATTGGTAGTGGGTGTTGCTAAGGTTGGCGACTTTAAAGCAGTGGGTAGGATTGGATTGAAGACCATTCTTTACTTTCAGTTTGCTACGCTGCTTGCATTGAGTCTCGGCTTGGTAATGGTAAATATTTTCGAGCCTGGACACATCATGCATTTGAAATTACCTGCGGAAAGTGCACAATCGGGAGTTGCGCAAGTAGCTTTTAACTTCAAAGAATTTATAGGACATGTTATTCCTAAGAGTGTGATTGAGGCAATGGCGAATAATGAGATTTTACCATTAGTCGTTTTTTCATTGTTTTTCGGAGTGGCAGCAGCCTCGATGGGTGAGAAAGCAAAAAGCGTTGTGCATGCATTAGATTCAGTTTCACATATTATGTTTAAAGTAACAAACTATGTGATGTTGTTTGCACCATTTGGTGTATTTGGAGCTATTGCGGCGGTAGTTGCTAAGCAAGGTTTAGGAATTATTGGCGGATATTTATACTTGATTGCTTGCTTTTATGGTGGATTATTATTCTTTGCATTCGTGATTTTATTCTCCATCTGCAAAGCTTTGAAAATTCCTTTTTACAGTTTGATTAAACACGTTAAAGATCCAATCATTTTAGCCTTCAGCACAGCATCCAGTGAGTCAGCATTTCCGAAGACAGTTGAGGCGTTAGAAAAATTCGGATGTAGCAATCGTATCATCAGTTTTGTATTGCCGTTGGGATATTCATTTAATTTGGATGGATCTATCATGTACATGACCTTTGCTACTGTTTTTATTGCACAGTCGTACGGAATTGAATTAAGCTTACAGCAAGAAATTACGATGATGCTAATGTTATTAGTTACGAGTAAAGGTATGGCGGGCATTCCTCGTGCATCCTTGGTCGTTATAGCCGGAATGTTAGGTGCGTTTCATATTCCGGAAGCTGGATTATTATTGCTCTTAGGAATTGATCAGATATTAGACATGGGCCGTTCGGCTACCAATGTGATTGGAAATGCAGTAGCAACAGCTGTAGTTAGCAAGTGGGAAGGAGAGTTAAATTTGGAACGGACAAGCAAATAAATAATTAAAACATTAACTAATTAAGTCCTGTTTTGATCAGCTCTAATCAGAAATCTCAGATTCATATAAACTTTAAACGCATTCTTGCATTCAAAGTAGTTTTCTTATTTATTATACTTTGTTTTTCTGCTGAAGCACAAGAGGGCAAATTGTCAGATTGGAAAAGCAAATTGATTTCTTCTCGGTTGTTGTCTATTGAAGATGGCTTATCATCGCGTCAGGTATATGATATAGTTGAAGATCAGAATGGATTTATTTGGTTAGCTACGAATAATGGGCTAAATCGATATGATGGTAAAAGCTTTAAATTATACACAAAACAAAATTTTGGATTGTATGCTAATCACATCACTAAGCTTAGTATAGATAAAAAAAATCGCTTGTATATACAGTATCGAGATGAAGATCTTTATAATGATAATGCTGGTAAAATTCAAATACTTGATTTGAATGATTATAAATTTAAAAAATTTGATAATGTATTTTCAAAAATGCCTTTTAAAGAGGAGGCTATTTTAGGAATTATTACAGATGAAAACAAAGAATTAAATTTCATTACAATAAAACCATTTCAGCTTTGGAAGTATTCAAATGATAGAAAGTTTGATTTGCTATGTGAAATGACTGAATGGTCTGATACAATTAATAAGATAAGTATTTATTATGGTGCTTTGTTAAGGAAATCGATTTTTAGTAAAAAGGGTATTGTTCTTAATCTTGGTAAGTTTCCCATTTATTGCATCACAAAAAACCAAGTTCAAACATTTAATACAATTTTAACTCCGTTGATATTTCAGACGGATAAAGAGTTGTTGTTTATTGATGGTAATACCACAAAATTTAGCAAGTTGAATTTAGAAACTGGTAGCGACAAAAAATTAAAGTTTATTCCTGTACAAAATAGTGAAAGAGATTATGTTGAAATTAAGGACGATCAAAAATGGGGCGTCTATGTAAATCAAAATTCAAATACTTATCTTGAACTTAATGGATTAAATGGGGTGTCAATCAGTGATGGTATAAATTCGTATCAAATAATCGACACAAGCCAAATTATTGATAAGTCTAACTTCTCGTTAATTAGTAGTTTTTTTGATAGTCGAGGGGATTTTTGGCTGAGTACAGCAGAAGGCGTAAGGCAGATAAGTATAAAGCCTAGGTTGTTTAAATCATTATACACCCATCAGCAAGATGGGAATATTTTTGCTAATCAAATCAGGGGTATATTTAAGGAGGAAGATTCTTTAAATACTATTTATGTTTCGGCATGGAGAAACTTGATTGTTGAAAATAGTAGAGAAAAGATAAAAATAGCTTCAAGTAATGGGATTATATATTCCTTGCTAAAGCATAACAACAAAATTTATATAGGTGCTGGTCTGTTGTTTGAATTAAACAAAGCTAAAAATGATTTAATTAAACTTGATAGTACCGTAGGTTCTGAAATTTGGTCATTGTATTCATTAAGTAATGATGAATTGTTGATGGGTAGGACAAACGATATTTATTCATACTCAATTTCATCGCACGTAGTACAAAAGCTGGAGTATGCTTCTAGTAAAATTCCTGCCGCTCAAAATGTTTATCGATTTGTAAAATCAAAGACGAAAGGATTAATAGCTGTAGCCGAAAATGGATTGTTTATTATTAAAAACAAACGGATAGTTGATTATTATGGTATTCTTGCTAATGAAAAATCTCATTATTTACCTGTTTCGTCTATTTATGATTTACAGGAAGATGATAAGGGTGTTTGCTGGATGGCATCTAACGGAGAAGGATTGTATAGATTCGACTGGAATCTTAAAGGCGACTCTTTAAACGTGAAGCAATTTACGATTAACGATGGTCTGGCATCAATGATATTATATCGTATCGAATTTGATGACTATAATAATTTATGGATAGGTACTTATTACGGATTGATGCGATTTAATACACTTGACTTTACAACTTTTAATTATACCGTTGATGATGGCCTAACGCATAATGAGTTTAATCGCGTTTCCTCTTTTAAATCTAATAATGGAACAATGTTTTTTGGGGGGTTAGACGGATTAATTTCTTTTGATCCTGATGCATTGATAAAAAATGAACTGTCAGTAGTACAGCCTTCGTTTCTTTTATTGTCGGCATTAAAATTATCCCAAAGCGAATCTGAATTTAGTGATTGTTTTGATGAACTAAAAAGAACAAACAAAGTTATTTTTGAACATGGCTTATCCGTATTGAATTTAGAATTTCAATTACTCGATTTTCAAAAAAGAAAGCATCGCTACGCTTATAAAATTATTGGAGTTGATAACGATTGGCGATATCTTGATGAAAATGTTTTACGTGTGAGTGGATTACCATATGGTGAGCATGAAATACAAATTAAGGCTCAGCTTGCAAGTGGGCAATGGACTAAAAAATGCATTTCAGTATTTGTTGAAGTTGTAAAGCCATTCTATTTTAAACTATGGTTTTTTGTCTTTGTCTTTGTCTTAATCATGGTTGTCGCCTTTTTTATTTTTAAATACAGAACCCGTTTATTGAAAAAGCAAAAATTAGATTTGGAATTGAAAGTAATGAATCGTACTAAAGCCTTAAAAAAGGCGGTGCATGATAAAGAGTTATTGCTTTCGGAAGTTCATCATCGGGTAAAAAATAATTTGCAGGTAATAAGTGGCTTATTAGAATTACAAAAGGAGAATTTAAAAGATGAGGCTACACGCAAAGCCTTTTCAGAAGGTCAGAGTCGTGTCAATAGCATTGCATTAATTCATCATAACTTGTATCAGAATGAAAATCCTGGCAATATAGAATTCTCTTCATTCATCATTGATTTGTCTAGTAAAATAGGCGAGTTGTTCGATAATCAAAATAGAAAAGTGCAATTTGAATTAGGTCAGGATGAACTTTATTTATCGATAGATGTGGCTGTTCCGCTTGGGTTAATTGTTAATGAGCTATTAACGAACAGTTACAAATATGCGATGTCGGATGAGCATGAAAATAAAATTCAGATTCATATAATGAAACTAAGCAAAAGGGAGTACCAACTCACTTATCGGGATAATGGACCTGGCTTAGCGGATGATGTTGATTTTGAGACGACAGCTACCCTAGGATTAAGATTAATTAATGGATTATCAAAACAGATACATGGTAGCGTGAAGTATTATTTTGAGAAGGGAAGTGTGTTTGTTATAAATTTCAAAGAAAAAAAATAAAACAATAAGCTGGAATGGAAGGGATTAAAATTAAAATTGGGATTGTAGAAGATGAGATGATTATTGCGGAGACGATTGCATTGACATTAGAAAAACTAGGTTATGCAGTGGTAGGTAAAGTAGGGACCTATGCTGATGCTTTAGAGATGGTTAAAGTGCATCAACCCGATTTAGTTTTATTAGATATTAATTTAGGAAGTAAAAAAGACGGGATTGATTTAGCAACCGAAATAAAAGACAGATTTGCAATACCGATTATTTTTCTAACGGCAAATGCTGATGCAAATACAGTTAACAGGGCAAAAGACATACATCCGATAGCCTATATCGTTAAGCCATTTTCTTCTACCGATTTATTTTCAGCCATTGAAATTGGGTGGACGAATTACAACAAAAGTGTGTATGCGGTAAAAGCAAAACAAAAGCATGTTGTTTTAAAGGTAGGTTCGTTTTATGAAAAGATAATGTTAGATGATATTTCTTATATGAAAAACGATCATGTTTACATAGACATATTTATGACAGATGGAAACATGTTAATTGTTCGCGCCACCAATCAGGAAATGCTTCGATTATTACCTGCTGATCAGTTTTTTAAAGTCAACCGTTCTTGCATTGTCAATATCAATCAGATTAAAAAGATTGATACCAAATCATTGTTTATTGCCGATCAGGAAATTTCCATTTCGAAGGAAGTCAGGGAAGAATTGTTGAATAGAATGTAGGTATTAATTAATTTTCTAATGGATGTTTTTTAAATGCAGGACGTTAGTTTTTTATGATAAAAGAAGTTTGAATTTTCTCTGATTTTCAATGCGCATTCCTACTCATTTATTTTTGTTTTAAATAAGTATTAGTGCTTTCGTAACTAAAAAATGTTGTTTCGTAACTTATTTTAAAATCTAAAAAACCTTTTCGGTTTCTTGCAAGAAATTAAAATAAAACTATCCTGTATTTATGAAAAATTGTTTTCGTCTAGTTATTGGCGCTGTACTATTATGTGGTACTTTAACCATTAGTGATTTAAGGGCACAGCAAGTGCCACAAACATTAACCTATCAATCGGTATTGCGCAACAGTAGCAATGTGTTGATGGCTAATACTGCTGTAGGAATTAAAATTAGCATTCTACAAGGCAGTGCAACAGGCTCGGAAATATTTTCTGAAACACAAGCTGCTACTACTAACGCAAACGGCCTACTGTCGTTGCAAATAGGAGCTGGCAGTGCAGTAACTGGAACATTCGCAAATATTGATTGGGCAAATGGTCCGTATTTTATCAAAACAGAAACAGATCCTACAGGAGGTAGTAATTACTCTATTGTAGGAACACAGCAATTAGCGAGTGTGCCTTATGCATTATATGCAGCAAAAAGTGGTGGAAATGTTTTTGAAATAACTGCCGATGATCCTAATGCAATTCATAATATTAATTCAGGTAATGTAGGTATTGGTACTGATTTGCCAGGAGAAAAATTAGATGTTTCTGGTAATGTATTAGTTCGTCAGAATGAGATTGTACAAGGTAACAGCACGGTGGGCCAGAATTTAACGGTATATGGCAACTTGCTCTTTCCGGGTGGCCAACCTAATCAAGGAAAAGTATTAACATCTGATATGTTGGGATATGCAACATGGCAAACACCGGCAGCTCCAGATTTAAGCGGATTAGCAACAACGACTGATTTAAACAATTTACAAAACCAGGTTGATATTCAAAGTACGATAAACCAAGTTCAGCAAAATCAGATTACTGATTTGAATTTGGTTAATGCGACGCAAAATCAGAGCATCTCTAATTTGGGTACGCAAGTGCAAACCAACACAACAGACATTACTAATTTACAATCACAGATAAGTAATGTGCAATCGAATTTTGTTACAACATCAATAGATCCTAATAATATTTCTAATATTAACACTGGTAATGTAGGTATTGGTACTGATTTGCCCGGTGAAAAATTAGATGTGAATGGTAATTTAAAAGTAAGAGGTAATATTTCAAATGGCGGATCAATTGCAAGCGGCCCTTACTCAATCGCTACGGGTCTAAATACAATTGCCAGCGGACCATATTCAACTGCAATGGGAGATGCTTCAATTTCCAACGGTTATTCAACTACTGCTTTGGGTATAGGATCAACAGCTAGTGGATGGGGCGCAACAGCGATAGGTATACTATCAAGCGCTGAGGGATCTTCATCAGTAGCCTTGGGAAGTAGAGCTAAAGCTTATTCATTATCTGAAATTGCTCTTGGACAATTTAATACAGCATATACGTTAAACACACCAACTTCACCATATGAATTTAATGGAGCAGATCGCATATTTGTAGTAGGTAATGGTACTGATGAAAACAATAAAAGCGACGCGATGGTGGTTTTGAAAAATGGTAATACAACTATCAACGGAACAACAACAGCCAATAGCTTTGTAAAAGCGGGTGGTACTTCATCACAATATTTGATGGCGGATGGTACAACCACTGTAGGTCCTGATCTTTCAGGATATGCTACCACACAAGCCTTGAATTCTGTAGAATCTAATCTTGCGTCAGCCTTGAATAACGAAACAATTCGTGCTACAGCTGCAGAATATAATCTTCAGTCAAGTTTGGATGCTGAAACATCTCGTGCAATAGCTGCAGAGCAAGCTTTGGCTTCTGCAACGAAAAGGGGGACTGTTGCTTCTAATGGAACTGTAAGTATTGGTAATGGCTTTTCTTCCTATGTTAATACAATTGGATATTATTCTATAACTTTTAATACTCCATTTACAACCCTACCTATTGTAGTTGCTACGTTGCAGAATTCCCCTGGCTTTATATCGGTAACTAACGTAACAACAACTGGTTTTATGGTAGTCATAGGAAATGTTGGAGGTTATCCTATGTCTGGAAGTTTTAGTTTTATTGTTATGGCACCATAAATTTTAAATTAAAAGAAGTTGTCATATTAAAAAACTACAATAACAATTAATGATGAGAAAAATAATATTAATACTTTGCATAATCTGCACAAGTGTGCTTTGGTGTAATGCCCAAAGCAATACGGTTGTGGCAGGAGGCGAGGCTACCGGAAATGGTGGCTCAGCAAGCTTTACTGCAGGAGAGGTATTTTATACTTCTAAATCAGGTAATGGTTTGTCAAGTACAGATGGAGTGCAACAAGGTATTGGGGCTAATCCAACCGCTGTAATCAGTGGTAGTAACAGCATCTGTAATGGAAGCACTGCTGCATTAAGTATTGCCTTCACAGGTGTAGGTCCTTGGTCTGGTATGTTATCAGATGGCACACCCTTTACTACCTCTAATAACCCTTACACAATAAATGTTAGTCCGAGTAGCACTACTACTTATACGGTTGCTTCCTTAACAGACCAGAATGGTACTGCGGTAGCAGCAGATTTAACGGGTAGTGCGATAGTGAATGTAACAGGTTCTCAACCTGCACCAACAAATTTAGCATGTTATGAAACGGCTACGTTTAATTCTACAACATGCTCATGGGTAGTAACAGGTTCTCTACCTGCGCTTCCAACATTAGCTTGTTATGAGACTGCAACGTTTAATACTACAACTTGCTCTTGGGATGTGACGGGTACACAGCCTGCGATGCCAACATTGGCTTGTTATGAGTCGGCTTCTTTCAATACAACAACTTGTTCTTGGGATGTAACAGGAACACAACCTACGCTTCCAATATTAGCATGTTATGAAACTGCAATCTTCAATACTTCAACTTGCTCTTGGGATGTAACAGGTTCTCCTGCAGCGCCTATTGTAACTAGTGCATCAGAATGCGATAGCTATACATGGTCAGCTAACGGGACTGCCTATACGCAATCAGGAACATTTACATATTATGCAAATTGCCAGGATTATACTTTAAACTTAACAATTACTCCATCAACAGCATACTATAAGGATCCTGATGGTGATGGATATGGAGTTGCTTCTTCAATACTGTACAGTTGTAATGGAGCGCCGAGTGGCTATGCAGCGCTTACAGGTGATTGCGATAATAATAATTCAGCAATTCATCCAGGTGCTACAGAAATTTGTGGTAACGGAATCGATGATAATTGCGATGGTAACATCGACGAAGGATGCGGATGTGTAAATCCTCCAACGGCAAATGCTGGATCTAATACAAATGTTTGTGCTGGTAGTTCAGTTGCCTTAAATGGTTCAATTGGCGGAAGCGCTTCAAATGGTACATGGTCAACAAGTGGTACTGGAACATTCAGTCCTTCAGCTAACGTGTTAAATGCTACATACGTTCCATCAACAGCAGATATCGCTGCAGGAACAGTGTCGTTAACTCTAACATCAAATGCAGTGGCACCTTGTACAGCGGCTACAAGTTCAATTACATTAACATTCGTTGCAATACCAGCTGCTGCAGGAGCAATTACAGGAACAACATCGTATTGTAATCCAGGATCTACATTGTATACTTACTCAATTGCACCGGTTGCAGGAGCTACAACATATACATGGACAGTTGGAACAGGAGTAACAATCGTTGGAACGGCAACTGGTAATTCAATTCAAGTAAGATTTGTTGATGCATATGTTCAAGTAGGCTTAAGTGCTTCAATCTCTGTAACACCAAACAATAGCAATGGTTGTTTCAATGCAACAGCATCAACAATTAATGTTATAGCAGCTGTATCAGCACCAGTTACTCCAGGTTCAATCTCTGGACCACAAGGTGCATGTGTTGGCGATATCGGAACTTACTCAGTTGCTACAGTAGCGCGTGCTTCACAATACAACTGGACAATGCCAACAGGCGCTTCAATCTTAAGTGGTGTAGGTACTAACGTAATTACAGTCCAATATGGAGCTACTTTCGCTGGCGGAAATATGTCAGTTACTGCAGGCAACTTATGCGGAACTAGTACAGCTCGTGTTCGTACAGTAACATTAAATTACTTAACAGCACCAGGTATTATCAGTGGACCAGTTGATGGATTATGTAATGCTAGCAATGTAACTTTCTTTGTTACTCCTTTAGCAGGTGCAAGTGTATATAATTGGACAGTTCCAGCAGGAGCAACAATTGTTGGTGGAAATAACACTAATGCAATTACAGTTAGCTTCAACGGAACATTTACAACAGGTAATATTACTGTATCAGGAACCAATGGTTGTGGAACAGGTGCTATTCGCAGCTTAGCTGTTAAGGCGACTCCATCTACACCAGGATCAATCACAGGTGCAACATCTGCATGTGTATTGTCAGTTAACACATATTCAATCGCAACTGTAACGGGAGCATCAAGTTATGTATGGACAATACCAGGAGGCGGAACAATCACATCCGGTCAGGGTTCAAAAATTATAAACATGACTTATGGTGCAACGCCATCCGCAAATGGAATTGTAACGGTTAAAGCTTCTAACGCATGCGGTGTATCGGCAGTGAAAGTATTAGCTGTTGTATCTAGAGTTTGTCCACGTGTAGGAGATGCAACATCTTTATCAATGATTGCTTATCCGAATCCAACAAACTCGAACTTAACAGTAGAGTTTATTGCAGAGCAATCGCAATCGGTGAATGTGACCATGCGTGATATCGCAGGGCGAGTAGTTTACAATGAAAGTAAATCAACAACAAAAGGTATAAATACAACTACAATTGATGTATCCGAATTCTCGAAAGGAATTTACATGTTGCAAATGCAATCGGATATCAACTCGGAGGTGCTTCGTATTCTAGTTGAATAAAAAAATTGTTTGTAATCTTAAATACTTCAAATCGGCAGTCAGAAATGGCTGCCGATTTTTTATTAGGATGATTTTTGAGTACAAGACAAATAAAAAAACCTCTTAAAATTAATTAAGAGGTTTTACTAAATTTTTGGTTCCTGATTAATTCCTTTTCAGGAATGTATTCTGATCTGTTGTTAATGCATTCATTTTAGAATTCAAAAGCTTAATGGCCGTATCTCCATAGATTTGAAAATACAATTTTGATCCATCTGCGAACTTCAAATCAATTACTTCTGCAACCTTATTAGAATCGATAGAGTAGATCCCTGTCTTTTCTGATATTGCATTTTGAATTGTATCATTTATTTTTGATTCGGTATAATGAAAAGTACTATCTAAGTGCAGCGTTAAATAGATGTTGATTCCGTCACAATCTTTGCAGGGTAATATGCCTGAAAAATTTTTATCTGGTGCAATTGAATCAATTTGAATTAAGGCTGTATCTACATTGATAGTATCGTAAACTACTACTATATTTTTTGAGTTGCTTTCGCAGGAAATAATGGTCCATGCGGCAAATGCAAACAAGATTACTTTTTTCATTTTATTAACTTATAGGATGCAAGATAACTATTTTTTTAGAAAACATTAAAATTCCAACTTTGGGTAATATAAAACCTATAGAAATAGTTACAGTTTATATGCGGTTTATGCCTAATAGTTCCCGAACTATCGGAAAAGTAATCGTCAATATCCAATTTTCAAATTAGCAAATTGTAAAATTAAACCCTTGTTCCTCTATTTCTCAACAAATGATCTGCAATCACCAACGCCGCCATCGATTCAACAATAGGTACTGCGCGTGGTACTACACATGGGTCATGTCGACCTTTACCTACTAACGTTATGGCATTACCGTTTTTGTCAATGCTTTGTTGATCTTGCATAATCGTAGAAACAGGTTTGAAAGCAACACGAAAATAAATTGTTTCGCCATTGCTGATTCCACCTTGAATTCCACCGGAGTTATTGGTAGCAGTTTTGATCCCTGCATCTGAATTTACAAATACATCATTATGTTCACTTCCATTTCTTAGCGTACTTGAAAAGCCATCGCCAATTTCAAATCCTTTAACAGCATTAATACTCATCATGGCCTTAGCTAAGTCGGCATGAAGCTTATCAAAAACAGGTTCGCCTAATCCAACAGGCACACCTTGAATCACGCAGGTAATACATCCACCAATACTGTCGCCAGCTTCTTTTACTGATAGAATGTATTCTTCCATTTGCTTAGCAATAACGGCATCGGGACAACGAACAATCGAGTCTTCGATAGATGATAAGTCAATTGCGTTAATGTTTTTATCCAGCGATATAGGTCCAACGGAACTAACAAAAGCGTGAATCGAAATTTGATGATGATCTAATAATAGTTGTGCTACTGATCCTCCTAAAACGCGTGCTACGGTTTCTCGTGCGGATGCTCTTCCACTTCCACGATAATCACGAATGCCATATTTCTGCTCGTAGGTATAGTCAGCATGATTCGGACGATATACATCTTTCAAATGCAAATAATCTTCTGATTTTGTGTCCTTATTGCGAATAAAAATAGCAATGGGGGCGCCTGTGGATTTACCTTCAAATACACCTGATAAAATTTCAAATTGTTCATCTTCATTACGAGATGTAGTGATAGCACTTTGTCCTGGTTTACGACGTTTTAGCTGATGCGTAATAAAATTTTCGTCGATTAATAATCCCGCAGGACAACCATCAATCACAACACCAATTCCTGCCCCGTGTGATTCGCCAAATGTTGTGATGCGAAAAAGTTTTCCGAATGTATTACCAGCCATAATTATCGTTTTTTATAAATCATGATAAAGTCATTCATGAAGTAGTTATTACCAATATCAAAATCTTTCACCTCTTCAATGATAAACCCTAATTTAAAATAAAAGTTTATCGATTTAAAATTAGTTCTGTTTACTGTCAATCGCATTGTATTCAAATCAGGAAGTAAATCAAGCAAAAGTAAAAATGAATTTTCTCCAATATTTTTTCTGTGCTCGTCAGGGTCGATATAAAATTTATTCAGATAATAGTCGCCTTCATTTTGTTTAGCTATGGAAAGATATCCAACAGAAATACCATTGCTGTTAATCAGATAAAAATCCTGGTCATTATTCATCTGTTCTTCCAACGAGGAGATCGAATAAAATTTATCCAGCATATAATTAATCTGCTCATGCGTTATTATGGCAGGGTAGTAGGCCTTCCAGATTTTACATGCTAGTGATGTAATCTGTGGAATATCCTGCGTTTGAGCTTTATGCAATTGAATGTTCATCCAGCAACAAAGATAATCATTCCCGCAATCGACAATTGGAGCGCAATCCGTACTTTTGCGCCATGAATATTTTTACCGCCGAAAAAATCAGTAAGTCGTTTAATGAGAAACCGCTATTTTCTGATCTTGATATCTCATTAAATGAAGGACAGAAATTGGCACTAATTGCTGCCAATGGAAGTGGTAAAACTACGTTACTGAAAATTGTTGCAGGTAAAGAAACACCTGATTCAGGAAAAGTATCCTATCGTTCTGATCTGCGAATGGGTTATTTAGAACAAGACCCCTTTTTTACACCTGGAGCATCTATTCTAGATTGTATTTTTGAGCCAGGCCATCCTGTATTACACGCAATTGGTGAATATGAAAGATTATTGGAATTGGGTGAGAATGTGGATCCTGTGGAGTTGCAAAATGTGATGGATATCTTGGATTCATTAAATGGATGGGATTATGAAGCTCGCGCATCTGAAGTGTTAGGTCGTTTGGGTATTCATGATTTAGATAAGCCAGTTAATCAGTTATCCGGCGGACAGAAAAAAAGAATTTCATTAGCACGTTTGCTGATTGAAGATCATGAGTTGTTGTTATTAGATGAGCCTACCAATCACCTCGATTTAGACATGATTGAATGGTTAGAGAATTATTTGAAGCGCCAAAACAAAACGATTTTATTGATTAGTCACGATCGTTATTTCTTAGATACTGTTTGTAATTCGATTGCTGAAATAGAAGATGGTAAGATTTATACTTACAATGGCGGCTATGCTTACTATTTAGAAAAGAAAGAAGAACGTGAGGCGCAGCAACGCGCTACGGTTGACAAGGCAAGAAACACTTATCGCAAAGAGTTAGAATGGATGCGTCGCCAGCCTAAAGCACGTACAACAAAATCAAAATCGCGACAAGATTCATTTTACGATGTAGAAGAAGTTGCTAAAAGTAAGAAGACGGAAACGAAAATGCAGATGACAATGCAAATGAATCGACTGGGGAGTAAGATTTTAGAATTAGAAAATGTTTGTAAATCGTACGACGGTAAAACCTTGATGAAAGATTTTTCTTATACGTTTAAACGCGGAGAAAAAATTGGATTGATTGGTCGTAATGGTGCAGGTAAGTCAACTTTGTTGAACATCATTATGGAATTAACAAAGCCAGATCAAGGAAAGGTAAAATCGGGCGAGACAGTGGTATACGGATATTATTCGCAACAGGGAATGCAATTGCCAGAAGACAAGCGTGTGATTGATGTGGTGAAAGACATTGCGGAATTTGTGGAAACAGGTAATGGAAATTGGATTGCAGTATCTCAATTTTTGAATCACTTTAATTTCTCAGGGGCGAAGCAACATGCATTTGTATCGAAGTTAAGCGGGGGAGAGAAGAAGCGTTTGTATTTATTGACCATACTTTTAAAGAATCCGAACTTTTTAATTTTAGATGAGCCTACTAACGATTTAGATATCGTTACGTTGAATATTCTTGAAGAATTTTTAGAAGGTTATCAGGGTTGTATGTTAATGGTAACGCATGACCGTTATTTCATGGATCGATTAGTAGATCACGTTTTTGTGTTAGATGGAACGGGTGTGGTGAAAGATATTCATGGTAATTACACAGATTATCGTGAGTTGTTTGAAATCAGTGCAAAGCAACAAGCTAAACTAGATAAAGCAAAAGCAGAAAAGGTAGAAGAAAAGATAGAAGCAGCTCCTGTGAAGAAATCGAAGTTGAGCTTTAAAGAGCAACGCGAGTTAGAAGCCATCGAGAAAGAGCTAGAAGATTTAGAAGTGAAGAAAAAAGGTATTGTCGAATTGATGAATGATACAAGCCAGTCGCACGATGCATTAGCTAAAGCGGCTATCGATTATCAAAAAACGGAAGTGGCCATCGACTTAAAAACAATTCGCTGGCTAGAGTTGCAAGAAAAATAATTTTTTTTTAGATTTTATAATTGCTGTAGCAGTAAATCGAATATCGATTGCGTGATATTGTTGCGATAAATTTTGTTTCCTAAATTATTCACCCAACGAATTCCACGGACAGCATTGCAGAAGAAAACTTCATCTGCATTTAATAAATCCTGTTGTGTGATACTTTGAATTTCTATTTTGAAATTATTTTTCTGTAATAAAGCTATCAGAAAATTTTTGAATACACCATCCACGCATCCATCAGAAATAGGAGGAGTGTAAATCGTATTGTTGGATATGATAAAAAGATTGCTTGTGTTTCCTTCAATACAATTTTGCTGATGATTTAAGATAACGATTTCATCAAAGCTGTGTTGTTGTGCATAGATGGATGCCATCACATACAACTGACTACTCAACGATTTTATACAACTGTATTTTCCCGCTGCTTTGACTTGTTCTTGATAAAAATCGATTGATAGTCCTTTTTTAGCAAACTGATAAAAGTTGTCCAATGAATTTGCGCTAATCAAATAATTTATTTCATCCGAGGTAGAAGCATAGAGTCCACCGCCCCCGCGATAAATGCTTACACGAATACGCGCATGATCATGATGTTTATTCGCAGTTAAGGTTTTATGAATATTCGATTTTAATTCTTGAAGAAATGTTTCGGTGCAATTTAGTTGTAATAATTCAGCCGACTGTTTTATTCGTTGTAGATGAAATTCTTCGAGTAGAATTTCGTTTTTATGAATACGCATCGATTCAAAAAAGCCATCGCCAAAAAGCATTGCACGATTGATTACAGCTTCTGATTCAATAAAATTCCCGTTAACGCAAATCATTAGAAAGGAGGATTCATTAAAACATTAAAGAAATCTTTTAATATTGTCGGATCAAGGATGATCGTGTAAAGTAAGCCGAATATAGCTCCGTAAAAATGGGCATCGTGGTTAATGTTGGTGCCACCGCGCTTCGACATGGTGTATTCAAAAAATAAATACAAAGGACCAAGAATTACTCCTGGTAAAGGTAATATCCCGAAGATGTAAATCTTTTGCCATGGATCGAATAAAATAGAAGCGAACAATATTGCTGCTACCGCGCCTGAAGCTCCTAGCGAATTATAATACACATTGTCTTTATGTTTATTTAATGAGGGAACATTCGCAACTAAAATTCCACCGAGGTATAATATGGCAAAATAGATTTTACCATTCTGTGGGAATAATTCTCTGTAGTAGCTTTCAACGATGGTTCCGAATCCAAATAAGACCATCATATTGATAAGCAAATGAAAAAATCCAGCATGTAGAAATCCAGAGCTGAGTAATCGCCAGTATTCCTTACGATGATGCACCATGTAGGGGTTCAGCATTCCTTTCGATTGAAAGGTTGGGTTGGAAAATCCGATGATGGAAGTTGCGACTGTAAGTAGGAGGATTATGAATGTAATGGTCATAGTTCAAAAATAGGAAGAAAAATTGTTGGGTAAGGTAGGGTATTGAAATTAAACGTTTGTAAATGGTTACTAATCGAATAAATAGTTTCAATTAAATAATTTTAATGCGGTCCCGAGGTTTTCTCGGGATAAAGTCCCGAGGTTTTCTCGGGATAAACTGGGGCAGGAAATTAATGGTTTAATTAGATAGTTTGCTAATTTGCTAATGAAAGACACTGAATTTATTTAGCACATTAACCTATTAGCACATCGCGAAGCCTCGCTATCAAATTAACTTAATCGTTTGTAAATGCTTAATAACCGAATAATTATTTTCGATTAAATAATTTTACCTTGGGGTGGGGCTGCTGTCCCCCCATGGTATTGAGAGATGATTTTTTGATTTTTCGCTGATTTGCTAATGAAACACAATGAATTTATTTAGCTCATTAACCTATTAGCACATCGCGGTCCCGATTCTTCGGGACGCGAGCACATTAGCATATTAGCACATTAGCAAATTGAATTAGTCGTTAGTAAATAATTAAAAACGGATATCCATAAATTATCACGCTAATTTTGAATCCGTGAATTATACCCATGCTCATCAATGGCCAGTTTTTAAAGCAGTGCCCGTACTCCGTATTTTAATTCCGTTTATACTTGGAATTGTTCTTAATCTGATCGGGATTACATTTGATAATGTTTTATGGTTGGTAGGCGGACTGCTATTTTTTTGTATTCTACTTTACAGATTGTTTTTTAAAAATATTAATCGTCAGATTTTATTTCACTTTCTTTTTGTATTGTTAGGTTATTTGCATACATACGCGTATCGTGAGAACTGTTATTTAGATCATTTTTCGAATTTTTCAAAAGGGCATTGTCAAATTGTTATTAATTCGATTCCTGAGGTAAAAGCAAAATCGATAAAGGCATTTGCCAAGGTGATTAGGGTAGGTGATTGTAATTCATCAGGACAAGTTTTACTTTATTTTAAAAAGGATTCTGCATCCATCAACTTGAAATACGGAGATGAAATCACTACGAATCTGATTTGTAAATCCATTGAGAATATTCCTAATTCTAATTTCGATTATCGTCAGTACTTAGCAAACAAACAAATTTTTAAGCAGGCATATATAAAATCAGGTGAGTGGAAATTAGTTGCTCGTAATCAAGGAAATTATTTTGTTTCTTTGGCTTATTGGTATCGTGAAAAATGCCATTCAGTATTACAAAGTTCTTTAGAAAATCAAGAAGCATTTGCTGTTGCTTCCGCCTTACTTATAGGTGATGACGATGCTATTCCGAAATCCGTTTATCAAGCTTACACCGATTCAGGTACGTTGCATGTGTTATCTGTTTCAGGTATGCACGTAGGAGTAATTTATTTGTTGCTCGTTTCTTTATTTGGACGAATAGAGAAAAATAAATTTTTGCGTCCTCTTTATTTTCTTTCGATTTTGATTTTTATCTGGATGTATAGTGTCCTTTCAGGATCGTCAGCATCTGTCTTTCGTGCTGCAACCATGCTCACAGTTGTTATTATTGGTAAGTGGATAAATGGGAATAGTCCAATTTATAATTCACTCGTGCTTTCTATGTTTGTGCTGTTGTTGTACAATCCTTTTTATTTAACCGACAAAGGATTTATACTTTCTTATCTCGCTGTATATGGAATAGTTTATTTGCAACCGAAAATACTTTCTATCTGGAAAGTTAAAAGTGCAATTGCCTATAAAGTATGGGAGTTTACTTCTGTGTCAATCGCAGCACAAATTATGACACTTCCAGTTAGTCTTTATCTTTTCGGAAAATTCCCTAACTATTTTATCATCGCTAATTGGATCGTAATTCCATTAAGTACCATTGCTATTTATTTGTCTATCGCACAAATTGTATTTCAACAATGGATGGTTGTGCTAAATATAATTTCTTTTTGTAACGAAAAGATAATTTGTTTTATGAATGATTTTTTAAATCTACTCACGCATCTGAAAGGGGCGGTCACCAATAACATAGGTGTTTCTGCCTTAGAATGTTTTCTGTTTTATTGGATGTTGTTTGTAATCGTCGATTGGATTTCAACTAAACGATATAATTCGTTGATGCTTTTTTTAAGCGGTTATGCTTTACTGTTACTTGTTAACTTATTTTCTGAAATTAAATCTTTACAGCTCGCTCAGTTTGAAAGTCTCATTCACACGAACTCCCTTCTCAGTGTTTTTTAGTGTGCAACATTCATTCACTGCATCATGTTCGAAGAATAATACATAATCGTTAGAAACTGCCTCATTTAGGAATTTTGCTTTTTCATCGAGTGTTAAAAGCGGACGAGTATCATATCCCATCACATAAGGAATCGGCAAATGAGCGGTAGATGGAAGTAAATCCGCCATAAAAACAACTGTTCTTCCTTTGTAATTCACACAAGGTAACATCATCGCATCAGTATGTCCGTTCATAAATTGAATACTGATTCCTTCTGCAAATTCATCACCTTCATTAATAAACTTCAACTGACCAGATTCTTGAATTGGTAAAATGTTTTCTTTCAGGAAGGATGCTTTTTCCCTTGCGTTAGGCTGTGTTGCCCATTCCCAGTGGCGTTCATTACTCCAGAAAGTTGCGTTCTTAAAAGCAGGTCGGAATCCGTTCTTTTCTGAATTCCATTCGATGCTTCCACCACAATGGTCAAAATGTAAATGCGTTAAGAATACATCCGTAATATCATCTTTCGAATAGCCAAGTGTTTTTAAAGAATTATCTAAAGTGTCATTTCCATGCGGGTAATAATGTCCAAAGAATTTTTCATCCTGCTTGTTGCCAATTCCATTGTCGACTAATATCAAACGATTATTATGTTCAATCAATAGGCAACGCATAGCCCAGGTGCACATATTAGTTTCATCGGCAGGATATGCCTTATTCCAAACCGATTTAGGAACAACGCCAAACATAGCACCACCGTCTAATTTAAATAACCCCGTATTGATTGTTTGTAATTGCATAACATAAATTTTTGTAAAAGTATTTATTTGATTTGAATTCCCCTCTTCACAGCGTATTGTTATTAAGTAAGATTGTCAATCTGATTTTATTTCTTAAAGTCAGATATTTTTGAATGTAAATATTATCCTATGAGAATTCATTTTATCGCGATTGGAGGAGCTGCAATGCATAATTTGGCATTGGCATTATATAGTAAAGGTTATAACGTTACAGGTTCTGATGATGAAATCAGCGAGCCTTCTAAAAGTCGATTAGATAGAGTTGGATTATTGCCTTCTGAAATGGGATGGTATCCGGAAAAGATTACTGCTGATATTGATGCCATTATTTTAGGTATGCATGCGCGTATCGATAATCCTGAATTGGTAAGAGCTAAGGAACTAGGATTGAAAATATTTTCTTATCCTGAATATTTATACGAGCAATCGAAAGATAAACGCAGAGTAGTGATAGGGGGGAGTCATGGTAAGACCTCTATTACCGCTATGATATTACATGTGCTAAGTGCTTGTGAAATGAAATTCGATTATATGGTAGGCTCTCAGCTCGAAGGCTTTGATACCATGGTGCGATTAAGTCATGATGCACCTGTGATTATTTTAGAAGGCGATGAGTACTTATCTTCTCCTATTGACCGCCGACCGAAGTTTCATTTATATCATGCCGATATTGCTTTGTTAAGTGGAATCGCATGGGATCATATCAATGTATTTCCAACGTTCGATAATTATGTAGAGCAATTCCGCATTTTCGTTCGTCAGTTGCCTGCTGATGGCACATTGGTCTATTGTGAAAATGACAATGAAGTAGTGGGTGCAAGTATTGAAGCAAATGTTGGAGTTAATAAAATTGGATATACTGTTCCTGCACATGAAATTCGTGATGGGATTACCTACTTGCAAACAGACGCTGGCGAAATTTCATTAATGGTTTTCGGAAAACATAATTTGATGAACTTAGAAGGGGCGAGAAATGTTTGTAATCAACTTGGTGTGACTAACGAGCAATTTTATCAGGCTATTTCAACTTTTAAAGGTGCTGCCCGTCGTTTGGAATTAGTTTCAAGAAGTAATGAACGTATCGTTTATAAAGACTTTGCACATTCGCCTTCTAAACTAAAAGCAACCATTGCGGCTGTAAAAGAGCAATTTACCAAACGTGGTTTAATTGCTTGCATGGAGTTGCATACCTTCAGTAGTTTAAATGCTACATTTTTAGATGAATATGCTAATTCAATGGATATGGCTGATGAAGCCATTGTGTATTTCAATGCGCATACCATCGAACATAAGAAACTGCCCCCAATAACTGTTGAGCAGGTGCGTAAGTCATTTGCAAGGGAAGATATAATTGTGATTGATACGACTGAAGCATTGAAAAGCCATCTTGATTCAATCCCTAAAAATGGAGATGTTATGTTAATGATGAGCTCTGGGACTTTTGATGGGTTGGATTTGAAGTTAATTTGATAATATGGTGTTATTTCGGTTTTTGGAATTAATTGAATAAAAATTATTAATTTCATTGAATGAAATTTTTTAATCTATATCATCTTAAATCAATCTCATTCTTAACTGCTTTTGTTTCATTAAGTTTTTATGCAAAATCAGCTACACTTACAGCAACGAGTTCTACGAATTTGTGTCAAACACACCCTTTCGTAACATTAGTTGTTAATCCAGCAAATGCATTAAACTACACATGGTATTTTTATGATGTTTATGGCAATTTAAATCAATTTCCCGGAACTTCTACTAATACTTTTGATGCATATTATAGTGGAAATTATTTTTGTCAGATTACTGATGCAAATGGCACTTTTAATACTAATAGTATAATGGTTAGTCAGGCGTGGAATGGACAATATTTATGGCAATATCAGTCGCCAGCTTCTGCATGTGGAGTAAATAATTTATTTGTGAATACCAATGGCATTTATTTTTCTTCCTTTCAATGGACATTAAACGGACAAATTATTCCTGGAGCAACAACGCCTAATTATGCTGCTACTGTTGGCGGACATTATAATTGTTGGGTTGGTAATTCTTGTGGGGCCGACACAAATACGTATGGATTGTATATGGCTTATGTCTCATCTGCTATACCTTCTGTAGTGAATATTGCTTCTTCGGTGGGTTCTAACGTATGCGTAAGTACGCCATTCACATTGTCTGTTCCTGCTTATGCTGGAGCAAGTTATAAATGGTATTATTTGACATCTTTAGGAAGTCCTGTTTTGATTAGTACTTCTTCGTCAAACACTTTGAGTATGCCTGGATACAACAATGCAGCAACCTATCGTTATTATTGTAATATATCGAATGCCTGTGCTTCCAGAAATACAGTAGTAGATACAATAAATTTTATAACAAGTCCTACCATTACCCTAACTGCGGCCAGTGCAAATTTTTGTAGTGGTGATAGTTTAAATTTAATCGCATCGACACCTACGGGTGGACTTCAATATCAATGGAGCAATAATGGAGTGCTGATCAGCAATGTTTCAAATTTAAATTACTATGCAAAAGCAAGTGGGTCGTATTCTGTTTTAGCAACGAATGGTTCTTCCTGCAGTGCAACATCAAATACGTTAACAGTTACTCAACGATATAAGCCATCTGCTGTTATTACTCCAATTACTGCTACAACTGTTTGTGATGGTGATAGTGTTGGGTTAGCGGCTAATACGGGCAGTGGATTGACTTATCAGTGGCAACGCTTTTACAATAATATTTTAGGAGCAACAAATTCTAATTGTTATCTAAAGTTATCTGGAAATTATAGGGTAGTAGTTACAAACCAGTATGGATGTTCCAAACAATCTTCTGCTGTACCAGTTACAGTTAATCCAAAGCCAAGTGCCATAATTACTGCTGCAGGCGCAACATCGTTTTGTGCAGGTGGTTCTGTTTTACTGAATGTAAATACAGGTAGTGGGTTGACATATAATTGGCGTAAGAATAATGTTGCTATTTCTGGTGGCACATCATCACAATTTTCAGCTACTTTGGCAGGGTTATATCGTTGTGTAGCTACAAATTCTTTCGGGTGTTCTAAATGGTCTAATACGATTACAGTGAGTGTTCCTTGTAGAGCAGAAAAAATTACAATGGAGAATAAAATTATATTGTATCCTAATCCCGCAACAAATGCTGTGAACATGAAATTACAAGGTGAATGGGGGCAGGATAAAATAATTCGTGTGGTGGACGTTGGCGGTAGAGAGGTGTTGTGTAGTTTAATTGCTGTTTCTGATGATGAAATTGTAATACAAGGATTAGTTGCAGGATTTTATCGGGTAACAGTTGCTGATGGATCAAAATTCATATCGGAAGCACTGGTAGTGAATCCTTAGATATAATTTTTATTTGGCATTTGAAGTATTTATTTTATATTTGAATATAAATTATAGTTTATGAAGAAAATTGTATGGCTATTTATCGTAATAGCATCATGCTCATTAAATGCAAGCGCACAGTCCATTTATTTTAATTTTACCAATGGTACCAATGGGCAATATCCTTTAATCGATGTGCAGCATATCGATTTTTCAAGTACGGATATGCAAATGCACTTAACCAATGGTACGCTTGTAAGCTGGAATACTACGGCAATCATCAGCTATAAATATTTGCCATATATCACAGCACTTTCAGAGGTTCCGAATATTGCAATTGGCATGGAGGTTTCTCCAAATCCTTCTAACGGTGATGTTCAAATAAAGTACACCTTACCAGTTCATCAAAAGCTGGAGTTAGCCATTTACGATTTAAAAGGACAATTAATTGATCAGCGAAAAATAGGGGAGCAAGATTCAGGGAGCTATACGCAACAATGGCATGCAACTGCAAAAGGTTTGTATCTGATTAAACTATCAACGGAGCAGCAGATTATTAGTAAGAAGGTGGTGATACAGTAATACTTTATAAACATTGTTATGAAAAATAAAATATTATTGTTTTTAATTGTTGTAATGAGTGGTATTAGTGTGCATGCTCAAACGTTCACGAACACCTATACCACTATGAACGTTTATTTCAATAATAGACCTGCTGTTCAATATCCAATTAATGCAATTGATACAATCACGTATAATGTAAATCAAGCTATTTGTCCTGCAACAGTGAATGATACGGATGGAAATATTTATAATGTTGTTCAAATTGGTTCACAGTGTTGGATGAAGGAAAATTTACGAACCAAGCATAATAATAATGGTACACCTATATCATCAGGATTAACAAATACAGCATGGGGAAATGCTTCCTATCCTGCATGCGCAGAATATAATAATGATTCTACCCTGGTGCTCATTTATGGCAGACTATATAATGGTTATGCTGCTTATTCATTGAATTTATGCCCTGTTGGCTGGCATGTTCCTTCAAATGCTGATTGGGGAATTCTTTATAGCTATATTGATACTTTTCCAGATGTTTCAAACAGAACGGGTGATTATGGATCTTTGATAGCATCTGGTATTAAAGAAGCAGGTATTTCACATTGGGCAAGTCCTAATGTAGGTGCTACTAATTATTGGAATTTTTCTGCATTGCCAGGTGGGATTAGAAATAATATCGGATATTATAGTGGATTAAATAATTACGGAAATTTCTGGACATCGACACTTGATCCTTATGATGGTGGATATTACAAAGAACTTTATTATAATAAGTCAACGATTGTTATGTGGAATACTTATGATTATAACGCAGGTTATTCCATTCGTTGTGTAAAAAATTAATGATACGTAGATATGAAAATAAAATGTTTATTGAGCGTTTTCGTTTTAATGACTCACTTCATAATGGCTCAATCATTAACGAATATTGTATTCAAAGGAATTGGTCCGCAACATTATCTTCAAAATTCAATAGATAGTATTAATTATACTATTCATTCAGTTGTTTGTCCTAATACAGTCACAGATGTCGATGGCAATTCATACAATGTGATTGCAATTGGTGATCAATGCTGGTTAAAAGAAAATTTAAAAACTACTCATTTTAAAAATGGAGTTGCAATTCCAAGTACGCTGACTAATGCGCAATGGACAAATTCGCTAAGTGCTGCTTGTGCCGATTGTGATAATAATCCAACTAATACAGCTGTATACGGTAAATTATACAATTGGTATGCAGTAAGTGATACTTCAGGATTATGTCCCGTTGGTTGGCATCCTTCTTCGCGTTCCGATTGGAAGCGTTTAGAAGCGTACCTTGATCCGATGTCTGATACGATGGAGCTCATCAGTATGGTGAGTCCGGTTTTAGGAATATCATTAAAGGAAGTAGGTTTTTCTCATTGGCTTCCTCCAGGTATTCCAATGTCAGTTGTTACCAATAGTTCTGGATTTACTGCTCTGCCGGGAGGAATGCGTGCTAATTTCGATGGAACTTATTGGGATATAAAATATCGTGGAGAGTTTTGGACATCTACATATAAAAATTCAGCAAATAGTTATTCAATAATCATAGAGCATAGTTGGAATATGCTTAGTGAAACAAATCATCATATTCGGACAGGTATGTCCGTTCGCTGTGTGAAGGATTGAAATTAGATGATAATCTGTATTAATATGAAAAAAATAATTCTCTTCTTCTTTTTGTTCCAGGTAAATAACTTGATGGCCCAAACGAAAATGAACATTTATTATACGAATGGAAGTATGTTGTCTATTCCAATTTCTGATATTGACACTTTGTATTATATTAATGGTAATACTTGTCCCGTAACAGTAACAGATGTTGATGGTAATGTTTACAATGTTGTTAAAATAAATGAAGTTTGTTGGATGAAAGAGAATTTGCGAACAGCACATTATAATGATGGCACTGTAATCCCAACTAATCTAAGTTGGTCGCAATGGAATTCTACAACAAGTGGATCATGCGCTGACTATAACAATGACACCGCAAATTCTTCAGTATATGGCAAATTATATAATTGGTATGCTTTGGCAGATACATCTGAATTATGTCCTGTCGGCTGGCACGAATCAGAAAAATGGGAGTGGAATGAATTGTTGAAATTTATTGACGCTAACGCTGATACTAATTGTACTCAATGTATATCTAGTTCGTCAGCAGGCGGCTTTTTGAAGGAAAGCGGTACTGCACATTGGGGAACTCCTAATGTAGGAGCAAATAATAGTGTTGATTTTACTGCCCTTCCTGGTGGTTTTCATACCGGACAAGGTTTTAGTAATATAAGTGTTGCTGGATATTGGTGGACAGCATTTTCGGTTTCATCCACTGTTGCGATAAATCTCCATATAGGTTATAATCTCAGCGGAATTAATAAATATTTAGGGGCGAAGAACAATGGATATTCTGTTCGTTGTGTTAAAGATTAATTTAATTGTATAAAAACTAATCAATGAAAAAATATCTACTTTTAATAATATCGATATGTTTCTTATTGGACATTTCATATGCTCAAAAGCATTTAAATATACAATACATAAATGGTAGTTTATTATCCATACCTATTTCGGATATCGATAGTATTAATTATACATTGGATTCCAATGTTTGCCCTTCAACGGTTGCAGATATCGATGGTAATATTTATAACACTGTTGAGATAGGTTCTCAATGTTGGATGAAAGAAAATTTAAAAACATTACACTATCGAAATGGAACTTCAATACCCAATAATTTAAGTCCTGCCCAATGGCCTAATTTTCTCGGCGCTTGTGCTGATTATAACGATGATTCAAGTAGTGCTTCAGTTTATGGTAGACTATATAATGGCTACGCAGTAGCGAATACTCAAGGGCTTTGTCCTGTTGGTTGGCATGTTCCTGATGATTCCGAATGGAATATTTTAGTAAAAGTAATTGATACAAACTCGGATACTACCTGCATAAATTGTGTTCAAAGTATAATTGCTGGAGGAGCTCTTAAAGAAATTGGTTTGGCTCATTGGGCTATGCCAAATACAGGTGCATCCAACACAAGCACCTTTACTGGTTTGCCAGGAGGTTATCGTTACGATTTTGGTGGTTATAGTGGCATTGGTGAATACGGTTTTTGGTGGACATCTTCACAAAGTTCAATTACAGATGCTTATAAACGTTGTTTGTATTATAGCGATACTAACTTTATACGAGCTACTTCTATAAAATATTTCGGGTTCTCCGTTCGCTGCTTAAAGAATTAAATCATCAGTATTTTTTAAACAAAAAAGGCCATCTCACGACAGCCTTTTCTTTTATTATTCAAATTCAATTACGAATTCATCGAGACTAAAAACTCTTCATTCGATTTAGTACCACGCATACGGTCGAGTAGGAAATCCATCGCTTCAATTGGATTCATATCCGCTAAGTGATTTCTTAAAATCCACATCTTCTGTAACATCTCACGGTCTAATAATAAATCATCTCTTCTTGTACTTGAAGCAACTAAGTCAATTGCAGGGAATACACGCTTGTTCGCTAACT
>CALQOD010000011.1 GCA_943332105.1 Chitinophaga pinensis | reverse complement strand
TATTCAACATTCGTAACAGCGAACGATTATCAAAAGTTCGACAATCGGTTAAATTGAATTTTAATACTGTAAAAGAAGATTATTGGTACGACAAGAAGAACGATGATAATTTATTCACGCACCTAACCTACTCTTATGAAAACAATCGTGCGCTTGATCCATGGAATGCTAATTTGCAAATTGAAAACAATAAATCATTCAATAAAATCAGCATTGATTACACCTATAAATTCTCTTATAAAAAAATCAATAAAGGTGTTTATGTTAGATTATATGCAAGTGGGTTATTAGATGGAAGTCTTAAAAATATTAATAACGGATACGGAATAAATTTAAGCGATGGAGCCAATAATTATGATTATGGCTATGACAAATACTATTTAGGAAGAAACTTACCTCGAACAAACTTTTTATCGCAACAAGTTTATACAGATCAGGGAGGATTTAAAATATACACACCTGGAAATAATAATGCTAAGTGGGTTAGCAGCATTAACATTACCGCAGACTGCCCTATTCCACTACCCTTTCGTTTTTTCTATGATGCAGGTATGAGCGAATGCTATCAAATAGAAATTGCAACTGGAAACATAACAAGCAAAAAAAATTTAGTACATGAAGCAGGTATTACATTTGCTTTGATAAAAGATGTAGCAGAGGTTTATTTTCCATTGGTAGCATCTAAAAGTATTAACACCTACTTTGAAACTAATGACTATAAATTTGCTGAACGCATTCGTTTTAAATTTGATATTTCTAAATTGAATCCATTGTTATTAAGAAAGCAGATTTCGAATTAATTTTTTATCGAGACTTAACTTTTTTCAACTTCCTTTTCAAATAAAACAAAACAACAGGGAAGCCAAATATAAGAACTGGATAAATCACGCAGAAAAGGACAAAGTTTATTTCGTAATAAGAAAGCTTAGTGTAATTAGCTAGATTAATTACAAAGTCGGTGCAGTAATTATAAAGGATAGAAATCAGTTTGAAAATCATTTCTTCGCCTCCTTTATTGCAATTAAAACATCTATAATTCTGACAAGAAAATACCAGATATAAAGAGGTATTAACGTTACAAGAATTAAAATATTAGCAAAGGAATAATTGCCGATCATCTGTAGCAATGTGATTTCACCAAAGTAAATAGGCCTAGTAAACTTCAAAAGTAATTTGTTCATTTTTACATGATGCTCGATACAATAATTGGTACTATCATGACAAGCCCAAGTACATCGCTCTGCTATTGGCAGTGTTGAATTCCACTTACCATCATTAGGAATAGGGTCCACAGAAGACTTGATGAAATGATTTACTAAAACCATCAGTGTAAAAGGAAAAACAAAAAGCAATAAATTTCGAAGTTGCTTCTTCATCGATAAAGAAAATTTTAATTAAATTTTTTCAGCATCAACTCCTGCCCATCAAAAACAGCATAGGTAAAATGATTAATCCACTCACCTAAGTTAATATAACGCGACTGACCATTCAGTTGCTTATCTAAAGGCATATGCCGATGTCCGAAAATAAAATAATCATAGTGTTCGCGTTTTAAAATCTCACGGCTATAAATCATCAACCATTCTTTATCATCGCCTAAATAAATATCATCTGATGTACCCGTAGCAAGACGACTTCTACGCGAAAAGAATTTCATCAAACCAATTCCAGTATTCGGGTGAATGCGTGCAAATAGCCATTGCGCCAACTTATTGGAAAAAAATTTTTTAATACACTTATATCCAAAATCACCAGGACCTAATCCATCTCCATGGCCTAAGAAAAACTTTTTACCGTTATAATCTTTTTGAATGGGATCGCGATGAATCTGTAATCCTATTTCTTTAGGTAAATAATCAAACACCCACATATCGTGATTGCCTGCAAAATAATGTAACTCTACTCCTGCATCACTTAATTCAGCCAGCTTGCCAAGCAACCTCACATATCCACGTGGCACAACTTCTTTGTATTCGAACCAGTAATCGAAAACATCACCCATCAGATATAAAATCTGAGCATCGTTACTAATTGAATTCAACCAAGAAACAATTATATCTTCCCGTTTACGGCTATCCGTAGCGTTAGGTACACCTAAATGAAAATCGCTAATAAAGTAAATTTTTTTGCCGGGGGATAAATTCACAATCAGAATAATTACGGTTTAGGTTCCATCAATTTGAAGAACTGATCCAATTGCGGAAGGATAACAATTCTTGTACGTCGGTTTGTTGAACGCCCTTCAGGAGTATCATTACTAACTACAGGAACATACTCACTGCGTCCTGCTGCTATCATACGAGCCGGATCAACGCCGTATTGCTTCTGCAAAGTGCGAACTACTGAAGCGGCACGCATAACACTCAAATCCCAATTATCACGAATGTTTGCATTAGTAATCGATTTATTATCTGTATGCCCTTCTACCATAAACTGAACATCTGGTTGAGCTTTAATTACATCAGCTACCTTGCCTAAAACGTCCTTTGCTCGTGGTGTTATATCATAACTTCCGCTCTTAAATAACATCTTATCTGAAATAGAAATAAATACGGCACTACCTTCCACATTAATATTGATATCATCGTCATTCACATCTTTAAGTGCTCCTTTTAAATTTAAAACAAGGGCCATATTCAAAGAGTCCTTTCGAGACAATTCAGTTTGAAGATTACGGATATATCCTTCTTTCGAATTAATATTATCCAACGACTTCTTAATACTCTCTGCTTGAGTTGCACTTATTACAGATAAATCACTTAATTGCTGCAACATAGCACCACTGCTTTTTTTAACAAAACTTAATTCATCTTCTAAATTCCCGATTCGACTTTGCTTCTTTTTTGATTCTTCGATACAATCACTAAGCATCAAATCAACCTTGTCGGAACTTGTTTTTAAGGAATCATATTTTGAAACCTGAGTATTAAACTTTTTCTGACTTACACAACCTGTCATAAAATAGACAGCAACAAAAAACAATACAATACTTTTTTTCATAAATTATTTTTTTCAATTACAAATCTAACGTGTTTAATCATTTTTTAAAAGACAAAAAATCGATAATAATTACAATATATCAACAAGATTATGTCTTCTGCTTTCTTTTTTTAGCAGCAGGAAAAAGTACATTATTTAGGATTAAACGATAGCCGGGAGAATTCGGATGTAAGGCTAAATCCGTTTGTGGATCGCCAACCATATGCTGATAATCTTCTGGATCATGACCACTATAAAATGTCCATGTCCCCTTACCAAACTCGCCATGAATATAACGAGCTTCACTAGCAGCTTTGTTTTCACCCAAAATAAGCACATTTGATTTTATTAGACTTTTATTAAACGAAGTTGTCTGACCCATAAATCCTTTAATTACTTGCTCATGATTCTGACAAAGCATACTAGGAACTACATCCCACTTAGCAGAGAATTCAAAAAGAGTAAACACATCTTCGTTACGGGGCACCTTACGAATATTGGTCATATCAATATCCGAGAATTCATACTCTAAAGGATTAGTAGAAAGTTTAAAATCTTTAAAGGCAAGCGTATTATCATAATTCAATTTTGAGTTATAGTTAGCTGTAGGACCATCGCCATCGTAAATTTTATCACAAATATCAACTCCATCCGCAGCTAATGCTATATCATAACTATCAGTACCTGAGCACATCGAAAATAAAAAGCCACCGCCAGATAGAAACTCTTGTATTTTTTTAACCACGGCTAATTTCAATTCAGATACTTTTTGATAACCTAATTTATGGGCTTTAGCTTCTTCTGAACGCACCTGCTCCTGATACCAGGAAACAGTATGATAGGCCGCATAAAATTTCCCATACTGCCCCGTAAAATCTTCGTGATGCATATGTAACCAATCGTACTTTGGCAAGTCGCCCAAGATTACTTCATCATCATAAATCACATCATATGGGATTTCCGAATAAGTTAGTACAAGCGTAACAGCGTCATCCCACGGTAACTTATCTTTAGGAGAATAAACGGCCATCTTAGGAGCCTTTTCAAGCTTTACAATATCCATGTTCGCCTCTGGCTGTGCAATTTCATCTAGGATGCTCGCCGCTTGTCCATCAGCGATTACATTAAAACTTACTCCACGCACGCGACATTCATTCTCAAATGCAGGAATTTGTTTAATCATAAAAGCACCACCACGGTAATTCAATAGCCATTGTACTTCAACATTGTTAGTTAAAACCCAATAGGCAATACCATATGCTTTTAGATGATTCGTTTGAGAATCATCCATAGGAATTAAAATATATGCTGCTCTTGTAGGTAAAAAACCGTTTAAAAAAACGAAAATTAAAAGAATGATTTTTTTAAACATGCGTTTACAATGATTAAATTTTAAAATTGTTGTCAACTTATAATTTAAAACAAATCCTTTCCATCAGTATTCATACGCGAAGCGAATGTTACACTCCCGCTATTATCATCAACTAAATAATTAGGAGTGATACCAGAATCCTTAGACAAGTCGGTCTCATCTTGCAAATCGAAATGGTTAAAATCAGTGAATTTTGTTAAGTGACCTATAAATTGCAACTTCACATCTGCTAATGAACCAGCACGATTTTTCGCAATAATTATTTCTGCTAAATTCTTGGTAGGTGTTCCATCTTCCATAGTTTCCAATTGATAATATTCAGGTCGATAAATAAACATTACCATATCCGCATCTTGCTCAATTGCACCGGATTCACGAAGATCACTTAACTGAGGACGCTTTGAAGTACCTCTTGTTTCTACTGCACGACTTAACTGAGAAAGTGCTATGATAGGAATATTTAATTCTTTTGCAATACTCTTTAATGATCGGGATATATAAGAAATTTCTTGTTCACGATTTCCACCTCTGTTACCATCTGACGTACCACTCATTAGTTGTAGGTAGTCAATTACAATTAATTTAATTTCCTTTTCTGCGACTAATCTGCGGCATTTCGCTCTTAATTCTAGAATTGACAATGCAGGAGTATCATCAATATAAATTGGTGCTTTCGTAAGTTTAGTTACTTTTAAATTTAATCGTTGCCATTCATCTTTCGACAAATCACCTTTTCTCAACTTGGCAGAACTAATTTCTGTTTCAGAAGAAATCAAACGATTCACAAGCTGCAACGCAGACATCTCTAACGAGAAAAATGCAACTGGATGATTTCCGTCTAACGCTGCATTTTTTGCAAGACTTAGTGTAAAAGCTGTTTTACCCATACCAGGTCGAGCAGCGATGATAATCAAATCTGATTTTTGCCATCCCATAGTATGACGATCCAATTCTGTAAATCCAGAAGGAACTCCAGTTACACCATCTTTTAATGTGCCAGCAATTTGTACATCATCAATAGCTTTAGTTACTAAGGTATGCATATCCTCATACTTTCTACGGATATTCGATTCCGTTATAGAAAAAAGATTTTTTTCAGAACGATCCAGCAATTCTAATACATCAGTAGTTTCTTCAAATGCATCGCGAATAGTTTCAGTAGAAATACGAATCAACTCACGTTGAATAAATTTTTGCAAAACAACGCGGGCATGAAACTCAATATTTGCAGCCGAAGCAACACGATTGGTTAACTGAGTAATATAAACAGCCCCACCTACTATTTCTAAATCACCGGTACTTCTAAGCTTTTGTGTTACTGTTAATATATCTATTGGTTTTGTATCATGAAATAATGAAACAATCGACTTAAATATTTTTTGATTAGCATCAACATAAAAACACTTTTCGTGTAATAAATCGATTACCTCTGCAACTGCATTTTTATCAATTAACAAAGCACCTAAAACAGCTTGTTCTAACTCAGTCGCCTGAGGTGGTAATTTACCCCCTTCAATAGTAGGAAAGGAAGTTGAGGGTATTATTTTTTTTCTGGTAGTTGGTTTTTCGTTTGCCATAATTCAAATTTACAATTCAGATTTTAGTATTCGTAAATTATTTTTTAACAATATTTGGATACGCTTTTATTTCAGCACTTTATCTTTTCGACAACAAAGCCGGCGCGATTTCTCAAGCCGGCTTGTAATTTAATAAAATAATTAATCATTAATCATTTTTATATACACCCATCGAGCAGAATTTCTCGATTCGCTGGTTAACTCTATCTGTTGGTGTTAATTTATTTAAATCAGTCAGATGTTTAATGATTTCCAATTTTACTGTTTCAAAAACCTCAGCGGGATTGACATGCGCCCCTCCCAATGGTTCTTTAATAATACCATCTATTAGATGCAAACCATTCATATCTATTGCAGTTAATTTCAATGCTTCTGCGGCTCTTTCCTTATTATTCCAATTCCGCCAAAGAATACTTGAACAAGACTCAGGAGAGATCACTGAGTACCACGTATTCTCCAGCATTAAAACCTTATCGCCAATGCCAATGCCTAAAGCACCACCAGAAGCACCTTCTCCAATGATAATACAAATCACTGGAACTTTTAATATTGACATTTCATAAAGATTGCGTGCAATTGCTTCACCCTGTCCTCGTTCTTCTGCTTCTAATCCAGGATAAGCACCGGGAGTGTCTATGAGCGTAACGATTGGCTTATTGAACTTCTCTGCTAATTTAAACAAGCGAAGAGCTTTTCGATAACCTTCTGGGTTAGGCATTCCGAAATTACGATACTGACGCTGCTTGGTATTATTCCCTTTTTGCTGACCGACAAACATTACAGTTTGTCCGTCAATATCTCCAAAACCACCAATCATGGCTTTGTCATCTTTCACCTGACGATCACCAAAAAGCTCCATGAAATTACCATCAGTCATTGCATTAATATAATCCAATGTATAAGGTCGATCCGGATGACGTGATAATTGAACACGCTGCCATGGCGTAAGATTAGAATAAATCTCTAATTTGGTTTTTGCTATCTTTTCTTCAAGATCCTTTATTGCAGATTTAACATTAACTTTTCCCTTCTCTTGAAGCTGCCTCGCTTTTGTTAACTGATCATGTAATTCTTCAAGCGGTTTCTCAAAATCCATCAACGTTGTACCCATGATTTAATATTTTTATTTCTTCGCAAAGATATCTGAAAATAAAAAAAAAGTAGATTCGCATGGTGAAACTTTGTTCAAGATTCTGAAATATGATTGTATACCCACATTGTAAAATAAATTTAGGGCTTCATGTAGTTCGAAAGCGAAAAGATTTATTTCATGATATTGAGACGGTTTTTTACCCTATTTTTTGGAAGGATATATTAGAAGTTAACGAGGGCATAAAGGACGCTTTTGATATGAAAATCAGCGGTTTAAGTATATCAGGTAGCCTTCAATCGAACTTGATTTATAGAGCCTGGCAGCTTATCAAATCAGACCATCAACTTCCACCAATTCAGGTACATTTACATAAATTATTACCTATGGGGGCTGGCTTAGGCGGAGGCTCTTCGGATGCTGCATTTATGCTAAATCTGCTTAATTCGAAGTTTAATCTTGGCATTAGCGTACAAAAACTGAAGGAATATGCTGCACAATTAGGCAGTGATTGTCCCTTTTTTATCGAATCGAGGCCTTGCTTAGCGACTGGCCGTGGAGAAATTTTAACCCCTATTGCAATGGATTTATCGAGCTATCACATTGTGATTGTTATGCCAAATAATATTTCTGTTGGAACTGCTGATGCTTATAGTTGGGTTACACCTCAACAGCCTATTACATCAATTTCAGAAATCATACAATTACCCATCAGTGACTGGAGAAATTATTTAATTAACGATTTTGAAACACCTATAATTAAACATTATCCTCGAATTGGTGAAATCAAGAATCAGTTATATGAAGCAGGAGCCCATTATGCGAGTATGAGCGGAAGTGGAGCAGCTGTTTTTGGAATATTTGATAAAGGAAATTTACTTGATTTTAATTTCGAAGGTTGTAAAGTCTGGAAAGGAAATTAACAGTGAGTAAATCAACATTCGCAAATAGAGGTAAACATTTGTAAATGGATATAAACGTTTATCAACCGAATACTTAATTTGTACTCACTAATTTTGCTTTTGGGGCGGAGGAGTGGTGGCCCCCTTTGAAATCGAATCTTATTTTTTAATCCTAATCAGTATGTATGTGATTATATAATCCTGTATATCGCACTTTAAGGTAGAATTCATAAATATTTTAAGAAGGCAATGTTTTTTCATTTTCAAATTAGCACATAGAAAAAATAGTTCATCCCAAAGCCTAGGGAGCAAATTAACTTTGTTTTCTAATTAAAACAAAATTCATTGCGGCAATTACCCCTTCCTTTACAATCTCCAACTCCAACTTTTCAATACTAAATAATGTCCATCCATAATTCCCCCATTGGTTAGGTACTTTCCAAATAATATCGGGAGCAAAATCAATAAAAATACTTTGTTCGACAGCCGGCAATCTTAAACAAATACGAAACGCTCTTCTATTAATCGTTAAAAAAACAGCACCTTTAAATTTATAAGATCGTATTCCTTTCCGATCTGAAAAAGTATATTTACCCAATGACGAAAGTTGTTGTTCTAATTCATCAAAATTCATATCGCAAATTTAGCCAATAAAATTATATTTTTTCTAAAGGCATTGTATTTGTCTGCCAACGAATAATCCATCCTTAATGTTTAAATAAATATACAAAACCGTTTCACGCATCTATATTGCAACTAATCCACTTCTGTTAAGAATGCGACCGTAAACCAAATAAAAAATATTTATCATAGCCTGCAACAAAGTATAATTAGCACCTCATTAACCAAATCGATATTTTAGATGACCCAAATGATTATGCTGAAAATTAAATTAGCAATAGTTTAATTTAATTACCTAAAGAATCGATAATAACTTTCACTGAACTCGTATCAATAGCAATCTTAGTGATGGGATCTTTCTTTACCCTACCTGCATTAAAAGAGCGATGCGTAAATGCATAATTAGCATTAAATTGAAGTGGCTTTTGCATTTTAATATGATATATTGATTCATTCTGCATCCACTGAGCAATACTATCCATCCAAATATAATAAGCTGATGGCGAAGGATGACGACCATCATTGCCTCTATCAAGAATTAATTTATCAGAAGCATAAAAACAACCAACATCTAAATTATTTCGATAGCACTCAGTAATACCATTATCAGGAATCCAGCTTGCAGGACCAACCCAACTATAAGGTATGCCGTTAAAAGTTGATAGTATTTTTTCAATAGCCAGCTCCGATTTTGAGAATCTATCTTGAAACACTTGATTTAAACCAACAACCAATACAATATGATCAGGCTTGTATTTTTCAATTAATAATTTCAGCGTATCATTATTTGCAAAAGTAACATCTCGAGCACTATTACAAACTAAAGCTAAAGCCAAATCATGCCCATTATATTTACAATAATTATAAAATGGATACATCAATCCTCCCACCTGGCTATCACCAACTAGTAAAAATCTTTTATGCGTGGTGTCAACTTTCGCTTGAACAATATTATCAACTTGCTTTTTTATCTTTTGGTACTTCGTTTTTTTCTTATGCTTAAAATCTGTGATTAGTAATTCATTGCTTTTAACTAAATCTAAATTAAATAAATTAAACTGACAATTGCAGTTCGCATAAATGAAAAACAAAAACATGATAACTGAAAATAAAAATCCAGCAATAAAAATAGTATTGGTAAAGTGTTTTTTCACGAATTAATTTTTATAAAAATCCGAATAAGCAGGAATAATTAAATCCTTGTTTAAATTATTGAACTTTTTAAATCCATTTAATAATGCATACATAAACATCTTAGCTTGCAATTCATAACCTATTTTTTTAAAATGCAATTTATCTTTTGATGCCAACCCCTTATTGAACCATTTTATCATAGATCCCGCTCCACCCATTTGATCATGTAAATTCCACAGTGCTAAATTCTGTTCTTTAGCTATCTGCTTTAATACATTGCATATCTCCATATTATTAATTGGGAATCTGCCATTAGATCTCGTGTCAGGCGGTGTAGTTAAAATAATTGCTGCTTTAGGCAACGTTTTTTTTACCCGTTGGATATAATCGATAACTGCTAAATAATAATCATTAGAAATAAAATCAGGTTCATAAGCCTCATTAGACCCATAAGAAAAAATGATCAAATCCGGATTGATATCTAACATCTGTGAAATTGACAAACTAGCATTTTTACTAAGCTGTTTAAATGTTGCCCCCACTACACCGCAATTATGGTATACGATTCCCGGTTGTTCATGATTGGTAAGTTGAATACCACTAATAAAAAAAGGAATACTATCTATGGACTGACTGACTGAAAAAATCAATTTATTTATTGGTTGATTAAAATAAAAAGTAGTTTTTCTATATTGAAAATCATCAACCACAATTTTTTCAGATTCAATTTCAACAGGGTCTAATTTACTTATACTATCCAAGGGATAGTTCATACCACATACATTTATAGTACTAGCTTCATTAGAAGAAGAATAAACCACAACTTTATTACCTGAAATAATAGATGTATCACATTTAAGTGCTTGCATTTCAAATTCAGCCTCTTTATTCATTGTCATGATTGTAAAACCAGCAATCCCAAACTTAAAATCACTTTCTGCTTTCAAATAACATTTGCCATTCCATGCACCTTTGGTAGTTTTGGTTTGGACAAAATAAGGAACAGATTTCGCTAATTGATAGGGGAATAGCATTCCAAATCCTGCTAATCCAAAATTAACTTTAAAACAACTACGTACTTCCTCTACAAAATATCCCATTTCAATATGTGAATCACCTAAATGCAAAATACTAATTTGTTTAGGGTTTTCCAAATGAGAATTTAGTTTCATATAAAAGTTCTGAAGTGCTTCAATATTTTCAATTATATTTTCATCATGGCAAAGAGTATCAACATAGCATGAATCAGACTGGCTGAATGTATTTGTTTTGATTAAACAAAATAAAACAATAAAAATAAAAGTAATACTTATATTTTTTCTCATACTAAAATTGAAAATAGATAAAGGGTGCTATTTCTGCGAGTTTAAGTTGAAGTACAATTTGAAAAAACAAAACCATTATAATAGCAATAATCAATAAAGGTAATTTATTAAAATATTTTTCCATTGTTATTTTAACAAATGAAGGAATAAAAATAACAACTAGTCCAATAATTAACATCAAAAACAATCCTGTCCGATCAACTATAAAACCAATCAAATCTAATGCATTTGTCTTAAATATTATTTGATTAAAAATTGTAAATGCATCTTTAAAATCATTTGCTCTAAAAAACACCCACATTAATGAAACAAAATGAAAAGTAATAAGAATTCCAAATAAATTAAACCACTTACTTCCTTTAATTGAGCTAGAATTTTTATTAAATAATAATTTATGAAAAACAAGCACTAAGCCATGACCCATTCCCCAAACAACGAAACACCAAGATGCACCATGCCACAAGCCACCTATCGTCATTGTAATCATTAAAAAAAGATATGTTTTAAAAAGCCCATACCTATTACCACCCAATGGAATATAAATATAATCACGAAGCCAAGTACTTAATGAAATATGCCAACGACGCCAAAATTCAGAAATTGAATGTGCTTGATAAGGATTACTAAAGTTCTCCTTTAATTGATAGCCCATTAACAGCGCAATACCTATTGCAATATCTGAATAACCAGAAAAATCAAAATAAATCTGACACGCATACCCATACATAGCCAATAAATTTTCAATACCTGAATAAGCCCCAGGAGAAGCATGAACCATATCAACATACCTTGCGAGATAGTCTGCAATAATGACTTTTTTAGAGAGACCTATAATTATTCTAAATAAGGCCGATTTCATTATAAATGTATCAACCGAAAGCGGCTTATTAATCTGAGGAATAAAATCACGCGCACGAACTATAGGACCTGCAACAAGATGTGGAAAGAATGTCATGTAAAAAGCGTAATCGATAAAATTCCTAGTGGAACTAATTTTACGATGATATACATCGACAATATAACTTATAGATTGAAAAGTATAAAATGAAATCCCTATCGGCAGAAACAACTTTTCTATCTGAAATCCTGAATTATAAAAATCATTGACGATGTCAAGAAAAAAAAACGAATATTTAAAATAAAATAGGAAAGATAAACTAAATAAAATCGAGACTACTAACAGCAATTTTCTTGTCTTTTCATTAACAAGCTTCTCAATTGCTTTTGCAATTTGGTAATCAGCAATTATCATGGAAATAAAAATCAATAAAAATGGCCCACTAGATTTATAATAAAAAAACAAACTAAAAATTATTACGAATAATTTTCGCCATTTCGAATCGGTTTTAAAAAAAGAATACAACATCAAAAAAATACCGAGCACTGCCAAGAATGAATAATTAGTAAAAAACCAAGGATGCACAAAAGAGTATTCAAAAAACGAAATCATCGGAATCAAAAATTAGTTATAAAAAAATATTTAGCAGCATAGAAAATCAACAATATGATATTAAAACTCTTGATGTTTACGTAGTTTCAAAACAATATACTTACTAGTGGGGGTATTACTTTTTTCTGCAACACTATCAATTGGCACCAATACATTCGTCTCAGGAAAATAAGTAGCGGTACATTTTTCAGGAATATTATATTCGATAATGATAAACTTCTTCGCTACTCGTTCAACAGCATTAAATTGATTAAATAAATCAACAACATCACCTGCTTTAAATCCTAAGTCAGCAATATCTTTTTTATTCATAAAAATCACACGTCGTTCATTTGTAATACCACGATAGCGGTCGTTTAATCCGTAAATAGTCGTATTAAACTGATCATGACTTCGGATGGTCATCATAACTAATTCATCTTTTTTTAGATGATGGAAGGTTACATCAGCAACATTGAAATTAGCTTTACCAGTGATTGTATTAAACTTACCTATACGTGATCCATTCGGAAGATAGAAACCGCCTAATTCACGCACGCGCGAATTAAAATTATCAAAACCCGGAATCGTTTTTTCGATTGCATCACGAATAAAATCATAATGCTTAGTAAATAATTTCCAATCAACAACTGAATGCTCTCCAAATAACGATGATGCCATACCGCAAACAATCGATGGCTCGCTCATTAGTTCATGGCTTACTGGCGTAAGATTTCCTTTGCTCATCTGCACAACTCCCATCGAATTCTCGCAAGAAATAAATTGCTCTTCCCCATTTAAAATATCTTTATCGCTACGACCTAAAGCAGGAAGAATTATAGCTTCTTTACCTGTAATCAAATGACTTCTATTGAGCTTAGTTGAAATCTGAACGGTTAAGTCACATTTATTTAGCGCATCCGCCGTGTACTTTGTATCAGGAGTAGCTGATAAAAAATTACCACCCATAGCAATAAAAACTTTTGCTTTTTCCTGATGCATAGCATGTATACAATCAACTACATCATATCCATGTTGCTGAGGCGGTTTAAATCCGAAAGCTTTCTCAATATTGTCTAAGAATATTTGAGGTGGCTTTTCATAGATGCCCATTGTACGATCTCCTTGTACATTACTATGTCCGCGTACAGGACATGTGCCCGCTCCCTCTTTACCAATGCTACCTTTAACAAGCAATAAATTAACAATTTCTTTAATCGTATCAACCGCATTTTTATGCTGCGTTAAACCCATTGCCCAGCAAGCAATTATTTTTTTCTTGGATTTTAAAACCTCTACTGTTTGCTCTAATTGTTTACGAGAAATACCTGCTTGTTCGAGCAATTCTTCAATCGAATATTTATTTACCTGCTGTATAAATGCTTCGTAATTAGATGTATTATTTTTGATAAATTCATTATCATAAACGGTCCCCGGTGCTTTTAATTCTTCCTCATGCAAACGCAAGATGATGGCTTTAAGCAAAGCCATATCACCATTTATTTTTACTTGTAAGAAAATATCAGTGAGTCTAGCTTTAATACCTAATGCACCTTTTATTTGTTGTGGATTTTTAAAACTTATCAATCCTGATTCTGGTAAAGGATTTACAGAGATAATTGTAGCGCCATTTAATTTAGCTTCCTGTAATGCACTTAACATACGAGGATGATTAGTACCTGGATTTTGGCCAAGAATAATAATTACTTCAGTCTTATAAAAATCTTCAAGTGTTACAGAACCCTTTCCTATCCCCACTGATTCATTCAACGCCACACCACTGCTCTCGTGACACATATTGGAGCAATCAGGTAAATTATTGGTTCCATATTGGCGAATCATTAGCTGATATAAAAAAGCTGCCTCATTACTTGTACGACCTGAAGTATAAAAAACAGCTTCGTCGGGGGTATTTAATTTTTTAAGGTGAAAAGCAATCTTAGCAAATGCTTCCGACCAGGATATAGGCTGATAATGTGATGCGCCTTCAGGAAGATACATCGGTTGAGCAATACGCCCGCTTTTGCCAATAGTATAATCATCAAGTGCTGATAATTGTGTTACTGAATATCTTTTAAAAAAGTCAGGTGTTAATTTTTTTGTTGTTGCTTCTTCCGCAATGGCTTTCACTCCATTCTCACAATATTCACCTAGTTTAGAGCGATGTTTATCATGTTCTGGCCAGGCGCAACCCGGACAATCAAAACCCGTTTTTTGATTTAATGCAAAAAGAGCTTTCATAGCGCGCAAAGGACCCATTTCGGATAAGACATGTTGCGCTGCAATAAGTATAGCTTCAGTACCAGCGGCGGCATTACGAGCGTGATCTAGCTTAATGCCTGTAAACCTTTCTGGATTTTCTGGATTAGGGTGGTTATGATTATCGTTAAACTCAGACATAAAAGCTAATTAACACACTGCATTAGGATTTGGATAATTGTCGCTTTGGTCTTCAAAAGTATTATCGATACAAACAAAATCTTTTTCTACCAAAAGAAATAAATGTTCATCATTTCCTAGCGGCATTTTATAGTTAAAACCAATCAGATCGGTGGAGGTCCACTCGTTTGCTATTTCTTCAGGAATATGAACTGTAATAAAGTTATTTTGATAATCAGCGAAAAGCGTTGAGGAAGCATTGGTTTTCTTCATGCAATAATGAAAATGATTCGTACCAAAAAAAGTCGCTTCGTTTAGCTCGCCGTTCTTTTCAAAATCAGAAACTTCGGTTTTTGATACGCGAATACGAATGGAGTTTCCTTTAATTCTTAATTTCATGATAAGGTTATTGACTTACAAAGATATAAAAGCTTAAAGTATTCTGAAAGGATGAGAATAAATATTAAACCTACCCGTTCTCAGGAAGCCGATTAAGGTGATTCCGAATTCTTCGGCTGTATTAACAGCTAAAGAAGATGGAGCCCCAACGGCACAAACAATTTTTATTCCTGCCATAGTTGCTTTTTGCATCAACTCGAAACTAGCACGGCCACTTAAAAACAAAACTGCTTCTTTTGCTATATTTAATTTGTTTAAAGATAACAAACTTCCAATTAATTTATCTAAAGCGTTATGACGACCCACATCTTCCATAGTTAGCAATAATTCGCCATTAAGTTCAAATAATGCAGCAGCATGAATACCTCCAGTATTATTAAAGATAGTTTGCTTATGCTTTAACTTTTCAGATAATGTAAAAATGATTTCTTTATTCACTTTTAACTTATCATCTAAATCTGGCTTTGAGAAATGAATAGCAATTGCATCTAGACTTGCTCTCCCACATATACCACATGCAGATGTCATATAAAAATTACGATTAAATGATGAAGCTTCGAATTCAATATCTGGCCTTAATTCGACTCTAACAATATTATATTGTTGCGCTACCTTTTGATGATTAGTGCAGTACTTAACCGATAAAATATCTTCATAACTTTTGATTATGCCCTCTGTAAATAAAAAACCAGTTGCTAATTCAAAATCATTTCCAGGTGTTCGCATAGTAATTGAAACATTTGTTTCGTCGCGCATTTCCATAGGACCGTAACCTAATCGAATTTCTAAAGGCTCTTCCACTACAATTATATCATCATTAAGCTGATCTGATATTTCATTAACTTTTGTAATTCGAACAGATTGCACTGATAATTGATTCATATTATTAGTTTTTATTATAAGAGTAATAATCTTCAGGTGTATCGAAACTTCGCAAAAATGAATCGTTTTGTAATTGGATTTTTAAAGGATTTACTTGTTGCAAATATTTATTTAATGATCGACCTCCCTCCTGATAAAACAATTTTAAACAACTTAACGATTGCTTAGAAAGAAAACAAATGAGTGGTTCTACTACATCAATTGAATTATTTCTTACAAACGCTATTTCATTAAATCCGTAACCAGCAAATTGTTTTAATATTTGCAAATGCTCAATTGACAAAAGAGGATAATCGCATCCAACTATTAATAGATCAGAATTCAACTTTTCAAAAGCAGATAAAACACCTGTTAAAGGCCCTGCTTCACTGTAAATTTCATTATCAAGAATTTTATCAATTGCAAAACTATTGTTTGAATATTGATTTTCATTGCAAGATAAAACAGCATTCAAGCTCATCTCTTTAAACATATTTTGTAGCCGTTTATACTGTTCTACTCCATCATATTTTAATAAAAACTTATCCGATTTCATTCTACTACTTTCCCCACCACTTAAAATCAAACCATGTATATCTGGAAAAGTATTTATGTCCGGTAAAAGTTCTTCCTTAGATATAATTTTAGAATCAGATAAATTAAATTTTGAAATTACATCAGCAATTAAATATTCTCTTACAACAAGAATTAATGTACCGTATTCTTTTTTTCTCCAATTATCGATTAGTGTTTCTAATGCATGATAAAATCCTTGATTTTTTAATTCTAGTGGACCTATTTCATCTACAATAACAAAATTTTTTTCTAGCGTTTTTGGATTGATTAAAATATCGGAAGCCATGATAAAAACTTCTTGATCGAAATTAAATTTACCAATTGAAGTCACATTATCTAATTGATTTAATTGAAAAGGAACAAGTCTTTTTTCAGCAGCAAAATAAATCATCCTTAATCCATTTACGTCAGGACAAATAAAACCTCCAACAGTATCAGATTTCGAAAAGTGTTTAAAAAGTGAAGTTGTCTTTCCACTTTGAATTGTGCCTGATAAAATTAAAATCCTATTCATTATCAAATCTTACATCATTTAAGGAAATAGCTACCATATAAAGTATAAACATTTTTACTCGATTTATTCCATGATAATTTTTAGTAACCTGTTTTAAAACTGGCTTTAAAGCAATTCGAAGATTTGCCATTTCTTCATTTAGTTCCTCAATTTCTTTAGATTTTTTTCTTGATAATATATGAATCAATTTAGTAGTTAATGGTCCAACTACATAATAAAACAAAAGCATAAAGAATACTAGTCTAGCAAGCAGATTTCCGAATGGCAAACCAAGAAAAACAGAAATTAACTGAAAAGAAAATAATATTGAAAGTGCAACCATCACTATTAATCGTTTTCTTCTTTTACGATTTTGTTTAACAGGATGCTCTATATCCTTCAATTTAATCATAGAAAAATCAAGAGAAGAAACAGCATCAGGAATTTGCTTTGTAAATTTTCCAATTACCAATCCCAAAACAAAGTAAAGAACAACATAACTTATAGCAATCCATTCACTAAAAGAAAAATCAGCGGGTAACTGAAAAATCTTTATAGTAGAAAAAATAAAATCGTCCACTGATTTCCAAAAAGACATTCCAAAGAACAAAACCGTTAAAAGTATTTTTTGAATAGCAGATTCTAGAAGCGCTAATCCACCGAAAACAACAGGCGTAATTTTAAAATTTCGTGTTAAGGAGAAAAGCATAGCACCTAAAAGCCCTTGGAATGAAACGGCCAAGTAAGCTGGAAATGGAGAATGCGGACTAACAGCAGCTTTAATCATCAACACCATTGCAGTAGCCTTTAAAATTGCTTTGAAACTATAGTTTGAATATCGCGCTATCAACGAAATTAAAATTACCGCGAACCCACCAACGAAAATCCCTGTGAAAGGGAATTTAGCCGCGTGTAACGCTCCACCTAAGCCAGATTCATTTAAAGCCCATAAGGCAGTCAAGCGATTTACAGCGCTGTGATTAAATCCAGGTTGTTCTTGATTCATTTCACTAATATAACTAATAAAGTGATTTTGAAATCATGTTAGAAAAGAAAGGATAATACTATCGAATAATTACCTTATAGGAAATTGAAATTGTAATTGGAGTAGCGCTTTTTGACAAACTGATATGATTACTACTAATATATTTTTGGATGTCATTCCCAATAAACGGATAAAAAACTGCAAACGACCAATAAGTATGACTTAAGCCCATCGCTTTAGAATCCATTCCAAATCCAAGAGAAGGGCCAATAAAAACTTTATTTAGATTGGGGCTGTCTTTTACTTTAAGAGCCGCAGTATACCCATACATTGCAATAAAAAAAGGGGTACGATGTGATAAAAATTCCTCTTTTAAAAATCGAAATTTAAGGCCAACATTATATCCAATTCCAGGATTTGCATAACCTAATCCACCTTGAAAACCTATCTTGTTTGTAGCATAGTAGGTGAGATTCACGCCAATACCACCCAAATCCTGACCATAACCAAGCCCAGCAGAAAAAATATCAGCAGGTTCTTTAGTTTTAATTATCGCAACGGTATCATTCTGGCCAAATGAAAAAACTGGAAGAAATAAAATAATGTATAAAAATTTTCTCATCGCTAGCAAATCTAACGAATTGTAATTAATTGACGATAAATATTATTCGTCTATTTTTACATGACCCCAATTTTCACCCGACTTAATTCTATAAAGCTGCATTTCACTAATGCCAAATTGCTTAGCGATCATTTTAAGTCTTGTCTTTCTGTTAGGATCAAATATCTTTTTCTTTAGCAAGCGAACTTTTGATTCGGTTAGCTTAGCACCATCGCGCTTTTTATTTATCTCAACCAACTTGCGCATTGCTTCTTTAACAGCAGGACTTTCCTTTTTAAATGCAATACTTTCTTCGCGAGTTACCCACTTGAGATTTTTGTAATAATTATTTGACTTATTACGATCTAGATGAATTACATAACAATGTTCGGTTGTCTGCTTAACTAAAAACTTATCTGAAACCAAATTATGAATCATCTTTGAAAAATATCTAATCTTGGCGCCAGCATAAATCTTGTACCTAAATGTTGTATAACCCTCTACTCTACCTGGTTTAATTATCCTGCCTTCTTTAATAGACTCTGAATAACTAACCAAACGACCATAATTTGAAATCGCATAGTTATAGCGCAGCTTATGATCTACGTCAATGGTCTCCCATTTTTCACCTGGATAGTTTCTAAACATAATTACTAATAATTGACATTACCCCCGTAAGTCGAATACTTGATGTAACTTTTGTATTGCGTGCGAATGTAATTGAAGCTAAATTAATAAACAAGTATGTTTGTCATTATATGACATATAAATTTAAGAAAAAAAACATTCGATTTAATAATACAGTGTCAATGTTATTATTTTACGAATGACATAAAAAAATATTATGTTGCCCCTAAAAATGAAAAAAAAATTATTGAGTATCTGCACTATATCCGTAAATAGCCGGATTTTTGCCACCCATCGGACGAACATAAGCTGATAATTGCCCCCTGTGATGTATGATATCAAAGAAGAAAAACCACATCATTTGATTACGCTTTAACGTGATAAAAGGGTTGTGATTTATTGTTAATGCGACCTCTTCATTTTCCCATTGATCTTCTGAAAGAGAATTTAAAACCACTGAAAGTTCATCAGATTTTGATTGGTAAACCTCAGCAGCGACTTGCAATGTGTCGAACTTATAGACCAATGTTTCATCGCATGAATTAGAAGATGCAATTGTGACAAGGTCGATTGAATGCCCAATTAAATGTTCTACAATTTCATATGCAGAACGATTAATTTCATGTGGCCGATAATTTAATTTATCGTTTGGTAATGCTGCAAAAATGTTAATTGTAGCATTTAATTCATTTTGCCAACAAGTTTTAAAGAATTGAAGATTTGTCATAATAAGCATTTTATCAAATTTACATAATTTAATTGAAATAATAAATAATTGATGAAATTTAGTTAAAAAAGCACATTTGAAAATAATTAAATTATTAGATAACTTTATGACTTGAAAATACCATAATGGAAAGTAAAAACATAGATCGACTAAACATATTTCTGATTATCATTTCATTGATATTAGCATACAAAATCCCTTTTGAACTCTTTCTATTTTCATATGCCTTTTTAGGGCCTTTACATTACCTTACAGAGATTAACTGGTTAAAAGAAAGAAACTATTTTATCAAAAAGAAAAATTGGATTAACATCTTTTTTTTATTCGGATTGATAATTTCAATACCGCTTTTGCTTTCCCTGCCATTTTTCGATTTTATCTATGAAATTGAAATAGTAAAAGGCTTTTTAAAAGAACTTAATTCTTCTTCAAATATTATTTTACTTGCTGCATTATTATTTTCCATCGGATTGGTGTTTTTAAAGGATATTAAACACACTTTACTTTTTTTAGTATTAAGCATCTTTATTTCATGTCTTATTTTAAAGTATGTATCATTTTCAATTGTACTAGTAAGCGTATTTTTGCCAACCATCATCCATGTTTATTTTTTCACCCTATTATTTATGCTATTTGGAGCAATAAAATCAAAAAGCACTCCCGGTTATATAGGCGTAATTCTGCTTACTTGTATACCCTTAATTGTGAGTTTTGGGAATATTCATACGGATCAGTATGTTTTAAGTAAGTCAATACAAGACAACTTCTTTGCAAGTGGGTTTCAGGCATTAAATTATTCACTAGCCGATTTGCTGAAAAGCAACAAATCAGAGCCGTTTTATTTATTATCTTCTTTAGGAATCAAAATTCAGATATTTATAGCTTTTGCATATACTTTTCATTACCTAAATTGGTTTTCTAAAACCTCTATTATTGGTTGGCACAAGGGTATTTCAAAAACCAGACTAGGAATTATTGCAGCAATCTGGATTGCGAGTATAAGCTTCTACTTATATGATTATAGAACAGGAATCATCGTATTGTTCTTCTTAAGTTTCTTGCATGTATTCCTAGAGTTTCCGTTGAACATAGTATCGGTAAAAGGAATTGCAGAGAGTGTTTTCAAGAAGGGCAAATAGCTTTATTTTATTTGCTTTCAATAGCGACCTTGAATTCTTTTCCAATTTGATTCTGATAAAGCATCTCTTTCTCTTCTGTCCAATTCCTTATTGTAACAAAAACATTTTTGGAATTATTTTTTGATGGCTTTAAAAAGAGCAACATTAGCAATGGGATGTTTTCTACAATGTCATAATCCATATCAGTATCGTATTCAATAAACGAATTAGCCAATTGAGATTTGTCTGAAATTTTAATTACAGCGATTAAAACTGCTGATGATACAACACCATCCCCATCTTGATTTAGCAATTTGCGAAATGGCTTTTCAAATAAAATTTCCATAGTTGTAAAAATAAAAAAGTCCCGAGTTAACCTCGGGACTTTAAAAAATATCGATTAATTACTTAACAACATTCGAATTTACTATTTGAGCAGGAGAACCACCCATTTTCCATAAAATTCCAATAACTTTTAAGTTACTCTTATTCCAAGTTGGTTTTAAATACATTTTATAATTAGCAGAAAACTCTTGGTCTAATGCAATTGCATCACCACCATTATTTACTTCTAAACCATAATAAGCAGAAGCATTACATGTTCTAACTAAATTGCGGTATTCGTAATTGGCATTTGTTCCAGAGCTTGTTGACTGTGATGTTATAATTTTATCTTCTACAACATAAACAGCTAAACGGTAATCAGAACCTGTTGCGATGTCGCTAAAGAATTTCACTTTCGTATCAACTGACATAGAATCGCCTGAAATACTTTTTCTTAATGCGATACCTGCGATAATAGTTCCGTTAGCGAATGTTGTTGCCTTAGAAACTGCACCAGAATAATTACTTGATACGCTTGTTGAAACACTTTGTTTTGTTGTATTTACAGCCATTGAAGGAATCGCGTTTGCACTAGCGAAAACACCTGTATTAAAAACATTCCACATTCCTTGCCCTGTTGACCAGTTCAACGATGAATTATTTGAACTTGTATTGATTTTCATTCCGGTTAACAATGTTCCTTCTTGCTTTAAACAGCTGTCTAAAGTTGGCCCTCCGTAAGAACCACATGGAGGACACCAGTCTTCTCCGAAATAAATTACTGCTGCTCTGTTCTTCTTCTCTACAGTTAATGTTGTAGAACCGGTAGAAGCAGGAGTTGACTCATCCTTTTTACAAGCATTGAATAAAATGCTTACCATAGCTAATGCTAATACTAATTTTTTCATTTTGTTTTTGGTTTATGATTTTAGGTTTCTATTATTTATAATTATTTGCTTTCTTTAAGCACCATATCGATGGTAATTGCTGCGGATAGAATAGCAATTTTACGCAAATTATCGGTTATTTCCGAATTTAAGGACACATTATATTTGTCTGCAGAAGTAAAAATCTCCTGCATAGCACCAGCCCATTTTTTACTTATAGTGCCAATTGGCTTTTGATTGGGGTCGTTGATTTCAAAACTCCAAGCTTTCCAATCACCTTTTATTATTGCTATTTCCAGACCATTAGCATCTGAAATTATAAACTCTGGCTTAAAGAATTTGAACTTTTGTTTGATTGTACCAGCCATATTACCATTGCCATCTGTAATGGTAATTTTCGACATCCAGAATGTCCAACCGCGTGAAATACTTACCTGAACATTTCCGTCGAGGTCTTTAATTTCTAATAAGAATGGAAGCATCGATTTACTAAGTAACATTCGTAATAACTTCTGTCCGAAAGACAATTTCTGACATACTGCACCTATATGCACGCCTAAATCATCATATAATTGGTAAGTATTTTCGAATTTAAAGAAGTTAACATTCTCGTCTATAAAGTAGCTATTTGAACGAAAGAAGTTGCTTGACATATTACTTTGATTAATGAGTTTTGATTAGTTACCGCCGTGCTGGTAACAATATCCGCTAGGACTACGAGTCATTCTACGACAACGACTACCTTTTTTAGTAGTCCCTAAGCATTGACTTGAAGAGGGACTCTTAGATTCAATATTGGATTGCCTAGGACTGGAAGAACCTGTTTGATTTATATGCAGGTAACAAAAGCCGCTAGGATCCTTTGTTGTTTTCCTACATCTTGCACCTGCTTTTGTTGTTCCATTGCACTGAGCGGAAACACCTTGGTTTTTAACATCTGAATGACGGGAAACAGAATTATTCCAATCCCAACATGATAAACAAACCCGTTTCTCTACGGCATTCTCTGAGGCATCAGGAAGCCTGGGAAAGAAATCGATGCCAGTAAATTTTTCTACACTATCAATCGTAACCGCATATTGTTTTAATTCACCATCAGCACCTTCATTACGCATAATAAACCCAATACCTTGCAGGTGTGAACCATGATAATCGAGAATAACTTTATAATAATAAGTGGGTACCGATAATCCATTAACAGACGCTACAGTTCCTGAAGTTAAAACAGGACCCGTTACAATATAAATAGATTGATATAACACAGCCCAATCCCTAAGTTTTTCTTCTAAACGCTTCCATATTCCACGATTGAAGGATGGCACTTGAGGCGACATATTGCTATAATAAAAAGACTCTAACATCGTCTCTTCGCTATAACTCATATCACCTGCAGGAGCTAAATGGCCTCTATCATAACCTGAACCTTTATAATCAGCATCATTAGCTGACCCCGTTTTAACAGAAGGATCAGAGAAGAATTTACTACTTCGTTCAAACTTCTTTAAAGTTTCATCAGCCGTTAATTCATAAGCCACCCATTCGGCTTGCTCGTACTTTTCAATATAATCTAGGGTATAAGCTTTGTGTTCTACAATTTGATCTCCTGACTTTATGAGGGGAATTTCAAGCTTAGGGATTATAGAATCAGTCGGGGTATTTTCAAACGCACTAGGTTTAAAATATGGAGAACTTGGGTCACTTAAATTAATTACTTCTCTCCCAAAATGTCTATCGTAAAAATGCTGCGCAAACAATCCGAGTGCAAAGCAAAGGAACAATAATAAAATGAGATGCGATTTTTTCACACTTTAAAAATAGCTAAAATCAGTCAGATAATAAAGCAGTTACTATAGCAACAGAATAAGACGAAGCCACATGTTTTGCAAATGGCATAAAATCCATAGCCGCTGTATTATTGGCACTATCTGAAATTGTACGAACTATACTACAGGGGATATTATACTCAAAACATATTTGTGCAACAGCAGCACCTTCCATTTCAACACAAGCAACCACGGGTAAATTGATTCTTAAATCATCTTTCATCTTTTCTGAATTGACAAACTGATCGCCAGTAGCAATTGAACGACGTACTACTTGAACCGTACGCAGATTGAATAAACTTATCCAATTCTCATCAATGATTTGATTGATATTATTAGCATGAAAAGTATTTACCAATTTGAGGTACCACGATTCTGAAACATTTAATTCGAAAAACTTTTTATTGATAATTGGCACTACAAACCTTTCGTTTAGTGGACGAGTATCCAAATCATGAAAAACACAACTATCGGCAACGACAATATCGCCTACATTTAAATCATCGTGAATAGCGCCTGCAATGCCAGTAAAAACAATTTTATCTACCTTAAAATAATCTATCAGCGTAGTGGCAGTAGACGCAGCTGCAACCTTTCCCCACCTCGAAAAAACAACAACAACATCTTTATCATTGATTGTTCCAGTAGTATACGTTCGGCCTGCTATACTTTTATGCTGAGGATCATGAATTAAACTAATAACACCATCTATTTCTTCTGGCATTGCTGACATAATACCATAAATTATATTTTCACTCATAGATCCTGCTTTAAAATTGATTTTATCGTTCTCAAATTCTTATATTCTAACATAGACTCTGACATTGTATCTATGCTTTCTAAAATAGTGTTTTTCTTTACTGTATCCATCCAAATATCTTTCAACGGTGTCATTTCAACCTTAACAGAAAATAACATATGTACATCATCACCAAGTGGAACAGTAGTTTGTGTTTCACTTCTGAAATGCAAATCAAAAATTGATTTAGGATGGAATTTATCTTTCATAGAGGGATGTTGACTCATTGAAGGATTGGCAGTAATTGTCCATATATAACGGCGATATGGACCACGACTTATATCAGATAGCATTGAAGAAAGCTTATCACTCATTTTAAGTAACAATTCAGAATCTGGTATTGGCTGATGTATTTCAAAAAATGACTTACCTACAACTTTAGATGGAATAAATCCACTAGGAGCACAAAAACAAATTGCAATTACTTTTCCGAGCGATAAAATTGCTATATCATCCTGAATATATTTTGCTAAATCTTTGATTGTTTTAGCATCTGGGAGGTTGAATTTCTCACAAATAATTTTTAGTGAATGTGAAAGTTCATCACTTGAAATTTCTTTGGCTAAATCATCTTGAAATTTATTTAACTCTTCTAATTTAAATGCAAGCACCTCGTTAGAAATAGAAGTTAAATTAAATTCATCTATTAATTTAACAATATCTGGGGCTGTAGAATAAGGTACTTTAACAGGGAAAACAAAATCTTCTCGACTATTTATCATTATAAATTTTAAGAATACAATATTATCAATTACTCATTTAATAATCTTAAAATATTTGATGAAGATATGATTTAAATCTTTATTTCAATTGTAATTTTAGACCTAGCTGAATTAAATCACCATAAAGCTTATTGATTTTTTTAAGTTTAACAACGGATACTTTGGTTTTCAAAGTAATGGCTCCCAACATGTCATTCTTTTTGACAATGTAAACAGAGGAATTAATTTCTTTCTTTTGATTTTTATAGTTTTATTTTCCTCAAATATTGCTGTATCATTTTGCTGATTTTAATTTTTATAGGCAATAAATGAATCAGCGGATGCTGTATCAAACTCTTGCATTAATAAACTATCGGCAACAATTTCAAATGGTTTCGAAGTAATATAATTGCTTCGAATTAATGATAAACTATTTTCAATAGCATGAAAAAGCAATGTCCCTTTCAATTCAGAACCAATACCATTTAAATGGATACCATCACCTTGGGTATATTTTATAGCATCCCAAAACCACCAAGCATTCTTCCCTCCTGACAATTCATATTAACTCCAGAACTGAGCGTGAAATTCAAAAATTAAAAAAATCGAATACTAGTGCTTAACATTAAATAATCTGAATTTCAATTACTTACAAACAAGTTGATATTATTTTGTATATCATAATTCCCTCAATATGAACAAAAGATGAATAAAAAGGGAACAAGACTAAATTACTTGGTTGGCAAAATTTGAATGACGAATTTTACAAACGTTAATTAATCAAGAATTTTTTATTCAATTATGCAATTTCTTCGAAGATCATTTTTTCTATTATGCTTTACCGCACTGAGTACATCAAGTATTTATGCAGATAAAAATCCGCGTTTTGAAGGAAATGATTCAACCTGCATTGACATGTTTGAAGAAATAACTTGTGAATACTGGGATAACGATAATTTGTATCCATATTCTAATATTGAAAACATTCCTGATACTATCAAACTTAAATTGACAGATGAGTTTCGTTGCTTTGTTATGCCCGTTGAGACTAAGATTAATTCACAATTTGGATGGCGTTGGAATCGTCCGCACAAAGGACTTGATTTACATTTACAGACTGGAGACCCTGTAAAAGCTGCATTTGATGGAGTTGTTAGGTACGCACAGTACAATAATGGTGGATATGGCAACTTGGTTATAATCCGTCATTATAACGGATTAGAAACATACTATGCGCATTTAAGCAAGATCAATGTTGAACCAAATTCTATTATAAAGGCTGGCGATATATTAGGGGAAGGCGGATGTACAGGATCTAGATGTACTGGACCTCATTTACATTTTGAAACGCGTTATAAAGACAAGCCCTTTAACCCGCTTGACATAATTGCATTTGAAAACGCATCACTAACTTCTGAAACGGTCATTTTAACCAAAAATAATTTTGTGATAGGTGGCAAAACAAATTTTGATGGTTCAAATTTTACCTCTATTAATAAAGGTTCGAAGAAAAAGAACTTCAATTACTCTTATAAAATTAAAAATGGCGATACCTTATTAGCTATTGCAATTAGAAACAAAACATCGGTAAAGTCAATTTGTAGATTAAATAAAATTAAGCCAGAAACGACTTTAAAACTTGGTCGAGTTATTCGTTTACGATAATTTACTTTTTATTAATTTTAAATTGGTTAAATATTTCCTTCCCAAGATATTTTAAAAACGGAAATCCGATTGTTTGATAATCGTATTTATTATCGTTTATTACTCCATCATTGTTCGAATAAGTAGTTGCTGCAATAAAAAAAGCTGTTTTGCATTTAGTTGCTTTTATAAAAGCGATATCCGTCGCGAAGCCATAGGACAATCCAACAATATTATAAATACGCAGCGAATCAGATTTTATTGGTTTCTCTTCCCGACCATAAATCAAGTATTTTTTATAAGCATCAAAATACTGCTTCCCGGAAGTGTAATTTTTAATTCTACTTTCCTTGGGATAACGACTCATCCAGTACATTAAAAACTGTCGCTGTTTAGCTGTAATTTTCCATAAAGATTGTTTAGAAGGGTAGATCAATTGAACCAACATATCTAAACCTTCATCTAGTGGTAAATAATTATTAAACGAGAAATCTTTTGCGCCCGCAATTGTAGTTACGCTATCAATCATTATGGAATCTCCTACCCTTGCATCAAATGTTAATTTACTAATTGGATTTACGTAACTAATACTGTCGAGATGAAAAACAATTTCACGATTACCATCAAAAAAATTCAAAGCTGGTTTAAAATTCAAGAGCGAATCAGGACAACCTGCAAACGATTTTACTATTTGCGTTTTCGTATATCCTTTTGCTTTTAATTTTGAATTGATGTAATCTCGACCAAGTAGATCGAATAAAGCATTATAACTTCTGTTATCGCTTACCAGAAGCATTTTCTTGATACAATTTTCAATACTTAAAATATCGTCTTTAGTTTCTTCAAGCGACTTATAGGAATGACAATTACTATTTGATATTAACTCGAAAGGCGAATTAATTGTAATTCCATTTTCTTTATGTTCATTCAACCACTCAAGCGCGAGGATAACAACAGGCAGTTTAACACAACTTGCGGGATAAAAATAATTTTCAGCATTAAGGCCAAGTGAAGAATAAGTAATTTCTGGACTCGCGGATTTGTTTTTTCGAACCTCTCCTACCATAATCTGTACTTTATTTTGGGAAAGGTCGATGGTAACTGGCGAGCGCGCAACGATTTTCTGAAGGTCTATTTTACTTTTAGGAAGATTCTGCGCATTTAAGTTTAGGACTAACAAAAAGCAGAACGATATTAGCGACAGCCAGCGTTTTCGCATATCATCTGAAATATGGAGAGCGAACCTGCAAATTGCACTCACGATGCGTTACATTATAGCCAATAGCAAATGGTAAAGATTCTACCTTATCACGCTCTGTATAACGGTTTCGCATATCCTTTTGAACTCTTCCAGCAAATAATTTAATTGTTCGTGTGTACTTTCCATATAGCTTCACACCAGCATCATCTGATTCCATATCTGACAAAGGTATTCCTGAATCATCCTGTATATGCAGGACAGAGTTTTCTAAAATAAAATCTCTTACTACTGAAAAACTACTTAAATGCATTAGATATGAAGCAGATTTTGTTAAACTAACTATTGGCTGACCATCGGCCGTTTTCTTTACCCAATCCAACCAATCGTTTTCGCCCTCAAGACCATGATCAGATATATCTTTTGAAAAATAATAAATTGTAATTGGTTTTGAGTTCGGCTCCATCTTACAAATCATTTTAAACATATTACCTTTATCTCCTCTCGACAATTCCACAGGAACGCCCTTATCTTTATCCCAATGCATTGGAACAATATCACCTATTTCACCACCCATTTTCTTTACATAAAAAGCAATAAAAGACATAGTTCCATTTACACGCATTTCTGAGCGCATATGTATCGTTACAAAGAATCCTAACTTATTTGTGGTTCTTAAAATAGACCCAGCCTCTTTTATAAAATTATTTTGCTTGTACGTATTATCTTTCTCAAACAAAGATAAATCACCAATCCCTTCCAATCCAATCATTACATAGGTTGAAGCATTAGGATAAAAAGAATATGCAAAATCGAAGTCGGGACCGCTAAAAGGATAGAAAACAAGTTTGTTATTGCCTCCCAAGGTATCCAAGTGCTCTTCTTTCATCCAACGTGTTACAGGATGCAGCATTTTATCGCATTTTTTATACCAGGCTTTATTTAATTTACTTGCATATTTTTTAAAATCTTTCGGAATAGCTGCTGAGTCGATACAAGCGAGGTAGCTAGCACATTCATTTAAATTAGAATTAGATTTGAAATCTTTTAATATTTCGTCATGATAAGAATTTCCAACAACTTCAATTTTTGTAGAATCTACAGCAGATAATTTAGAGGAATCCGTATTTACCGAACTACTTGTTTTTATACTATCTATTTTAAGATTAGAACTATTGCTTTGATTGCATGAACTAAACGAGATCACAACAAACAAGATAAAAGAAACAAACAAACTATTTTTCTTCTTAGAAAATAGAAAATAAAATACTGCACCTACAGCAACAAACAACAAACCTAGTCCACTTTCATAAGGCTTATTCATTAACAGATAATACATAATCCAAATATTAAATAGTATATAGATGATTGGAAGGAATGGATATAACGGCATTTTAACAGGGCGAACAACATCTGGACGTGTATACCGTAGGACGATTGATCCAACAGCAGTAAGCGTAGTAAATAAGGTTAAAACAAACCCTATACAAGTTATGATAAATTGAAAATCAGTCGTCAATAAAATCAGTATTGAAATCAACGATTGGGTTATAATAGCTCTTACTGGAACATCATTTTTAGAAAATTTAGATAGGTAACTGAGTTCAGAAAAATCTTGGGCCACACGACTAATTACACGAGGGCCTACAACAACCATGGAGCTGATAGTAGAAATAAGAAAAAAGGAAATAAGACCGCCTATAATCATGGCACCTTGATTACTAAAAATAAAATTGGCTACCACAAATCCAACATCTTCTTTCCCTCTCATTGCATCCGCGGGTGCTGATAAAAGAAAAACACAATTTATTAGAACATATAATATCATCACCACCAAAGTTCCATATAAAATTGAACGTGGGACATTTCTCTTCGGTTGATCAATTTCATCTATCATATAAGCCGTCGCATTCCATCCTGAATACGCATAAGATACATATATCAGTGAAACCCAAAATGCAGAGCTGAATAATTCACTTTTAATATTGGGATTTACTACCAAATAACTTACATTATTGCCTTTATTAGCAAAATAAAAGCCGCATAAAATAAACAACACCATTAAAACTATTTTAGCAACTGTAATAATAACCTGAAAATTAGCGCCAATGTTTTTTTTGAAAATATGAATACACGTTACAAGAAAAATTAGCAACACTGAAAGCAAATTATTATTTATCTCAAAAGGTAAAAGATGAATGAAATATTTAGAAAATGCATGAGCGGCTGCTGCAATGGGTGCTGAAAATCCTAGAGTAATTGAAATCCATCCAGACAAGAACCCTGTAAATCGTCCAAATGCTTCCGACAAAAAATTATATTCGCCACCAGAGCGAGGGAATGCTGCACTTAATTCAGAATAAATAAAAGAACCCAAAATAGCTAAAAAACCTCCCACCATCCACAACAACATGATAACGCGATAATCGGTCAATCCAAAAAGTTGAAAACCTAAGCTAGTAAAAATTCCTACACCTATCATATTAGCAACAACTAAAGAAAAAGCTGTTGCGAAATTTATTTTTGAAGTCACTTATGTTTTATAATTACCTATTAATAACACTACTTACACTTTAAACTTATCCCATCAACAAACATAGTGATAAAGTTAATTTTATAAGCTAAGTTACTTCCTTTAAAACCTTTAATGTCTGAATAAGCGATTTTAGTTCTATATTCTTTTAACATTTTATTGGATTCAGGCAAATAAGACCAATGCCATTTCTCCTCTTGATATCCTGTTCTTCCAGTTTTTTTCATGTCGTCATAAACCTGACAAAATCCAAAACGAGAAGCATTATTAACTAACCAAGTATACTCCTTTAAACCTTTTCCAGAAGCAAAATAAGAGGGCTCTAGGCTATTAATATCGATATCTGTTCCCCAATGATGCCGAGAGGCAGAGGGCATTGAACTATACAAAAGTATTTTTCTCATACAGGCAACGCTATCGTCATTTTTAAAATAATTATTCCATTTATTATCCCAAATGGTCTTTTGTTCTGAATAGCTTCGAGTACCTGAGAGCACTTTTAAAGTAATTCCATCTTTAGCAGCAGAATCGGCCATGGCTTTAAACTTTTCGTAAACTGTTTTGCGCAAATAAATCTCTTTGGTAGAATAAGAAAGTGGTAATTTAATGAAAGCAGCATCTGTTTTATAATTAAATTGACCCATCAAACGCTCCTTATCAGAAACAGGTTTATCGATACAAGATGATTGAATAAAAAAAGTAATTAAACAAACAAAAAATAACAAAAATATTAATTTGAAACTCATGATTAATCGCCAATTTCTAAATCAACGAATTGTCCAAACACCCAACCTACCTTTCCTGATTCTGTTCTAACTTTATACCATGCATCACCATTAATAAACTTCAATCGGTCGGTAGTGATTGTAGCATATCCTTTGCTCTTATCGTGCTGCGTGTATGAAATCTTTACTTTGCTTCCATTTAGATGTTCGATTACCTTGACAGCTTTGCCTTCTGGTAGTTTGAAAACATAGTTTCCATCATAGGTATCATAAAAGCGAGTTTCATATCTCAAGATAGCTTCATTGGTATTGTTAGTTGGATAAAACTCATCCAAAATTTCTAGTGATTCTCCTTTTTTCAAGGACGTTAATTTTGATGATGACGTTGAATGATTATCGCGTAAAATAATACTACTGCCATTCGTATAACCATATCTACTATTTTGTGCTTCCGCGCAGATAGAAGTCCAAAATATTATAAATAAAAAACATACTACTCTCATAACTGAAATAAATATTTTATGATTCAAAACTAGCTTTAAACAAGCAGTTTAACAAATTGCCCCTGTTTATTTATCAACACTAAAATGGATTTTTGTGGATTACTTTTAGTAAGAAATAAATCTCAAAACTAAATAATTTCGAGCAGTAATTAATAGATTATTACCTTCGCTGACCACTAATTGTTCACGACATATTATGAAATCATTTTATCGATTTATTCTCATTGCTTTCTGTTTTGTTGCGCTGAGCTGCAATAATTCAACAGAAAAGAATTCACCAATAACAGTATCTACAAACGAAACCAAACAAGATAGTTCATCAACTCCTGCTTCAGAGGTTGAAGTGGTAAAAGTCAATATAGATTCTTCATACAATAATTTATCTCATTTAATTGCGGGCTACCCTATAAACTATTACCAGCCTCAGTGGGACAAAACCTTTATTGAGTCCTTCAATAAAAATGTAAATCAGAAAATGTACGGCATTGAAAACACTCGATTATCAAAAATCAAGAGTTGGAATGAAAGCAACCTAAAAAACAATGGAGCTAATGATACAAACTTTGTCTTCTATCCTTTTTCTGGTGGTGATTTTATTCACATGGCGTGGCTTTATCCGAATGCAAACGAATACTTCATGATTGCTCGTGAATACGTAGGTGATATTCCTAATTTATTTGCTAAAGATTCTGCCTATACCAGTCAGTATTTGAAAGATATTGAATTTGTATTGCGTGACATTTATAGTAAAAGTTATTTCATCACAAAAAATATGAGTGCCGATACTAAGCACAATACAAAAGTAAATGGTATGTTGCCATTAATTTTATGGGGCGCTGTGAGAACTGGACATGATATCAGTCAGGTTTCATTTGGAAAAATAGATGAGAATGGAAACTTTACTGCGTTGAGTAATCATGAGAGCAGTAACATTGTACAAGTTGTTTTATGGAATAAAAAATTAAAGAAACAGCAAAAAGTAACATACTTCTGCTGTGATTTAGCAAACGATGAATTAATCTCTCATTCAGGCAATATGCTATTTATGGATAAATCGATAAGTGCTAACTGCAACACTTTTATTAAGTCAGCCTCTTATCTTTTGCACTATGGCAGTTTTACTACTATCAGAGATTTTGTTTTATCGAAAAGTAATTACCTTGTACAAGATGATACAGGCATTCCATATAAATACTTTAACAAAGAACAGTGGAAGGTAAGTGTGTTTGGTGTATACGAAAAACCAGTAAGAGATTTTAGTGATAATTTATACCAGGAAGATTTAGATTCAACTTATAAAACTCCTTCTTACTTGGGAGACCTTAATTTTTCATTAGGTTATCATTGGGGATCGAAAAAGCAAAATCAACTTGTAGCAAAGAAGAATTAGAAATAATCAACTAGTATTTTAGTTCTTGCCCTACGTAAATTACATTCAATCGTGAATTGTTTTTCTTTCTTAATTCACTAATAGAAATCCCAATCCTTCTACTAATACCGGAAGGCGTTTCACCTAATTTAACTACATAAATACCATGCTGCTTCTCCATCATATTAGTACTAGATAACATTAAAGAATCTTTAGGAGTGGTAATTGGTTTTCCAACATGAGCTGTATCTAATTCTGTCATACAAGGACAAAGCATCTTCTTTTGACTTATGGTAAACTCATAGCCTTGAAGCGGCTTATATTCCTTAATTCTTGTACGTACATTGTTGTATCCTTTATAATTATTCTCGGTACACAACTCCCAATATTTTAGAGCTTGCGTAGAATTAAAATCACAAAACTGCATCAATGATAACGCAGAAAGCATCCCTGATTGATGCCAGCCATTCCAACAGTGAATGTAGACCTTCTCCTTTTCATTATCAATTTTATTGTTGACTCTTTCTAACAAATCAGTATAGAACTCCATTAAAAACGTATCTGAAATTACTGGACGGCAATCATACTCTAAGCCAATACTTTTAAGCGAATCTATTTTTGATGATTCATAGCGTTGCGTAAAATTCTTTGAATAGAGATAATAGATTTTATTAAATCCTGCGTAATGCAAATTATCAATTGCATAATAAGGTAAGGGATTTTGAACATAATACTTCGGAATTGAATCTTTCAAATCAAGATTATTTCCTCCGCCTCTATATAACAATCCTGGGAAAACGGCTCTAACATTTCGAGTACCTAACATTGATGAATCACCTTTACCTGCATTATCAATATAACGTTTAAGAACCGAATTCCCTCTATCACAGTTGGATTTTGTTGAATCTGCTACAACAACGTTGTTTTCTGCTTTATCAGTTTGACCATTACAAGATGCCACCATGAAACAAAAAAATAATACGATAGGTAAATGCGTAATTTTATTATTGCTCCTACGCACTAGGAATAACACAATTAAAATAATAAGCACTACCGAAATAATTGCTGCCATATAAATTGTTCTGTCTTCAGCCTTTACCTTATAAACGGAAATGCCAAATTTTAATTGTTTAAGTTTCGATATTGAAATATCCTTGACATTTAATTTACCATTTTCTTTTTGAATCAGGTAACCAGCATGTAATACTAACATCGAATCGCTTACAAGATAATGCAAACTATCAATCCAGGTATGATTTATTGTATCAATAAGATTAAACTGAACATTATTCAAGAAAGAAGTCGACTCAAAGGCTATAATTGGTTTTAAGTTTTTAATCTGAACATTGGCATTAAATAAATTCAAGTTGTTTGCAAGAATAATTGAGGATGATGCAGGAATAATTACGTTACTTAAATCATAAGACAAACCGTTGCAATCTTCATACAACATAACGCCTTTCAAAGAAATATCATTAATGTGTTTATTTGCTAATTCAATAAATAATAAAGGCTCTTTCTTTGAATTATTGATATAATATTTTTTAATCTCGATACTATCTTTTTTTGATGATGCTTTAATATGACTGAAATTAGCAGTAATGCTTAAATCTGAATTGAGCTGTATATTTCTACTCATTGATTTAATTCCATCGCTCCATCCTTCAAATTTAAATTGATGATTTGCATTTAACGCTGATAATTCAAACGGAATACTTTTAAAGAAATAACCTTGAATAGCATTAGTATGTACAATCGAATTATTTACAGTAAGGCCTTTGAATAAATTATTGTTCTGACCGACTATTAATCGATAAGTAGAATCAAGTGCAAAAGTAATTTTCAAATCTTTAAACAAAGTAGAATCACGATCGGAGAAATATTGCTTTAGTTTATTGATTTTTTCTGTCCATGACACTAAATCTTCATTATAAATATTTTTTCTACGATTAAAATGTCGCGGCAATTCATCTTTTATTTTTTCTGCACGCAAATCTAAACTGGCTCCGAAAGAAGCCGCATTCAAATAGGTTGCATTCAAATAACAATATTGCGTCACAAAACGATTTCGGAGTGTATCATTTTTTAATAAATGTTCAAGTATCGTTGTTGTGAATGGTGGATTATACCAAAGTCGCTCTTCAGGCAAACATCGGTTTTTTATGAAGTTCGATTCAGCATAAGCACAAGCCTGATCAGCATCGTAAACTACCCATTTCCATTTACCATCTTTATGTTTGTAAAAACGAACGTTTCCTCGCGAGTCAATGTTTGTAATATACGTTTCAAAAATCTGGTAATTGAAATAATTTTCAATATCGATACTATCTTTTATCAAATTAATAAAATCAGGCTCGTTTGAACTTTCTACTAGGTAAGAAACAAAAGAATTGTACTCAGCACTTTCATCGCCTGAACCTTGCAATTCAACAAAATCACCTTTCTTCCAATCGTAACGGTATTTAAAATAATCGCCGTTAATTTTCTCGCGCAAGTTGTGAATTCCGTAATAAATACCATTTACATATAATATAACCTGACGAAAATCTTTTGTATTTAAATCAATATCTGCAGCGACTTGACTAATTGCAATATCTTTTATTCGCGTAGCGTGTTGGTCATTTCCAGATGTTCGAAGAACTACATGCTGATAATCTCTGAAAGGTAAATTCTGAAATAGTTTTACTTTTATTTTACTGCGTTCATATTTATTATCTCTTGCGGATAATTGTAATGACTTTTCCTTCCAGCCTAATGTCATCCCTCCATATGTCTTAACATCGAGAGCTAATTCATCAATCAATTCATTGTAAAAATAAAACTGCGCAAAGCAAGATATTGGCTTTTTATCCCATGCCTTGCCAACAACTTTTGTTTTTGCTTTTTTATTTTTTTTCTTTTCATTACGATTAGCTACTTCACCATAATAGATTCCTTCAGGTGGAAAAAACTCGATTGAGTCGACAATAATTGAAACGATTGGAAGCTGATGAGGAGAATTAATAAAATAAGTACCTAGGTATTTACTTTCTTTTCCATTCTCCCCCTTTAAAATTATTGATAAAGATGATGTTTCTGTAATTGTAAAATTTAAACCTGGATATGTTTCACCTTTTTCATTTGATACAATTATTTTCGCTGTGGATGTATCAATTCCGGAAATTGAAATTGCAACTGGAGATTTATAAAATCCTGAAAGATGATTTATTTTAAATGTTGTTGCCTTCTTCAGACTATAAATCATTAATGGCTTGCGAGAAGTCGTATCCTTAGCAGGAGTAATATCCTGTCCGAATGCGAATTGACTAAGTAGTATTAAAAGAAAAAATAATCGTTGTTTCATTATCATTTTTACTACAGGTACTAGATCACTTTATAAGTTACAATTAATTCAACTGCTTCACCCCTTAGAATACCAATATGTAGTTCTCCATGATTTAACTGCTCAATAGTTTTTGAAAAAGTCCTTTCTGATTTTGGATCCAATTCAATCAACTCCTGATTATTAAGCAAAACAATCGTATCATTCGATAATTGTTCAATCTCGAAATAATAACCTGTTTTGACTTTAATCGTTCTATTATAAGGTGCGCTTTTAATTTTAAAACTCGATTTTTCGAGATTATATACATCGGGCATTCGGAACTTAGGATCAGCTTGTGATTTTAAAAGAATACTATCTACATTAAACCCTAATTGAAAAACTAAATTTGATTCGCAATAAACAAGCTTTCTAAATTGCTCTCTTGTATGTTTCTTAATAAGAAACTGATGATTTGCACTATCAGGAAAATGGCTAAAAACAAACTCCTTTGCAGATACATCAAACCAATAAGCATTGTAAACAGATTTGGATTTCGCTTTACCGTTAATATTTTCAGCATATCCACTGCCCCAAGTAGCATCTATTAAATGCCATTGATCATTGTATTTAACTGCATTCCAAGAATGATTAGCTCCATTTACCGGCATACCTGACTGATAGCCGTAGCCCTTAGCAAACCCATCAATTGAAATACATGTTAGATTCATCGCATCGCAGATGCCTTTAAAAATCGAACTATATCCAGCACATACTGCCTTTTTAGATTTAAATACAGCATCAGCGCTTTGATCACTAAAAACCCGAGTATTAAAAGCATCATCATCATAAAAAATATGATGCGCTACCCATGAATAAACTAAACGCGACTGATAATTTTTATTATCTGTTGTTTTTTGAAAGTAATTTGCCAACTTACCAATTGACTCTTCATATTCAACAGGAACATTTTTCCCTATACTATCTAATTGAGCATAGGTATAATTCTGAGCATTGCTTAATTGAAAACTAAAGCTCAATAAGATTAAAATCATTATTCGCATACTTATTTTCTGATACATCGGATTGAGAACCCATTTTCAAGAGCAAAGTTACCGATTCCTTGCTCCATCTCAGATTGGCAGTTGCCAATATAGAGTGCTTTAAGCTCAGTATTTGTTGAATCAGTAGGTGTATTCACCCAAAAAAATGAGCAAGTACCCTCCACCAATTCTCCATTAAATAAATAACCACCTTTATTTGCGCCAAAGCCAGATTGATTATTACTTACCACTTTTCTTGAATAAAGGGATTGTTCTGCCTCATTCCAGTCTTCAACACTCCAATCATACTTAGCCAGCTTTGTCATTACCTTTTCGGTAAACTTTTCACGACCGCCAAGATAGGCTGCCAACATAAGATAATCATCAGCCACAGGCAAGCGATAACCTTTAGGACAAACAGAAATGGAATCAAGCAGTACATAACCATTATAAAGCACTTCGTTATTTTTCATAAAATAACAACAAGGTATTTTACGATCGTTGTATTTAACCCATTCTTTAATAGATTTTACCTTCTTAATCTCCCTGCTGTCTGTAAAAGAAGTTGCATTAACGTTATTGGACATCCAAACCTGCACCCCTATTTTTACATGAGGTACAGAATCTAGCAATTCAACTGAATCGACTTTCGCCTCTATTTTTTGCTCATCCTGTGTAATTAGGTCCAGATCTTTTTTTTCAACCAAATCACACGCGCAAAAACACAGGAATAAAAAACCTGCTAAACAATAAATAATCTTCATATTAATGAATTAAAAGCCAATGCGAAAATAGTGAAATATTGAAAACGGAGCTCTGAATTATTTACGCTTTATATAAAGCTCGATTTTATGTCGCCTTTTTACGTATAAAATGCACTCTTTACCTTCTTTTTTAAGCTCTACCTCACGCTTTTGAGCCAGCTTGATATTATAAAACAATTCTAATTTCTTATAAATCTTTAAATCAATGTTCATTTTAGGATATTTTACTGCAACAGTACTAGTATCCTTCTCCTTTTTAGGCTTTTTAACATCCTGTGGAATAGCATTTACAATTTGCTCTTTACGGGTAGTTTTAATTGAAGAGTTTTCAAGCATTCCAAAACGATATAAGTTACCATCTCTACAAGCAATATAGATACTACCATTAAAGCAAACGGGAGTAGACTCAAAGTACCCTTTTCGTGAAGCCACCTTTTGAAAGCTAGCATCAGAAAGTATTTTATAGATATTAATAAAACCGTATCCGGCCATTACTAATTTATTTTTAGCAAATACAGGCGTTGATATGGACGTACAAACCTTTTCTCTGAAATGCACTTTAGGACAAGGATACTTTGTTTGCCCATCAGGACCTAGGACAAGTGAATCTGACAACTCCTTATATCGAACAACATTTAAATAACCATCGATTCCAGTAAATGCCGCTAGATAAGGGTCTTTATTATTTCGATAACGATCGTTCACAGAACAAGACCCTACAACGCCTCCAATCCAGCTAGAATATTTCTTATCTTCTGTAGGATAAAACCATTGTACACATTGCTGAGGAGGAAGTTTTGGATTCAATTTAAAAACACCACCATGCCCTTTGATATATTGCTTTTCAACCGCTATTAACAAACAATTATCATCTGTCACGACGGGCGTACCATCCATATCAGAACCAATATAAAAATCCCAATCAATAATTTTCTTTTTCAGATTATAACCAAATACATGTCCGCAACCCGATGCAACATATAAATGATCATCTAGTTTAGCAGGCGATGCTTCAGTTACAAGATTTCCACCATGCTTATGTGCATCCTCTTTCGAATAAAGTAAAGTTTTATTATAAACTAACGGTGAGCAATATCCCCTATTTGATTTTTCATTTTTCAACGGATCGAAAGAAACCCAATAACCATTCTCTAAGCCAATATAACCTGTATCATTAACAAAAAGAGGAGATGCATCTACATCATTGCTATAACATTTCGTTCTTTGCATCGGCATCCTCCAAACTTCCCGACCATCTGCACAATGTAATGCTCTAAAACTGGTAGCAGCAGAATCTTTTAATGAACAATGAACACCTTTACGACTACCTTGAAAAATATAAAACGGATTTACTTCTGAGTCATTATTGTTTCGCCAAATAGTACCCGTACCTTTCAAAATATCATCGAATTCATATTGCCAAATAAGGCTGGCATCAGATAATTTTATTTTTTTCAATGTATGATCAAAACTGCCTTGATAGATAAAGTACTCACCAAGTTCTTTGGTAATTAGCGGCTGACCTGTCCACCCTGCTCCACTCCAAACCTCAACGCCAGAGGCCGCATTCACAATAGTTTCACCTTTGCCTAATTTGAATTTCCAGATTACATTAAGCGAATCAGAGCAGGAATCGCCATAAAAATTTCTTGTTTCATCTCCTAGAAATGTTCCAATAATTACCTGATAAGGATCTTCTATTTTCTTGACTGCAGCAGCCTGAATATTCTTTTTTTCGGATTTACTACAACCAAAAATCAGAATTAAACAACCCCAAACAATAAATTTAAAAAAGCAGCGTCTCATTTTATTAAAGCGATGCAAATGTATTAATTCAATTTGAAATAGATTAAAACCCAGACGAGAACAAAACGATTCGAATTATATTTTAAATTTACGACAACAATGAAAAACACAAGATACCTTAGCATTTTATTACTATTTACTTTTTTCAATGTTGGATTAAACTATTCATTGTATGGTCAAAATGTAATTACATTAAACAGACTTTTTCAAAATAACAACAAAGTATTAGTTGCAGCGCATCGAGGTAATTGGAATGAATTCCCTGAAAATAGTATTCTAGCAATCCAATCGTGCATAGGAACAGGTATTGATATAGTTGAAATAGATGTTCAGCGAACTAAGGATGGCGCATACATTTTAATGCATGATGCAAAGATAGATCGCACAACAAATGGCAAGGGTAAAGTGAGCGACTACACATTAAAGGAGCTACAACGTTTTAAATTAAGAGGTAAAGGTGATACCCTATCAGAATATCGAATCCCAACTTTAGATACAATTTTAAAGATTACAAAAGATAAAATAGTAGTCAATATTGATAAAAGTAGTGGTCGCTTCAATGAACTAACAAACCTGATAGACTCACTTGGATGTAATCAGTATGTATTATTAAAAGGAAATGGTAAGGGAGAGTACTTTAAAAATTTGAATAATCAGGATACAAATAGCATTTACTATATGCCGATTTTAAGTACTAAAAGTAATGTCGATTCTTTTATTCTTAGTTACCAAACACCATTATTTGAATTTCTTTTAGCTAATGATACCTCCATTTATTCGAGTCCTGCTTTTCTAGATTCACTAAAAAAAATGAATGTAAAAATATGGTATAACGCTTTGTTTAATTCAATTTCTGGAGGCCATACAGAAAGTATAGATGCTATTAATTCGTGGAATTGGTTTATTAAACATAATGCATACGTGATACAAACTGACTATCCTTTTCATTTAGTAAACTATTTGAATCGACTAGGGCTTCATGAGCGTCTTAATAAAGAAGGATTATTCGATTTATCATCACTACCTTTAATCGATACAATTAGAACAAACGAAAAACAAGTGATTTTTGATCATACAGTAAAAAAGAACGATACATCAAATTATCACGAAGTAACATCTAAAGAAACCATTTACAACATTTCTAGAAAGTACCATATAACAACAAAAGAAATTTACCGATTAAATCCCTTCATAAAGAAAAATAGTGTAATTAAAACAGGGCAACAATTACAGATACGTTAGTTTGATTTTTTCTTGAAGCCTAAATGAGTATAAACAGCTCTTTCACCACCGTCACTTGGGCGATTAATTACACCAAGTTGCTTTGAATACATTAAACTACTTCCACCCTGATCGCAGGTCATTGCATTATATACACCAATCTTTTTAAATACTTCCACAGCTTGCGGCATGGTTACACCAATACTATATAACGGCTTTCTTCCATCAACCACCATCATAAAAATACGATTACCTTCTTTATTCAAACCAATAAGCGTTCGAGGAAAAAAATGATCAGCAGTATAGTCATGCTTTGATATTGCATTCTCTCCATTCGTCATCATATCAAAGCGACCCCAGATTACATTATACATTTGTTCTGAAGGGTTTTTAATAACATCATTTTCCTTAGAATAATAAACCTGATTCTGCCTATCAAAATAAATAAAAGGACGATACTTTGAATCTTCTAACAGGATAGGATTACCATTAACAATAAAATTTCCAATCCAGCTACCAAGTGGGGCTTCACGTGCAGGCGCTGAGCCAGCTTCGCCATTAATTGCGATATCCCAATCATTCTTTTTAGCCACTTTGGCAGTACGAAGTTTAACTGAAATAGCAGAATCGAGACTTACATTATACTTTGTTAAATCAACAGTAGCAAGAAATACTACGTTAAGTGGTTCAGTTAAGTTGACTTTAATGATTTCCAATCCATCATCAGCTTGAATAAAATCGACCCCTTGGACTTTACCAAAAGACAGAGTTCTTAATTCTGATGTATAATGATCTAAGTAATAATTGCTATCAGCTGTATCTTTTACTAGAATAACTTGCTTTTTAGATTTTGAATCTATTTCTATTTTATGTAGTTGATAATCGCCGATTGCAACAACACCAATAATTAAAAAGAAGATAGTTGAAGATGTATATGCATAAATTTTTAGTGCTGGTTGAATAAGTGTTTTTTTAAAAACGCCAAAAATAAAAAATGTAAAAATCCAAAAAACAGAAGAGGATAAAACCCATAGAATTGCCTGAAAAGCCAAGGGAAGATCGAAAACCCTTAACAGCGCCATCCACAAATCGTCAATTAAAATATTTACATAATCACCCATTCTAATAGTTTGAAATCCGTTTTTAGAAGGGCAAATATAGAAAGATTTATTGCTTCGGTTTTTTGTGGAGATGTTTTATAAAAATCTAATTTTCAAACAATTAAGTTCTTTAAAAAACCATAACAACATAAGATAAATCGCTATGCTGACTTTTGTAATGATAAAATAATGATATTTGCCCCACTTGAAACAACAACATTCATTTATCAGCAAATGATAAAATCGAGTTACTTGAAGTTAACTTTTTTAGCTATTATCTTTTATTTCACTCCAAAAGATAGCAATGGCCAACACTTCACACCTATGGTGAATGCACAGCGATATGGCATTAAATTCAGTCATTTACCAGGTGAATACGATACAGCAGTAAATTTAAAAATTACAAGACCGAATACTGTTAAGTTAACTTTTAGAAATAGTGATAGTACATCAATCCCTATAAAAGGTGATACAATAGGCATAAAAATAAATATGACCTCGTCAATTTATA
>CALQOD010000010.1 GCA_943332105.1 Chitinophaga pinensis | reverse complement strand
AATATTATCCATTCAAGGGTTGGTCACCGCCGTCATCAGTTAGCGACTTATAAAACATTTCATACCAAGGACCTTTCTTAATTGGCACTTTAGTTCCAGAACCTCCAGTATCAGGCTGCAAATCTAGTTCGAATTTTACTTTTGATTCACTATACTCTGTCTCTTGCAATCCTTTAATTACTAAACCAACTCCAGTTGCATACATCGGACTCTTAACTTCGTCAAGTCCTTTTCCTAGGTGCTCATTTGGATAACCAATGCGGGTATCCATTCCCGTTATATACTCTACTAGCTGCGTAATGTTTTTTAATTGCGAACCTCCACCAGTAATAACAATTCCTGCTATAAGCTTCTTTTCATAGCCAGAGTTTTTAATTTCGTAGTATACATTATCAATAATCTCTTCTATGCGAGCTTGAATAATATGAGCTAAGTTTTTTACAGAAATCTCTTTTGGCTCTCTACCTCTTAGACCAGGAATTGAAACGATTTCATTTTCTCTTGTTTGTTTTGAAAGAGCTGAACCAAACTTCACTTTTAAAAGCTCTGCTTGATTACGAATAATAGAACAACCCTCTTTAATGTCTTCCGTGATTACATTACCACCAAACGGAATAACAGCAGTGTGGCGAATTATACCATCTTGAAAAATTGCTATATCTGTTGTTCCACCACCAATATCAACCAATACAACCCCTGCCTCTTTTTCTTCATCCGTTAATACAGCCTCTGCAGATGCTAAAGGTTCAAGAATTAAATCCTTTGTTTTTAATCCTGCTTTTTCTACGCACTTATAAATATTTTTTGCAGCTGTTACTAGACCCGTGATAATATGACAATTTGCCTCTAAACGAATACCTGCCATTCCAACAGGCTCTTTAATTCCTTGCTCGTTATCTACAATAAATTCTTGAGGAATTACATGAATAATTTCCTCTCCAGGAGGCATCGCAAGACGATACATATCTTCTGTGATTGCATCAATATCTGATTGGCTAATTTCATATTCATTATTTGCGCGAGTTATCATACCTCGGTGCTGCATACTTTTAATATGCTGTCCCGCAATTCCAACATAAACCTCTTTAATTTCAACTCCTGATTTTGCTTCAGCTTCTTCAACAGCTTCTCTAATAGAGGCAACAGTCTTTTCAATATTAGCAACTACACCTCTCATCACCCCTAAAGATTCTGAGCGTCCCATTCCTAAAATTTCAATCTTGCCATGCTCATTTCGTCTTCCAACAATAGCTGCAATTTTTGTAGTTCCAATATCTAATCCAACAATGATTTCTGACATATTATTAAAAATTATTTTTTAGTACAAACAACTTGATTTTTAAACTTAAGATTTATTAATGAATAGTTATTCCATCCTGTATTACTTAATCCCTTTTTATAAAACAAAAATAACCGATTGAATTTGCCTTTTAAATCCGTGGTATCTCCAATTAAAATTCGGTGATCGCCAACTCGAGGAACCAATTCAATCTCTTGCAACTCATTTACGAATATCTGCTGCGTGTTCGCAGACCAGAAAGTATCTGCAGCAACAAAACTAGCGACCGTAAAAACCTGATTAATCATCCGTGGAATTGTTAATGAATCGATATTATTTGAATTTTTTAAAACTGGCGGTGGCGCAATTTTCATTTCAGCATAGGTGTTATAAATAAATCCGTTGGCTACAAGTACCGAAGGAGTGTATTTATCAGACACTGGCATGAACGCACCATTTTTATCAATATAAAACTGCTCATTTTGCATGTTGAACACCCTTACAACTGGATCTCGCTGCCATGCATCAATATGAAGACTTCCATCAAGTGTTGAATATACTTCAACTCGTTCTACAAATGGATTACTCATCACAATTTTTTCTAACAATGTTTTGTTGATTATAGCATAAGATTTCCCCACCAATTTTCCCTTGCTGTAAACCAATTGCAGGATATCATTTCTATCTACAAAATCATGTCCTACACCTTCGTTAATATTTACAATTACATTTTTACAAATTGAATTTGATTGTTTATAATTAACGAACCCTAAAAGCACAATTAACCCAGCGATTGAAAGCGTCCAGCTGCCAATAACTATTAGTCGTTTTACTTTATGCTGAATATTAATTTTCAATTCAATAAGTGTATTAAAGGTTCAACAAACTGGTCAATATCACCAGCCCCTAAGGTCATTAGGACCTCTGGATTTCTGGCTTTTACTTCACTCAATAAATCTGATTTACTAACCAAACATTTATCATTGATTGTTACCTGATCGAGTATAGTATTCGAATTAATTCCTATTATTGGAAGTTCTCTCGCCGGATAAATATCAAGCATAATAAGCGAGTCCAACAAACTTAAACTTTGAGCAAATTCAGTTGCAAAATCTCGCGTCCTTGTGAATAAGTGAGGTTGAAAAATTCCTGTAATTTTTTTATTAGGGAACAACTCTTTGGCAGAAAGGATCGCCGCATTTAATTCGGCAGGATGATGCGCATAATCGTCAATATAAACGCAATGGTTATTTCTAATTTGAATTTCAAATCTTCGCTGAGCACCTGAAAACGATTTTAAAGCTGCGCGCAATTCATTTTCAGTAACTCCACACATTATTGCAACAGCAGTAGCTGCAACGGCATTTTCAACATTATGACGACCAGGTAATCCTAATACTAAATCAGAAAAATAATTTTCAGTCGACTTAAAATCGAAATGATAAAAACCGTTTTCCACTCTAATATTTGTACCTGCAAAATCACATTCAGCTGTTTCTATAGAATAAGAATAAGTTTTGGATTTCACATCTCCTATCGCTAAGCCCTTCTTATAAATTAACACTCCCTTTTCCTTTACTTGACTAGCAAACAAACGGTAGTTATGTTCCATTTCATTTTTATCACCATAAATATCCAAATGATCTGGATCCATGGATGTGATAATAGCAATATCAGGAAACAACTGCAAAAACGATCGATCAAACTCATCAGCTTCTACAACTATCCGATGATCTTCGGCATTAGTATTTCCTATTAGCAAATTACTTTTAAAATTAGAACTTATTCCTCCTAAGAATGCAGATGTGTTTTTCACAGCGCTATTAAGGATATGCGCAAGCATTGTTGAAGTTGTTGTTTTACCATGCGTTCCTGCTACTGCTAATGTAGTTTGACCATTGGTTAATACACCTAATACTTTCGAACGCTTAATAATTGTAAAGTTTTTTTGTACTAAAAAATTCCATTCAGCATGTTCCTTCGGAATTGCAGGAGTAAGTACAACCAACACTTCAGATTTATCTAAACAATTAATTATTTCTAATGGAATATTATTAACATCATCATCATAATGAATTGCTATCCCTTCGTATTCTAATTGCTGTGTTAGTTGAGTTGGTGTTTTATCATATCCTGAAACAGACTTCCCAACTGCATGAAAATAACGAGCGATCGCACTCATGCCTATTCCTCCTATTCCAAGAAAGTAAACATGCTTTATATTAGCCAACTCGTTTTTCATTTATGTAAATTACTTTTTATTGATAATTGAAAATATTTCTTTCGCAATTGTATCAGCCGCATCTGGTCGTGCTAATGGAGCAATATTCTTTGCTAAGTCTTCACGCTTAGAAAGATTGTTCATTAAACTGATTGCTTCGTTAATTAATTTTGATGCGGCATCTTGATCCTTTAGTAATAATGCAGCATTTCTATTTACTAGTGCTAAACAATTTTTTGTTTGATGATCTTCTGCAGCTGTTGGTAATGGAACCAAAATCGAAGGCTTTTTTACGATGCATAATTCAGATACAGTGCTCGCTCCTGCACGTGCAACAACGAGATCACATAAAGAATAAGCTAAATCCATTTTTGATATAAAATCAAATGCTTTTATGCTATCAGAATTAATTTGTTTGATTTTATCATTTGCTTGAGCAAAAAAACTTTTTCCTGTTTGCCAAAGAACTTGTATTCCAGAATCATTTAATTTTTCTAACTCAGCATAAATTGCTTTGTTAATTGATCTTGCTCCTTGACTTCCACCAACAATTAATAATGTCGGAGTAGATTCTGAAAGTTGAAAATATTGAGCAGCAATTGATTTTTTATTATGTAAGTCTTTTATGTCCTCACGAACTGGATTTCCCGTAAACATAATTTTTGAGGACTGAAAAAATTTATCCATTCCTTCATAAGCAACACAAATTTTAGTGGCTTTCTTGGAAAGTAATTTATTAGTAATTCCAGGGTAAGAATTCTGCTCTTGAATTAAAGTTGGAATACCATTCATTGAAGCTACAAATAGCATAGGACCACTTGCATAACCACCAACACCTATTGCAATATCTGGCTGAAACGATTTTAATATGCTGTTTGCTTTTGATAAACTTTTAATAAGCTTAACAGGAAAAAACAAATTGTCAATTGACAAACTTCTTTTAATACCAGCAATAGGTAATCCGATTATTTCATATCCTGCTGCGGGGACTTTTTCCATTTCCATTTTACCTTCTGCACCAACAAATAAAATTTCTGTTTCAGGATGAATTTTTTTTAACGCATGCGCTATTGCAAGGGCAGGAAAAATATGTCCGCCAGTACCACCACCGCTTATAATCACCTTGCTCATTTATTTAACTTATTGCACTTATATCTTCCAATTTTTCTTGATTCTCAATTGAGTTACTAACGCTTAGGATTACCCCAAACGCAAAACTTGTAAATATAATGGACGACCCACCCATACTTAACATTGGCAATGTTTGCCCGGTAACAGGAAACACACCTGTTGCCACCCCCATATTTATTAGTGCTTGAAACACCATACTAAATGCAAAGCCGATTGTAATCATTGCAGCAAATGCTTTTTCAGTTCGTTTAACAATAAGCAACGCCCTATAAAAAAACAGCAAGTATAAAATGAGAATAAAAAAACCTCCTACCAAACCATACTCTTCTATTATAATTGCAAAAATAAAATCAGAATATGGATGTGGTAAAAAATTTCTTTGTTCGCTATTGCCTGGACCTTTCCCGAAAAAACCCCCTGTTGCAATTGCAATCTTTGCTTGTTGTGCTTGATAGTCTTCATCAGAAAATTCAAACTTCGCATTTTTGGAATCAGCCTTATGATCATTATAACCTACAAAAGTCATGATGCGGTTTATCCACGTTTCAATACGACCTTTATAACCTACTGCGTGTGCAACAGCAAAAAATAATGTTATACAAATCAAAGCGATTCCTACAATTTTAGCAAGATGTTTTATACTTACCCTTCCAATAAACATAATTACTAATGAAGTAAAAAACAATAAAGCAGCAGTAGAAAAATTTGCGGGAAAAATTAACGCACAAACAACTCCAACAATAATTATTAATGGAACCACGGTAGCTCTCCATTCATTAATTGTATTCTGACTTTTAGAAATTTGTCGTGCTAAAAATAATATCAATGCTATTTTAGCAAAGTCGGAAGTCTGAAATGTCATTCCAATAATCGGAAGCGTAATCCATCTGTTTGCATCATTCAAATTGGTACCCATAAACAATGTGAATATCAGCAATGGAACTGCTAGCAAATAGAAAAATCTTGCAAGTCTTGCATAAAGGGTATAGGGAAACGATGCTGTAATATACATAATTACACCTCCTCCACACAATACAATAAAATGTTTGAATAAGAAATGCTCGGTATTGCCTGAAACTTTTTTAAATGCAAGCAATCCTGTAGAACTGTAAACAGCTAACAAACTAACAATAGAGAGCAGGAAGACAATAATCCATATTGTCTTATCTCCCTTAAGTTTAATATTTCTCTGAATCCAGTTCATCACAAAAAATTATAACGAACGAACAGCAGCCTTAAATTGACGACCACGGTCTTCATAATTTTCGAACAAATCAAACGAAGCACAGCAAGGCGATAACAATACCGTATCCCCTTTTTTACCTAAGCGATATGCGGCTTGTACTGCTTCATCAGCAGAAGCAGTTTCAATAATAACAGGAACTATTTCTTTAAATGCTTTAATCAACTTTTTATTCTCAGTTCCCAAGCATATTAAAACTTTCACTCTGTTTTGCACTAAATCTGTGAGCATTGAATAATCGTTTCCTTTATCAACACCGCCGGCGATCCAAATAATTGGACTCTGTAAACTTTCTAATGCATACCATGTTGAGTTAACATTCGTGGCTTTTGAATCATTAATAAAATCGATTCCATGGACTGAATTTACAAATTCTAATCGGTGCTCAATGTTTTCGAAATCCGAAAAACTTTCTCTTACTACTTCCTTTCTGATTTCTAAAATTCTTGAGGCGATTCCTGAAGCCATTGAATTGTACAAGTTGTGTTTTCCTTGTAATGCTAGTTCTTGAATTGACATATTTAGTGTTTGGTTATGGGTTTGAATTATAAGGTTATTATTTTCTACATAGGCATTCATTCCATTCTTCTGATTTATTGAAAATGGAAAGCACTGCATTTTAAATTCTCTTTTAGTGACCTCCTGCATTGTAAGCATATCATCTGCACAATAAATAAATGCATCTGAGGGTCCTTGATTTTGTATTATTCTAAATTTTGAATCAATATAATTTTGAAGATTGTAATCATATCTATCAAGATGATCAGGAGTAATATTGGTCAGAATTGCGACATCCGCTTTGAAATTATAACAGCCATCTAACTGAAAACTACTTAGCTCTAAAACATAGTAATCAAAATTTTCTTCAGCTACTTGACGAGCAAAACTCTTTCCTACATTTCCTGCTAACCCAACATTCAATCCTGCTTTTTGCAGAATATGATAAGTTAATAGCGTTGTAGTTGTTTTGCCATTTGTTCCGGTTATACAAATCATTTTTGCATTTGTGAATCTTGAAGCGAATTCGATTTCAGATATAACAGGTATGTCCAAATCCTTAATACCAGTTACAATCGCAACCTTATCAGGAACCCCTGGACTCTTTACAACTTCTGATGCACTAAATATTATTTCTTGTGTATGACAACCTTCTTCAAAGGGTATATTCCTAATCGTTAGCTCTTTCTTATACTTATCTGATATCTTACCAAAATCAGATACAAAAACATCAAAGCCCTGCTTTTGAGCAAGAATAGCTGTGCCAACTCCACTTTCTGCAGCTCCCAATACAACTATTTTCTTTTCGCTATTCATTTATCTTAATTTCAATGTAACAATACTCAGCACTGCTAACATTATTCCTATAATCCAAAATCGAGTGACGATTTTTGATTCGTGATATCCTAACTTTTGATAATGATGATGAATTGGAGACATCTTAAAAACCCTTCTACCCTCACCGTATTTTTTCTTAGTATATTTAAAATAACTTACCTGAATCATTACAGATAAATTTTCCACTAAAAAGATTCCGCAGATAATTGGAATCAATAATTCCTTTCTCACCGCAACTGCAAAAACTGCAATTAAACCTCCAATAGCAAGGCTTCCTGTATCACCCATAAATACTTGCGCAGGATATGAGTTATACCACAAGAAACCAACGCAAGCTCCAACAAAGGCGCTCATGAAAACCATCAACTCTCCGGTGTTCGGAATATACATTATGTTCAAATAGTTTGCGAATATTGCATTACCTGACACATACGCAAAAACCGCAAGTGTAACGCCAACAATAGCAGAAGTACCAGTAGCTAATCCATCAATTCCATCAGTTATATTTGATCCATTAGAAACTGCGGTGATAATAAATGTTACGATAATGATAAAAAGCAATGGCAACAAATATTTTTTATTATCGCCTGACCATGAAATTAAATCAGCATAATCAAACTCATTATTCTTAAAAAATGGAATTGTTGTTTTTGTTGATTTTGTATTTTTACCGGAAAATAAAAAACCCTCTTTACTCTTCATATCATCAATAATATTTCCCTTTTGTTCAATTACTATTTTTTGTTTACTTAGTTTTTCTTTAACAACAACATTATTATTAAAATACAATACACACCCCACAAAAATCCCAAGTCCAATTTGACCAATCAATTTTGATTTTGCTCGCAAGCCTTCTTTATCTTTTTTAAATACTTTAATATAATCATCTACAAATCCGATTGCACCTAACCAAAGAGTGCTTATAATCATTAAAATGATATATACATTATTTAATCGTGTAAATAACAAAGTAGGAATTAATATCCCGGCTATAATTATGACACCTCCCATAGTTGGAGTGCCTTTCTTTTCACTTTGACCTGTCAATCCTAAATCGCGAATTGTCTCTCCTACCTGAAGTTTCAATAATATATTTATGATTCGTTTTCCAAAAACAAGTGTAACAAGTAAAGATGTTATGAGTGCCATCGCAGATCTAAACGAAATATAATGGAACACACCTGCTCCAGGTAAATCATAAACTCTATCTAAATAATCAAAAAAATAATAAAGCATAAATTAATAAGATTGAAATGTTTCGTTTAAAATTTCTTTATCATCAAATGGATGTTTAACTCCATTTATTTCTTGATATTTTTCATGTCCTTTGCCCGCTAACAAAATAATATCGCCTGGCTGCGCTAGTGCAACAGCTGTGCGAATTGCTTCACGACGATCTGAAATAGCAAGAGACTTTCTATAGTATTGCGGAGGAACCCCTGCTTGCATTTCTTTAATAATAGTTTCCGGATTTTCACTTCTTGGATTATCTGAAGTAAGTATTACTTTGCTACTTAATTCACATGCAATTTGTGCCATTTGAGGTCGCTTGCCAGCATCTCTATCACCACCGCATCCAATAATTGTAATTATTGATTCATTTCCTGTTCGAATATTATTTATTGTATTTAAAACATTTTCCAATGCGTCAGGTGTATGTGCGTAATCTACGATTCCAGTAATATTGTTTTCAGACTGTAAACACTCAAATCTTCCTGCTGGAGGCTGTAGGTTACTCAAAGCAGTAAGAACATTTATTTTTTCTTGGTTACATAGCATAGCAACTGCGTACACACCTAATAAATTACTTGCATTAAAACTTCCAATCAAAGAACATAATACATCATTACCTTCTATATTAAGTAACAAGCCTGAAAAATTATTTTCTAATATTTTTACTTTGAAATCAGCAACATTTTTTTGCGCAAAAGTTTTAATACTTGCTTTTGTATTTTGAACCATGATTTGGTTGTTACGGTCATCGGCATTTACAAGTGCGAAAGAGCTTTCAGGCAAATGATCAAAAAATCCTTTTTTTGCTTTTATGTATTCATCAAAGGTTTTGTGATAATCTAGATGATCTCTTGTTATATTAGTAAACACTCCACCTAAGAATGTCAACCCATCGATTCTTTTTTGAACCACAGCATGCGAACTAACTTCCATAAAACAATAATCACAATTCTCCTCTACCATTTTAGATAAAAGCTGATTTATTTGTAATGGATCCGGGGTGGTATGAGTTGATGGAATTGTAATTTCTCCAATTAAATTATTTACAGTACTAATCAGTCCACACTTAAACCCTAACTGTGTAAATAGAGAATGCAATAAGGTGACGGAAGTAGTTTTTCCATTAGTACCCGTAACTCCAATCAATTTTAATTTTAAACTAGGATCATCGTAAAAATTATTACATACAACAGCTAAAGCATGTGAAGAGTCTTTAACTTTCACATATGTTATTCTAGGAATAATATCCTCAGGTATTTCTTCGCAAATAATTGCGATTGCCCCTTTTTCAATTGCTGTTAAAATAAAATCATGCCCATCAGCAACAGCGCCTCGGACAGCAACAAATAATGACCACTCGCTTACCTTTCTAGAATCAAAAGCGATTTCAGAAATATTAACAGAAGTAGACCCAGCCACCTGCTCAATATTTGTCTTGTATAATATTTCTTTTAAGAGCTTCATCAAGTTAATTCAAGAATTATTTTCTGACCTTTTTCTAATTTTAATCCTGCTTTAATCGATTGTTTATAAACCTTTCCTCTTCCTACCGGCTGAACAATCAAACCAAAAGATTCTAGTAGATAAATTGCATCACTAAGGCCCATACCAACAACATTGGGAACAAAGCTTGAAGAATTTTCAACTTTCTTTAAGTTCGTATCTACCCAACCGTTAGTCTGTATATCGTATGGAATAGAAAGTGCCTTTATAACATTTGAAGTCTGATTTGCCTGGCCAGATTTAATTATTGGAAAACCTGCAAAAAGTGAGTCTGGATACCTATTTAATTCCTTGTGCATTTTGATGTCCAATGAATAAACTTTTGCAGCGATATCTGCGAATACAGGACAAGCCAATTCAGATCCATAAATCAATCCGCTATTAGGAGCATACACAACAACTATACATGAGTATTTTGGATTTTCAGCAGGAAAATATCCACAGAAGGAAGCCTGATAAGTCTTTTTATCGTATCCATTCATAGAAGCAATTTGCGCAGTTCCAGTTTTACCAGCAATTGAATATTGACTATTCTTTATGGCTTTTGCCGTACCTGTTTTTACAACTTCTTCTAATAATATTTTTGCTTTTTTTATTGTAGCCTGAGAACAAATAGAATCGGCAATTACAATTGGACTGAACCTTTGAAGTACTTCACTCTTATTTCTAATTTCTTTAACAAAAATGGGCGCAACCATCTTACCATTATTCGCAACTGCATTATAAAATGTTAAAAGCTGAATTGGAGTAAGCAATGTTTCATAACCCATAGAAATAAAAGGCAACGAAACACCAGACCACGATTTATCACCTGTGTTTTTTATTGAATTATAAGTAGCACCAGATAATTTTATTCCAAGATCACAATCTATATGTAGCTTTTTGATACCGTTGATATACGACTGTGGATTTTTTTGATAATACTTAGAAATTGCCGAAGCAACCGCTACGTTAGAAGAATGAGCAAATGCATCTTTAACTGACTTATAGGATTTTCCATCAGGATGTGAATCTTCAATTGTTTCGGAACCAAAATTTCTGCGTCCACCATAGGTTGGAATAGTGTCGTCTGGATTCAAAAAGCCGTCTTCCATTGCAACAATATATGAAGCCAATTTAAATGTTGATCCTGGCTCAGTAGCATTACCTATTGCAACATTATATGACTCTTCGTAAACCCCCTGCTCATTTTGTTTAAGATTTGCAATTGCCTTTACTTGACCGGTAGCAACCTCCATCAAAACCGCACAACCCATTTTTGCATTATTCTTTACTAAATTTTCGAGTAATGCGTTTTCTGCTACATCTTGAATATTAATATCTATAGTTGTAACTATATCACTACCATCCTTTGGTTCAATTTCATTTTCATTATTTACTGGTTTCCAAACGAATGAAGAAATTCTTTGCATCAATCGCTTTCCTCGGATACCTTTTAAATAATCATTATAAGCCCCTTCAATTCCTACTGAAGTAATCGTACTATCATTTACTTTAAATCCAACTGTTCTACTCGCCAATTCCTTAAATGGCTTTTCTCTTCTGCTTAATTGTGAAATAATTAATGCACCATTGTTTTTCTTCAGATTTAAAAGTGGAAAATTGATTAACTTATTTCGTTGTTCGAATGTTATATTTCTCTTTATTAAAAAATATCTATTCTTCTCATTTCGTGCTTCGCGCAATAATTGCTTATAATCTAGTTTCGTTTTGTCTCCGAACAAATTTGCTAGTGCATTCGATAAAGAATCTAATTTTTCATTAAATACAGAATTTGTAATTGCAGGTGCCATAATATCTATATGGACATCGTACCTCGGCAATGATGTTGCTAATAAACTACCATCACAAGCATAAATATTCCCACGCATTGGATCTATCTCAACAAATTTTAAGTTTAATGCTTGTTGTTTACTTCTCCACATTTCTCCTTCTGTTATTTGAACTTTTCCAATGCTAAATAGAATGAATGAGCCAAATAATATAAACCCTAGAAAAACTAAGTTTACCCTTAATAAAATATCTTTTTTCTGTCCTTGTCCTGCCATTTTATTTTGTAGCAAGTATTATTTTGTAATTAAAATTTTCTTTGGAGCTTCTTTACTTTCCTTCACCCCGTACATTTCGATATTGTTTGCAACCTCGGTCATCTTACACTTATACATCAAGTCAGACTTTCCAGTAATAAATTCTGAGCGAAACTCCTTCAGCTCTTTATCTGTTTTATCAATTTCTCGAACGGTTTTATCAACCGCATATGAATTCCATATATAAAACAGTGCGATAAAGGTTAAATAGATAACAAACGGAATATTTCGAATAACTAAATCACGATTGAAGAAATTGAAAACCTTAAAAATGTTCATCAACTTATCAATTGAAATACTAAAAGAAGTCGACTTCTCTTTTGGTTGCTCAACCAATGAAGATGAATTCACTTCTTTGTTTTTAATCTTATTCATTTTTTTTCGGCAATTCTTAATTTAGCACTTCGTGATCTTGTATTTCTTTTTATTTCTGCCTCGCTAGCTTCTATTGGTTTTTTATTAATTGCTTTTAGCGGAACTCCAATTATATTTCCAAAAAAATCCTTTTGAATCTCACCTTTTACACTACCCTTGTTAACAATATTTTTTACTATTCTGTCTTCTAAAGAATGATAACTCATCACCACCATTCTTCCCCTTGGCTTAAGTAATTCAACTGCTTGTAACAACATGTCCTCTAATACCATTAACTCTTGATTTACCTCTATTCTAATTGCTTGAAACAACTGTGCATAAAATGTATGCTCTTTAAACTTTGGCGCACAAGAACTAACCGCTTCCTTCAAATCTTCTACAGTTTCAATTCTCTTTTTCTTTCTCTCACTTACTATAATTCCAGCTATTCTATGGGCTATTCTTAATTCGCCATACTCTCTGAACAAAAATGTTAACTGTTTTAGATCATAATCATTGAGTATATCCTCAGCCGTTATACCAATTCGCTGATCCATTCTCATATCAAGCTTCGAATTAAACCGAATCGAAAATCCTCTGGACCCTTCATCAAATTGATGTGAAGAGACACCCAAATCAGCAAGTAACCCATCAATTTCAAAGACCCCAATCGCATTTAAAGCAGCTTTCAATTCACTAAAATTTTTATTAATCAATTGAAATCTTAAATCATCTGGTGCATTAAGCAATGCGTCCGTGTCCTGATCAAATGCAATTAACTTTCCTCCCTTCAAAACATTTAATATTCCTCTTGAATGACCTCCTCCTCCAAATGTTACATCTACATATATCCCACCCTCTTGAATATTGAGCGCTTCAATGCACTCGGCCACCATTACTGGCTCATGATACACCACCTTCTTCTCCACTCTTATTTATTTTACCCATTACTTTTTCACCTAAGTCGGAAATATCATCTGGCTCATTTGCTATCATCTCTTTGTATTTGTCCTTAGACCATATTTCTATTTTTGATCCAAAGGCTGACAAGACAACTTCTTTATCGATTCCAGCGTGCTCACACAATGTTTTTGGCAATAATATTCGACCCGCAGCGTCTAATTCTATTTCTGTTGCTCCCCTGAAAAAATAACGAGCGTATAGGCGATTGTCTTTAACGTCCAGATTAAGCTTGTTCACCTCCGTACTTACTTTTAACCACTCATCCATTGGATACAAATGCAAACAATTTTCATATCCCCTATTAACGACAAACTTTTCTTGTGCCTCTGGAGAAACTTTTTTACGGATCGTAGATGGTAAACTCAAACGCCCTTTAGCGTCTAGCTTACAATCGAATTCTCCTAAAAATTGTGTCATGCCTTTTGAGTTTTTCCCACTATTCGTGGCTAGGATGTAAAAATAAATGATTTTCTCCCACTTTTTACCACTTTATCCCACTTTGTTAAAAACTTTACATATAGTATTGATTATCATACTACTAAAATCAATTCTTTAAAAGTGGCGAAACAGCGCCAGAAGCCCTTAATATTTTTGTAATCTATTGTTTTATTGGGTATTACAATAAAATCAATTGACAATTGAGGCAACTGTGGAATTAAAAAAAGGAGAAATTCCTTCAATCCAGTTGAAATCAAATGGCGATACTCAACCAACGCAATAGCTTAATCATTTTTTGTACTTTTTCAATATAAACAGCTGATTTAGTGAGACTAGCATTCCCAATGGTATAAATTATAAAAATCTATTGTTTCCCACTTTGTCACACTAAAGCATCTTACACTAAAAGTTTGCTAAACAGATAACATAATTACTTTTGCAAACTATGAAAGCGTCGAACAATGATTTTATTAATGTTGAGGATATTATTGCAACTAAGAATCCCAAACTTTTAAAGATTTTACCAAGTTTTATTCTGAAGTATTTAAAGCGAATTGTGCATCAAGATTTTGTGAATGATTTTATCCGAAAAAACGGACATAAAAATTCATTCGAATTTGCCGATGCAATCATCCACGATTTTGGCCCGATTGCAACATTTAGTGGGATAGAAAACATACCAGAAAATGGAGGAGCTATTATCGCTTCAAACCACCCACTAGGAGGAATTGATGCAATTGCTCTTATACAAGCTGTCGGAACAAAAAGAAAAGATGTTAAGTTTATAGTCAATGATATACTATTGAGTATAAAAAATTTCGAAAAAGAATTTGTTGGCGTAAATAAGCATGGGAAAAATCCAGTTTCAACTTTAGACCTTATAGATAAGCAATATAACTCTGATCAATTAGTGTTGATTTTTCCAGCAGGAATGGTATCAAGAAAACAAAATAAGGGAGTTATTAAAGATCTTGAATGGAAAAAAAGTTTTGTTGTCAAATCGAAGAAGTTTGAGAGAAATGTAATTCCTGTACATATTACAGGAGAAAACACTTCGTTCTTTTATAATCTTTCTCGTATCCGAACATCATTAGGAATTAAAGCAAATATTGAGATGCTTTACTTAATGGATGAGATGTATCACCAAAAAGGAAAAAAAATTCATATTACATTTGGCAAGCCTATTACTCCTGCACAATTTGATGATTCAAAATCTGAGTTTGAATGGGCACAATATGTTAAAGAGTTTATCTATCAAAACAACACGAAATTATCAGAAGCCAATTTTAATGGCGATTAGTTTTTGGCTATCTTTGAATACAATTTAGTTGCCTGAAAAATGATACCATTGATTGAACCTGTTGCATTGTCACTACTCCATTCAGAGTTAAATGACATAACATTTTTAAGGTCTACCAATAATGGATCCAATCAAATTTATGATGTCAATATTCATAATGCACCTAATACGCTCAGAGAAATTGGTCGACTTAGAGAGCTGACTTTTAGAGAAGCCGGAGGAGGAACGGGTTTAGACTGCGATTTAGATGAACTTGATACTTGTAAAAGCTGTTATAATCAATTAGTGGTTTGGAATCCTGATGAAAATGAAATCGTAGGTGGATACCGTTATATACGATGTGGAGATGCTGGAATTAATGAAAATGGCTTTTTGATGTTGGCAACAAACGAACTGTTTAGCTTTTCAGAAAAATTTAAGAAAGAGTTTTTACCCTATACAATTGAATTAGGCAGATCGTTCGTTCAACCAAAATATCAGCCTCGTCCAGAAAACCGAAAAGGCTTATTTTCACTGGACAATTTGTGGGATGGGCTTGGTGCTTTAGTAATTGAAAATCCAGATATGAAATACTTTTTCGGAAAAGTTACTATGTTTCGGCATTTTAATTTAATTGCAAGGGATTATATACTTGCATTTTTACAACATTATTTCAACGATGCTGACCAATTAGTGACTCCTATTCATGCCCTACCAATTACAAATGATATAAGCTCTTTTGTGAATGAAATAAAAAATCTTGACTATAAAGAAGCTCACAAAATTTTGAACACTAAAGTACGAGAACTTGGAGAGAATATACCTCCATTAATTAATTCATATATGAATCTTTCACCAACAATGCGGTCATTTGGTACTGCATTAAATGAACATTTTGGTGATGTAGAAGAAACAGGAATTTTAGTAACGTTAAAAGATATGTATGAATCAAAAGTTGGTAGACATATCAACACTTACACTAAAGGAAAATAAAACTGAATGAAAGCACTATTTGTTAAAAGCTCGGTTCAATTAAGTCAACTTCCTTCGTTAGAAATTCCAGAGTTTGCTTTTATTGGACGAAGTAATGTTGGAAAATCATCTTTGATAAACATGATTACTGCAGTAAAAGGACTAGCCAAGACCTCAGGTAGTCCTGGAAAAACGCAAACAATAAATCACTTTATTATCAATGAGAAATGGCACCTCGTAGATTTACCAGGATATGGTTTTGCAAAGGTATCACAAGCAACAAGAGCTGAATGGGAAATATTAATGAAGTCTTATTTTCTAAATAGAAAGCAACTGATGAACACATTCGCACTTATTGATATTCGACTAGAGCCACAGAAGAAGGATCTAGATTTTATTGAGTTTTTAGGATTAAACGGCATTCCATTTTCAATTGTGTTTACAAAGTCGGATAAGCTTACTCCCAACCAAGTTAGACAAAAAGTGAGCTCTTATTCTACAAAATTATCAGAGTTTTGGGAAGAACTACCACCAATATTCGTCACCTCTGCAACAGAAAGAACAGGGAAAGACGAATTGATAAAGTATATAAATGAGCTTCTATAATTACTTTAACACTTTTGCAGCTTTCCCAAATTTATTTGCAAACGCCCTTAATTCTTTAGAAAGTTCTTTATCGCTTGTTGCGCGCTCGTAGGAGTCAGCCATGCTTCTTAGTGTTTCATAAGCAAAAAACCGCATTTCTTCTACCGACATTTCAGTCGTCCATAAGTCAATACGCATGGTGCTTTTTTCAATCTTATCCCAAAATGCAAGCATCAGAGCTTTCGCTTCTTTTTTACCGTCTAATCCAGAGTCTTGCGCAGACCATTCAATCTTAACAGGATGCTTTTCGTTATTTAAGCCAACACTGATACTTATTTCTGATTGCTTTACAATATCATTTGTATTCATATTCTGTTTTTAACTATCGAGCAAAAGTAGTAATAAACCTTTATTTTTATTCGAAGCTAAGGCACCAATTAGCAGACAATTTCATTAAATTCGCATAGTACTTTAATTTCAATAATTGAAAAAGCATTTTTTTATATTATTCCTTATTTTGTTGGTTAACCTACCATCAAATGTTTTTGCCCAATTTAGCAGAGGGTATCAAATGAGTTTTGGTAAAAACAGGGTTCAATATTCCGATTTTCTTTGGACATTTTATCGCTTTAAAAACTTTGACACCTATTACTATCTCGGGGGACAAGAGCTAGCTCAATATGTTGGAAGAGTTTCGGATGATGAAATTGCTGAAATTGAACAGTTATTTGACTACAAAATAAATGGACGATTTCAATTTGTTATTTTCAATAAGCTAACTGATTTTGAACAAAGTAATATTGGCTTGGGCTCGGAAGACTTAAATACTAACACTGGCGGGTTAACGAAAATTGTTGGTAATAAAGTTCTAGTTTACTTTGATGGAGATTACAGACATTTCAAAGAGCAGCTAAGAGCTGGCATATCGCAAGTGCTAATAAACCAGTTATTGTACGGTGGATCTATTAAAGAAAGAGTTCAAAGCGCTGCTTTAATTAATTTTCCTGATTGGTATATACAAGGTTTAATCAACTATATAGCTAAAGGATGGCCTCTGGAAAGTGATAACAAACTAAGGGATTTAATTAACGAAAAAAACACTAAAAATTTCAATGCATTATGCGACATTAATAGTGTGCTAGCAGGGCAATCGCTATGGAATTTTATTGTTATGCGCTACGGTCCAAGTACTATTTCCAATTTAATTTACATGTCGCGAGTAAATAAAAATATTGAAGGAGGATTCGTGTATGTTATTGGTTCATCTTTAAAACAACTCAATTACAACTGGAAAGATTATTATACTAAGGTATACCAAAACGATGATTCACTTTTCCTTAGAAACGCTCAAAAACCAACTGTTGTTTTCAAAAAGAAAACTCAAAATATAACACAATTAAAAATCAGTCCAGATGGCAATTCTGTTGCCTTCGTAGAGAATACTAGTGGAAAATATAAATTATTTATTTACGACTTTATTAAGAATAAAAAAAAGAAAATATTTAAAGGTGGATTCAAACACGAAAACACAATTATTGACGAAACAAACCCCGTAATTGGCTGGCATCCTTCTGGCAAATATCTTACTTCAATTTATGAGAAAAAAGGTAAATATTATCTCGATTATTTCGAGTTAGGAAGAAAGACTGCGCATACATCAAGCAAGTTTTATTACTTTGATAAAGTGTTAGATTTTTCATATTCGTCAACTGGTAATGATATTGTTTTAGCTGGAGTTCAAAAAGGACAATCGGATATTTTCATTTTTAATCCTCGCACTAAATTTACTAGACAAATTACCAATGACAGATGGGATGATCGTGCTGCGAAATTTGTTATGAATGATCAATATATCGCATTTCAATCTACTCGTTATAACGACTCATTAAAAACAACTAGTTTAAAACAAAAAGAAGAAATTTTTACTTCAAAAACATCGGATTTGTTTCTATATGATTGTTTAAACTTTTCGCCTAAACTAATTCAATTAACTAACACTCCCTTGGTCAATGAAACAGAGCCTTTAATGATAGACAATTCTCATTTTATGTTTATCAGTGACAATTCTGGTATAAGGAACAGACAACTAGCTAAACTGGATAGTACTATTGCGTTTATCGATACAAGTATCCATTACAAATATATTGTGGATCAATTATCCATTAGCAATTATAATAAGGATATTCTTAAACAAGATGTAAATAACAATCAAACAAAAAATATTTTTCTTGACTTTGCAAATTCTCATTTTCGTTTATTCTTAAGCGACAATTCATCACTATTAAATAGAAATATTACTACAATAAAAAAGACAACACAGCGAAAGCTTCTTGACAAAGAAAATATACCGAAAGAAAGACAAAAAGATGTTAATCCAATAATTGATGCTAGTCCATCTATAAAAGAAAATATCGCAATTACTGATTCTAAATCTTTGCATTCATCAAATTCATTCATTACTGATTTTCCTAAAAAGAATAAAACAACCAATAATAAAAATCAGCTTTCATTTGACCCGAAAACGAATTCTGATTCGACGATAACCCTGGTTGCGGACAGTACTTTTTATCAAATGCCCAAGCAAAGAAATTATGAAATTGCCTTTGCTCCAACTTATGTGTTAACCCAACTTGACAATTCATTAATAAATGAAACGTATCAAACTTTTACTGGTGGAGCCGTATATTTTGACCCGGGATTAAATGGACTATTTAAAGTAGGCCTAAATGATTTAATGGATGATTATCGTTTAGTTGGAGGAGTTAAACTTTCTGGAAATTTAAATAGTAATGAATATTATTTGAGCTACGAAAATCTAAAACATCAAACCGATCAACAGTGGAGTTTTTATCGCCAATCAAGAGAAGAAGTATACACTTACAATTATTACAAAATAAACACTCACAACATCCGCTATTCTCTTCGTTATCCTTTTAACGACTTGAGTTCATTAAGATGGTCTGCGTCTTTTAGAAATGATCGAATTGTTAACCTTAGTACTGATATTGCAAATTTATTGGCTCCTAATGAACATGAAAATTGGGTAAGCTCGCGATTAGAATTTATTCATGATAACACGATAAGCACAGGACTTAATTTGTACAATGGCCTTCGTTATAAATTATTTGCAGAGTATTTTGATCAAATGGACAGGAGCAAATCTGATTTAACTGTTCTAGGAATGGATTTTCGTTTTTATAAAAAAATACATCGCCAAATTATATGGGCTAATCGATTTGCCGCAAGTACTTCATTCGGAAATGACAAACTGATTTATTATTTAGGTTCTACTGATAATTGTTTTTCACCAGTAAATAATTTCAATGAAAATATACAAATTGATTATTCGCAAAATTATGCCTTTCAAACAGTAGCTTCTAACCTTCGTGGATTTACGCAAAACATTAGAAATGGTAATAGCTTTGCCTTAATCAATAGTGAAATCAGATTCCCGATTTTTCAATATTTAACTCACAAACCGATACGAACAGATTTCTTCCGGAATTTTCAAATTGTTGGATTCGGTGATATCGGAACCGCTTGGACAGGATCATCGCCGTACGCAAAAAATAATTCTTTATTTAAAGCAGACTATTATGGCAATCCAATTAGCATAACTGTAACAAAGAATATTGAGCCGTTAGTTGGTGGCTATGGCTTTGGTTTGCGTTCAAGAATTCTCGGATATTTTGTTCGCGCCGATTGGGCCTGGGGTATTGATGATGGAGTTAAACAACCACGCTTATTTTATTTCTCACTTGGTTTAGATTTTTAAAAAAAATACGTCCATGATACATCCTGAATTAATTAAAAAAATTGCAACTCAAAATCATAATGAAGTCGTTACGATTAGAAGATATCTTCATATGAATCCTGAATTATCATTTCAGGAGTTTGAAACGGCAAAATTTGTAGCCGCTAAATTAAAAGAGATGGGAATTACATTTCAAGATAATGTTGCTGGAACAGGATTGGTAGGAATTATCAAAGGAAAAAAAGATAATGGTAAAGTAGTAGCATTACGAGCAGATATGGATGCGCTACCAATTCAAGAGGAAAACAACATTGATTATAAATCGAAAAACAACGGTGTAATGCATGCATGCGGCCATGACGCACACACTGCATCACTACTCGGAGCCGCATCAATTCTAAACGAATTAAAAGAAAATTTTGATGGTTCAATAAAATTGATTTTTCAACCCGGAGAAGAAAAGATACCTGGAGGTGCTTCATTGATGATAAAAGAAGGTGTATTAGAAAATCCTAAACCTTTAAGCGTAATTGGTCAGCATGTTATGCCACTAATACCATCTGGGAAAGTCGGTTTTAGAAGTGGAATTTATATGGCAAGTACTGATGAGCTCTATTTAAAAGTTAAAGGCAAGGGAGGTCATGGTGCAATGCCTCATTTAAATATCGACCCCGTTCTTATAACGTCACATCTGATTGTGGCTATGCAACAAATAGTAAGTAGAGTTACTAATCCTACTATGCCCAGCGTATTATCATTTGGGAAAGTTATTGCTAATGGCGCAACAAATGTAATTCCTAATGATGTTTATATTGAAGGTACATTCCGAACATTAAATGAGCAATGGAGGAATGAAGCACATCAGCGGATGTTAGATTTGGCTCATCAATTAGTGCAATCAATGGGAGGTCAACTAGAATTCGAAATTAGAAAAGGATATCCTGTATTGATTAACGATGAAGATTTGACAGCTAAAGTAAAAAATAATGCAATTGATTATTTAGGATCAGAAAATGTTTTGGACTTAGACATATGGATGGCAGCAGAAGACTTCTCTTTCTACTCTCAATTAGTACCAGCTTGTTTTTATCGCCTTGGGACTAGGAATGAATCAAAAGGAATTATTAGTAGTGTCCACACTAATACTTTCGATATTGAAGAAGATTCGCTTAAAACAGGATCAGGACTAATGGCTTACTTAGCGATAAAAGAATTACAGTAAAAAGTTTTTTGGTTCGTCTTTATTGATGAGTATTGATACCAATTCTTTAATAATGGTATCAATAGTTGTATGACGGTTATTCATTACTGTTATAAGGTTTTCATGAGTTTCATTATTGGATAATTTTGCCTGATTTTTTAATAATATCAATGGGTGATTTGGAAAGAAACCAATTAAAATTTAAAAAATAGACAAAGGCCTTATAATAAACTAGCCATGAAAATCATCTATCTGTACAATGGGTCTAAAAAAGCAGAATGGTTTATTTGCTTTCATATATATCTGATCCAAATCGAAAATTCAATTTTTTAATTAGAAGTTATCGGCTCTCTTCGTTATAGCCTTTTATTACAAAACTGCATTTACAACGATAAAAAAGGATTTAGCGTCTTCAAAAAAATATGTGTCTATTTGCTCTTTAAATTCTATCAAAAAAATTAAGCACTAAATGCTTTCATTAATTCTTCAGCTTTTTCTACCATTTTATTTGAGCCAATAAACAATTGTACCCGCTGATGCAAAGACTCTGGTTGCACATCCAGAATTCTATCAAAACCATTACTTGCTTTGCCTCCTGCTTGTTCAACAATAAATGCAAGCGGATTAGCTTCATAAAGCAAACGTAATTTACCATTCGGAGATTTGCCTGTTGACGGATAAATATAAATTCCGCCTTTAATCATGTTTCTATGAAAATCAGCTACTAAAGACCCAATGTAACGCGAAGAATAAGGACGATTAGTGGATTTGTCCTCTTCTTGGCAATATTTAATGTACTTCTTAACTCCATCTGGGAAATGCATATAGTTTCCTTCATTAATGCTATACAACATTCCTTCCTCAGGAATCTTCATATCAGGATGCGACAAACAAAATTCTCCAATAGAAGGATCTAGCGTAAATCCGTTTACACCTTTACCTGTAGTATAAACAAGCATCGTACTTGATCCATAAATAATATATCCTGCTGCAACTTGCTCCGATCCTTTAATCATAAAGTCTTCAATTGTTGCAGTACCTGTACTTTCATTTTTTCTTCTATAAATCGAAAAAATAGTTCCAATGCTCACATTAACATCAATATTTGAAGAACCATCCAGCGGATCAATACAAACTAAATACTTTGCGTTTTGAGAAACAGGACCTTCAATTTCAATTAAATCTTCGTTCTCTTCTGATGCAACTGCCAAGCATTCTCCCCCTGAACGCAGTGCATTAATAAATTGTTCATTCGCATAAACATCTAGCTTTTTTTGATCCTCTCCTTGCACATTAGTTTCACCCATATCACCAAGAATATCTACTAAACCAGCCTTATTAACTTCTCTATTGACCAATTTAGCGGCAATACCAATATCACGAAGTAAGCGAGACAATTCTCCCTTTGCATAAGGGAAATCTGCTTGGCGCTCAATAATAAATTGACCAAGAGTAATAAAACGAAGAAGTGGCTTATGTGTAAACATGGCTTATTTATTTCCTACAAATATAATTGAAAATAGAGTTTATAATAAATGTAATTAGTTTGATTTACCACTATTAAGTGTTTAAAAAAATATTTTAATAGGAAATTTTAGATTACAGATTGTCTTAAAATTGTAATATGAAAGTGCTTCTTCTAGAAAATATTCACCCTGCAGCTATTGCGTTATTTAAAAAAAATGGTTTCAGTCAAATAGAAATAATTAAAGGATCTATTTCTGAAAAAGAATTGATCAATAAAATTTCTGATGTTTCTGTTCTAGGAATTCGTTCAAAAACTCAAATCACAAAGAAAGTATTAGATCAAGCGAATAATCTATTAGCTATTGGCGCCTTCTGTATTGGAACCAATCAAATAGATATGAAAGCTGCAACCGAAAGAGGAATTGCTGTATTTAATTCGCCCTTTTCAAATACAAGATCAGTTGCTGAATTAGTTATTGGACTGTGCATATCATTGCTAAGAAGAATACCAGAAAAAAACAATGCTGCTCATAAAGGAATTTGGCTTAAGGAAAGCGACGGCTGCTATGAGCTAAGAGGTAAAACATTAGGTATTATCGGCTATGGCCATATTGGTTCTCAAGTATCAATCTTAGCTGAATCAATGGGAATGAAAATAATTTACTTTGATGTCAACAACAAATTAGCGCTTGGAAATGCAGAGTCGTGCAAATCGTTAGATACCCTACTAAAAAAATCAGATGTAATTACATTGCATATCCCGGGAAACAATGAAACAAGAAACTTAATCAACGCTCAAAACATAAAAAAGATGAAAAAAGGAGTACATCTGATTAATTTAAGTCGCGGTGATGTATTAGATTTAATTGCAGTAAAAAATGCAATAAAAGCAAAACAAATATCAGGCCTCGCGGTTGACGTATTTCCAGAGGAACCAAAAACGAATAAAGATGTATTTAAGTCGCCATTACAACATTTGCCCAACACCATTTTAACGCCACATATTGGAGGAAGCACATTAGAAGCACAAGAGGCCATTGGTGTTGATGTTGCTGAAAAACTAATTACATTTTCAAAATCAGGCTCGAGCTTAGGATGCTTAACAATTCCAGAAATAAACTTACCTTATCTGAAAAAAACTTATAGAATATTACATATTCATCAAAATGTACCAGGAGTATTAAGTGAAATTAATGGTGTGATTTCTAAGATGAAAGTTAATATACTTGGCCAATATCTTCAAACAAATAATAACATTGGCTATGTAGCTCTCGACATTGATAAAAAAAGCAGCTTGCAATTAATGAGAGAATTACAAAATGTAAAGTATACAATTCGAACCCATAATTTAAATTAGCAATGAGCAAAAATAGAGTTTATTATTGGCTGTTATACCTAGCTATTGTTATCATATCAACTTATGTTTTAAAGAAAACAGAAACATCATTATATCAATTTTCATTAAACAAATATACTGGATGGTTTATATATGCCATGATAATATTGACTGGCTATAAAAAATTTGTGTTTGACCCTAGAAAAAAAGGAGAATAACACTATAATTTTATTTCTTGCAAGTACGCTGCAATTGTCTTTCCCAAACCAATATATAGTGCATCACTGATTAATGCATGACCTATGCTCACTTCTTCAGTTTCTGGAATAATATTTATAAAATAGTTGAGGTTTTCTAATGACAAATCGTGGCCTGCATTTATTTTTAATCCACTACTTATTGCAGCATCAGCAGCTAGTCGATAAGGACGAACAGCTTCCTCTTTAGATTTTATAAAATTTGCAGCATATGATTCAGTATATAATTCAATTATATCACAGCCTGTTTCCTTTGCTGCGTAGATCATTTCTACATTAGGGGCGATAAAAATCGAAATACGACTTCCAACTTCCTTTAATTCATGAATAGTATCAATTAAAAAATTACGGTTTTTGATTGTGTCCCATCCCGCATTTGATGTTAAAGAATCTGGAGAATCAGGTACCAGTGTTATCTGTTCCGGTCGAACATCTTTACAAATCTTAATAAATTCAGAGGTTGGATTACCTTCAATATTAAACTCTTTTTTAATGACCTTTTTGAGGTCATAAACGTCTGAATAACGAATGTGGCGTTGATCAGGTCTTGGATGTACTGTAATGCCATGCGCCCCACAATTTTCAATAAAAATAGCCGCTTTTAAAATATCAGGAACGCTTCCACCTCTAGCATTTCTGATTGTTGCAATTTTATTTATATTGACACTTAATTTAGTCATTATTGGTATTTTTAAATTATTGTATAAAATCGTTAATAAATTAGACTTTGAAAGCCCTGTTTTATTAGGCTAAAATACTATGTTTGTCGCAACAGATAACATTTTTTAAAAACAATCGTTAAAGAAACCATGTTTGCTTCGAATTTAATTACTGATAGTATACCCCCTCTTAAGTTGTCTGACACTTGCGGAAGGGCATTAATTTGGATGGATGAGCTTCGACTAAATGCGCTACCTGTTATTGATGGCACATCCTTTTTAGGGATACTTCATAAAACAGATATTGCTAAGTCGGAATTAAATCAAGTACTAATAAAAGATTCTGAAATAAAACTTTCAAAGATCTCGGTTTTTGAAAATCAACATGTTTATGAGTTAACAAAAATTGCTACTCTCAATAAGTTGGATATAGTTCCTGTAATCAATGATGAAAACAACTACTTAGGATTAGTAACGGTTAACGATTTAGTTGCTTATTTCGCTGAAAGTAAAAGTGTTTACATGCCAGGTGGAATCATTGTGCTTGAGATGAGGTTCAAAGATTATTCTATGAGCCACATAGGACAAATTATAGAATCTGATGGTGGGCATATTTTAAGTGCAAGTGTATCTGCAACCAACACCACGCAAAAAATTGAGGTTACTTTAAAAATCGACAAAGTAGATTTATCAAGAATTCTTGCTGCTTTTTACAGATATAATTACACCGTGATTAATTCCTTTTCTCAAAGCGAATTCAATGATGACTTAAAAGGTCGATATGATTCTCTTATGCACTACCTTAATATTTAGTCTGAGGAAGTGAAATCGAAAATTTCAATATTTATTGCTATCCTATTTGTTTTTATTTTTAATGCTAATTCTGCTTACTCATTTAATACTCCGAATGAAAATCCAGATAAATTCATAAAGGAAATTCTAATTATTGGTAATAAAAAAACAAAATCGAATATAATACTCAGAGAACTAACATTTTGTAAAAACGAAAGAATAAAGAACTTAGATAGCGTAATTGTTAAGTGCAAAGAGAATCTAATGAACACAGGTTTATTCAACTTTGTTGAAATAAACTACATATGTGAAGATTCGACTTCAACATTAATTTATATTAAAGTAACGGAACGATGGTATTTATGGCCAATGCCTATTTTTGAAATTGCCGATAGGAATCTAAGTGAATGGGCACAAAAAAAAGATATCAGCAGAACAAATTATGGTTTTTACTTGCGTCAAGAAAACTTTAGAGGTAGGGATCAAATTTTACAAGTGCAGTTTATTTATGGTTATACTCATAGAATTGGATTAAGCTACACAATTCCTTACCTAAACAGAAAGCAAAATATTGGATTGTCTGCTGGATTATTTGTGACGCAAAATCATGAAATAGCATACGATATTAACAACGACAAATTGCAGTTTTATAAAAACGAAAATTTGTATGTCAGAAAAGATTTTTCTAGTTATGTAATACTTAAAAAGAGAAAAGGAATTTATAATTATTTCACAACTGGACTGGAGTACCGAAAAAACCGAACAATCGATTCAGTATTGATTTTAAATCCTTCCTTTTTTGTTAATAGTTCGACATCGCAGCAAACATTAACATTTTCTTGGGGTTATCGGCATGATAAAAGAGATTATCAGACCTACGCCTTAAAAGGAGACTATTTTGAATTTGATGTGATTAAAAGCGGGTTCGTATTATTAAAAAATGAACCCAATATAATGGCGATTTCTGCTGGTTACAGGAAATACTTTAAATTAAATAATCATTTTAATTTTTCGTCGATGGTCAAAGCGCGACTTACACAAATATCAAAAGCTCCATTTTCAAATCAAAGGGCTATGGGGTATGGACAAGATTATTTAAGAGGATATGATTTTTATGTTTTGAATGGACAAAATTATTTTCTTCTTAAATCGCAATTTAAGTATACATTAATGAAAAAGCGTATTTATAAAACATCCGTCTTGAAATCAGAAAAGTTCAATGAAATACCAATTGCAATGTATTTCAATTTTTTTGCTGATGCGGGATATGTTCAAGATAAATACTATAACAAATACAACAACTTATCCAACCAATTCCAATATGCTTATGGGATTGGTTATGATTATGTAACTTATTACGATTTAGTTTTCAGATTTGAGTATACATTTAATAAGTTACATGAGTCAGGATTGTTTTTCAGAGTTGGGGCAGCTTTTTAAGAAAAAAATTAATTAAAACCGTACCTTTACAATATGAAGATTGCACTTTATGCCCGTCAGTTATCAGATTCCAATCACGGAGTTGCTATTCAACTTATTGAAGAAATTTTGAGTCAAGGTGCAATGCCGATTATTTATCAGCCTCTTTATAATCAATTAAAATCATCTGTTAAACAAATAACTCATTTCGAACTATATAATTCCGGTTCAGAAATAAGAGGTAAAGTGGATTTTCTTTTTAGTGTTGGTGGCGATGGTACCATTCTCGATACTTTGACGCAGGTTCAGGATAGTGGTATACCTGTTCTAGGAATTAATGTTGGCAGACTAGGGTTTTTATCAAGCATTTCGAAGCAGGAAATAACGCAATGCCTCGATTCTTTATTCAAAGGACATTACACATTAGACAAGCGAAGATTGCTAAAACTCGATTCCAGTATTAATTTATTTGGTGATGTGAATTATGCATTAAATGAATTAACCATTCACAAAAAAGATAGCTCTAGTATGATTATCATAAACACCTTTATTAATGGTGAATATTTAAATTCATATTGGGCAGATGGATTAATTATAGCTACACCAACTGGCTCCACAGGTTATTCCTTAAGCTGTGGTGGACCAATCATTGCTCCACACTCTGAGAATTTTGTTATTACCCCTATTGCCCCTCATAACCTAAATGTAAGACCTATTGTCGTATCTGATGAAAATGTGATTTCATTAGAAGTTGAAGGTAGGTCTCAATATTTTATAGCTTCTTTGGATGCCAGATCAGTAACTATCGATTCTACTGTTTCTTTAGCGATAAAAAAGTCCGATTTTACGATGAACCTAGTAAGGATCGGCAACGACAATTTCCTTGATACGCTAAGAAAAAAACTGAATTGGGGTCTTGACTCAAGGAACTAGTATATTATTCTTAGTATTTTTATAAAAATCATCTGATTTTTGAGCGAAAATGTTATTTTTGTCCATAAGACTATTGTCGCTCAGTTATGAAAAACAAATTACTTCTAGCTTTAACCCTCATTATCTTACTTTCTACTGTTTCAAATGCACAACGACTTCGTTCAAGATGGAAGGCTTATCGTTACGAGTTGAGCGCTGGTGTTGGAGCATCCAACTTCTTGGGTGATTTAGGGGGAGCAAATCAAATAGGAACTAATGGTTTTAAAGATTTAGAACTTTCATTAACTCGTCCGGCTTTGACACTTGGACTGAAATACAAAATAACAGAGTCACTAGCACTTCAAGCACATGCAACATATGGCCAAGTAAGGGGTGATGATAAATTAACAGCTGAATATTTTAGAAATAATAGAAATTTAAATTTCAAATCAAATATTTATGAGGCGAATATAAATTTGGAGTATGCGATTGTTTCTTCAAGGCAAGGTGGTGTTTATCGCTTGCGTGGAATTAAAAGATCTAGTTCCTTTGAAGCCCTTGGATATTTATTTGCTGGAGTTGGTGTGTTTCATTTCAATCCGCAAGGCCAATACAATGATAAATGGTATAATCTGCAGCCACTAGGAACAGAAGGTCAAGGAATTTCAGAGGGAAGAACCAAATATAAAAGAACGCAATTATGTATTCCGGTTGGTATTGGTGGAAGATATTTCTTCAATAGAAGAATGGGGGTTGGAGTTGAATTTGGAATCAGAAAAACATTTACCGATTATATTGATGATGTAAGTAAAACATACTATGATAGGAATGCTATCGCACAATCGAGTGGTCAAGTAGCAGGTATTTTATCTGATCCCAGTCTTAATTCATCAACAACTCAAACTGATTTAGGATCACAAAGAGGTGATGCGACAAATAAAGATGCCTATATGTTTTTAATGTTTAGTTTCCATTATAAACTAAGAACTGGCCGTACTAACTTCCCAGTATTCTAATCATTGTATTTCGCAATATCTAAACTTCAAGAGCGTTATTCCAAAATGTTTAAGAAAGTTGCAATACTTATTCTATCATTTACAATTTTTCTAACTGCCATTGTAAAAGGCCAGTCTCGTGAAATGGGGATAATGATTGGAGCTATGAATTACAAGGGCGATTTACATCAACCCATGTATGACACTAAAAATAATCAGTTGGGTATCGGCTTCCTATACAGAAGAAGTTACAGTAATCATTGGGCTTTTAAAACAGGCATAAGCTACGGACATATTAAAGCGGATGATGCTCAATCAAATGACGAGTTTTGCAAGAATAGAAATTTAAATTTTAAGAGTGTCATTTTAGAAGGCACCGGTCAAATAGAGTTCAACTTTTTTCCTTACCAAACTTCTAATCCTTCTACAATTGCTACCCCCTATCTAGCGGTAGGATTATCTATTTTCAGATTTAATCCCAAAGCATTGTATAATGGTAGTTATATTGAATTGCAACCTTTAGGCACAGAAGGACAAGGAACTGCAGCGAACCTTGATAAAAACTTATACCGAAAAACGAATCTAGCTTTTGTATTTGGTGGTGGAGTAAAATGTAAAATTGGCAGGCGATGGGGTCTTTCGTTGGAAAGTATAGTAAGAAAGACATACACCGATTACTTAGATGATGTTTCCGGGGTGTACGCTGATCCAAATGCAATTCGTGTTGAGTATGGAAAAACTGCATATTATTTATCCGACAGATCGATAATAAAAAACCCTAAAAGCAATATTGGTCGCCAAAGGGGGGATAACACTAACCGCGACTGGTATTCTTTCACAGGAATTCAACTTACCTATACCCTCTCAAAGCATTACATTGACCAATGTCGGCCGTTTAGAATAAAGCTTTGGTAATTCCATGTTAAACCACAGTTAATTGAAACTTTTTACCCGAAGTCGACCTTCAATTTATTACATTTGTATCCCTTCGAAAATCTGCCGATGTCAAAGAAAGAATTGTTGTTTACTGATAAGCTACCTAAGCATATTGCCATTATTATGGATGGAAATGGTCGTTGGGCAAAACAACATGGCATGCTTAGAACATTGGGGCATGCAAACGGCGTAACTGCAGTTAGGGATGTTACTGAAGCGGCTGCAGAATTAGGCATTAGTGTTTTGACTTTATACGCTTTCAGTACTGAAAACTGGAACAGACCAAAATTTGAAATTGATGCATTAATGAGTTTGTTGGTGCAAACTATTTCTAAGGAAACGGATACCCTGATGAAAAACAACATCCGATTAGCCACAATCGGCGATACAGATAGTTTACCTGATGGCGTGAGGGAGAAATTGCAAAAAGCAATAGAAAAAACTTCTACAAATACCAGAATGACACTAGTACTAGCTTTAAGCTATAGTTCTAGATGGGAAATAACAAAAGCTGCGCGAGAAATAGCAAAAGAAGTTAAAGATGGAATCCTTTCAATTGATGATATTAATGAAGTTAAGATTGCATCTCACTTAGCAACATCGGAATGGCCTGATCCAGAATTAATGATACGAACCAGTGGTGAATCAAGAATAAGCAACTATCTACTATGGCAACTCGCCTATGCAGAACTTTATTTTACAACTAAGTTATGGCCTGACTTCCAAAAAGAAGATTTTTACGAAGCAATTTATGTATTTCAAAACAGAGAAAGAAGATTCGGAATGACATCAGAACAAGTCAAATAAGAGCATGAATAAAACCTATAAATACCTTTTATTAATTATTTTATTTTTCAGTGAATATACTTCTGTTACTGGCCAAGCTATAATTAATGGCAATGAAGATTTGATTGACTATTCAAATCCAAAAGAATATGAATTAGGAGGCATAACTATTTCAGGTGTTCAATATTTAGACGAAAGTGTTTTAATCACCTTAACAGGGTTGACTGTTGGTGAAAAATATAAAATCCCTGGAGAAAAACTTTCTACATCAATTGAAAATTTATGGAAACAAGGATTACTTTCAGATATAAAAATATTTGCTACAAAAATTATTGACAATAAAATTTTTCTCGAGTTTAAAATAAAAGAACTTCCACGCTTATCTAAATTCACTTTTGAAGGTGTTAATAAATCTGAAGCTGATAAATTGAGAGAAAAACTTTCTCTAACAAAAGGAAAGATTGTTAATGAGAATTTAATTCAAACGACTAAAAACCTAGCTAAAAATTATTTTGTAGATAAGGGCTATTTATTTACTAATGTATTTGTAAAAACAGAGAGAGATACTACAGCAGGCGCGAATTCTGAATTGATGATTATCACTATTTCGAATAAGAAAAAAATAAAAATTAATAAGATTTTCTTTGAAGGAGTAATCGCTTTTTCAGAAAAAAGCTTAAAACACAAAATGAAGGGCACAAAAGAAAGTGCTTATTATAAAATATTTACAAGCTCTAAATTTACTCAGGAAGGTTTAGATAAGGATAAAGAAAAAATCATTGCTAAATATACTGCAATCGGATTCCGTGACGCCTCATTTAGCTATGATAGTATTGTAAAGCATGATGAGAAAACTATCAACCTTTATTTAAAAATCAATGAGGGCACTAAATATTATATTCGAAATATAAACTGGATTGGCAATACAAAGTATTCAACAGCAGTGCTTCAAGAAATACTAAATATCAATAAAGGCGCTATTTATAATCAGCAAAGAATTGAAGAAGGATTATATCTAAGTCAGAGCGGACGAGACATTTCATCGCTATATATGGACGATGGCTATTTATTTTTCTCTATCACACCTGTTGAGGTAAAGATTGCTGGTGATTCCATAGATCTTGAAATGCGAATTTACGAAGGGAAACAAGCTATTATTAGCAATATATCTGTTTCTGGAAATACAAAAACAAATGACAAGGTTATTTTAAGGGAAATCAGAACATTGCCAGGTCAATTATTTAACCGTTCAGACATTATCAGAACGCAAAGACAATTGGCACAATTAGGCTATTTTGACCAAGAAAAACTTAATGTCAATCCAAAGCCAAATCCTGCAACTGGAACTGTTGACATTGACTATATCGTTGAAGAAAGACCATCCGACCAGCTTGAGCTTTCAGGTGGCTGGGGAGGTGGAGCTGGCGTTGTTGGAACGCTAGGTGTGTCTTTTAATAATTTCTCGATTAAGAATGCAGCTAAGAGAAATACATGGACCCCATTACCATCGGGAGACGGACAAAAATTAAGCATTCGATTTCAATCAAATGGTAGATATTTTCAAAGCTATAACATGTCGTTTACTGAACCGTGGCTCGGAGGCAAAAAACCCAATTCCTTAACTGTATCTGCTTTTCGTTCTGTTCAATCCAATGGCTTGAAGCTGGATGATACAAACCGATCTGACCTTACAATTTCTGGTGGTGCTGTTGGTCTTGGTAGACGATTGAAATGGCCAGATGATTATTTCACTCTTTATCATGAATTATCTTTTCAAAATTACTCTTTGAATAAGTGGGCTGGAACATTTCTTTTTAATGAGGGCTCTTCTAACAATTTGAGCTTTTCTCAAACGATAGCAAGAAACTCTGTAGATGGATTTGTTTGGATACGAACGGGTTCGCAAATTAATTTTACAGTTCAGCTTACTCCTCCTTTCTCATTAATTGATACTAAAACGGACTATAAAACTGCTATTGCGACAGAAAAATACAAATGGTTAGAATATCATAAATGGAAGTTTAGTGCTGCTAGTTACAAAAGTGTAGGAAAGTTTGTTTTGTATAGCAAAGCACAATTCGGATTTTTAGGTTTTTATAACAAAGATATAGGCCAAAGTCCTTTTGAACGGTTTTATGTTGGCGGTGATGGATTATCGGGTTATTCTTTAGATGGTCGAGAAATAATTGCATTAAGAGGATATGATAACAACTCGGTAACTCCAAAAATTAATGGTAGTAACATTGGAGGTACCGCTTATGATAAATTTACATTAGAGTTTCGCTTTCCAATATCATTGAACCCTTCAGCAACCATTTATACACTTGGTTTTATTGAGGGTGGCAATAATTATTTAGGAATGAAAAACTTTAATCCTTTCTCTTTGAAACGCTCTGCAGGAATGGGTGTAAGGATATTCTTGCCGATGTTCGGACTTCTTGGTTTGGATTGGGGATATGGCTTTGATGATATTGAAGGTAGTAAAGTATATAGTGGATCCAACTTCCACTTTACAATCGGACAGCAATTCTAATTACAATACTCAGGTTAAAAATAAATTGGTAAATTTGGCATGAATATTAATTGGCTCAAAAAAAGAAATTTATGAAAAAACAATTGTTAACCCTTTTAGTGTTTTTTATTGCTTTTGCAATAAAACCCGCATGTGCTCAGAAGTATGCATTTATTGATAGCCAGTATATTTTAGATAACATATCAGAATACAAAGCAGCACAACAGCAATTAGATCAACTTAGCATTAGCTGGCAAAAAGAAATCGAAGGCAAATATGCAATTATTGATAAGCTATACAAAGACTATCAAGCTGAGCAAATCCTTTTAACCGAGGAGATGAAAAAGAAAAGAGAACTTGAAATTACCAACAAAGAAAAGGAAGTTAAAGAATTTCAAAAATCAAAATTCGGTTATGAAGGTGAGCTCTTTAAGAAAAAACAAGAGCTTATCAAACCACTTCAAGACAAAATTTACAATGCAGTAAAAAAGATTGCGACGGATCAGAGTTTTGCTGTAATATTTGATAAATCTGGTGACTTAACGATGTTATATACTAATTCCAAATACGATAAAAGCGATGAAGTATTAGCATCAATGGGATATAAAGCAGGAAGCAAATCGAATGGTGCTGGCGATAGCAAGTCAGGAACCGATAACAAAACAGCACCTGCTGGTGGTTCTGACGAAAAACGATAATAAAATATAAAACCTAATCAAGTAAAAAACATGAAGAAATTAATTGCAGTTGCGTTTGGTGTAGTATTAAGTGTAACTACTATTTGTAACGCACAATCACCATTAAAATTTGGACATATTAACTCAAATGAATTGTTTGGAATTATGCCAGAATTAAAATTGGCGGACTCTACCTTAGCAAAATTTAAAAGCACGCTCGATTCACAATACAAAACAATGGGCGCTGAATATCAAGCTAAGATAGCTGATTACAAATCGAAAGAAGCATCTATGGCGGATCCTATTAAAGAAGCAAAACAAAAAGAAATCTCAGACTTAGAGGAGCGCATTCAGGCTTTCCAAGAATCAGCTCAAACATCATTGCAGAAAAAACAAGAAGAGTTGAATGGGCCAATTGTTAAAAGAGCGCAAGATGCAATAAATGCAGTGGCAAAAGAAAAAGGATTCTCCTACATTTTTGATAGCACGCCGGGGGGCACTTTGATATTTTCACAAGACGCAGATGATATTTTACCATTAGTGAAAGCTAAACTTGGAATTAAGTAATTAACTAGTGTAGTTTATAAAAAGCCTCGGGTAAATCTCGGGGCTTTATTTTTTTTATCAATTTTGTTACATGGCAAAGAAAAAAAGTGATGCTACCAGACCTTTAGGAATTTTTGATTCGGGCATAGGTGGATTAACAGTTGCAAGTGCAATTAATAAGTTAATGCCTCACGAACAAATTGTATATTTTGGTGATACTGCACACCTACCCTATGGCGACAAATCGCCAGAATCGATAAAGAAATGGGCACTTGCAATCAGTGATTTTTTAATGACTTACAATTGTAAAGTAATAGTTATTGCATGTAATAGTATTTCATCTGTTGCTTACGACTTAATCAAAGATCACATTGGAAACAACGCGATTATTATTAATGTAATTGACCCTGTAGTCGATTTTGTTTCCACGCAACCCAAGCTAAAATCAGTTGGGGTAATTGGAACTAAAGCCACCATCAAAACTGATATCTACGCGAAGAAAATCAAATCAAAAAATAAAAAATTACAAGTAGCTTCTTTAGCAACTCCACTCCTAGCTCCAATGATTGAAGAAGGTTTTTTTAATAATAAAATTTCAAAAACTATCATCAACGACTACCTTTCTCGTCCGAAATTAAAAGGAGTTGATAGTTTGATATTAGGATGCACTCATTATCCTTTAATAAAACCTGAAATTGAACAGTACTATAAAGGCAAAGTAACTTTATTTGATACGGCTGGAATTGTTGCCAACTATACTAAAGAAATTTTAAATACAAACGGATTATTAAACAACGGTAAAAAAATGAAGCATCATTTTTTTGTATCGGATTATACTGCATCATTTGCTGAAAGCACAAAGCTATTTTTTAAAGGCAAAATTAAACTGGAGCATAATAACTTATGGAAATAAAAAAAGGGAGAATAAAAATTATTCTCCCTTTTAAATTTTGCTTGAAAATTCTAATAGAATCTTCCTCTATGATCTGTAATATCTGCCTTCTCTTTTAAAGCATTTTCAACTTCGTACTGTGCACGTCCTTGCAATTGCTGGTTCAATTGATTTGCAGATTCTTTAAACTCTTTTGGTAATGTTGGCTCATTAATATTATTTACGACAATAACATAAACACCTGAATTACCTTTTATAGGCTTTGAAATTTGTCCTGGCTTAAGAGTCATTAAATTTCCAACTACTGCTCCTTCAAATCCTGCATTACCTAAGAAGGGCGATGCAAAAGATATATTTTCAGCAGCCATTACAGTTTGTTTAACCTTAGAAGCTATTGCATCAATATTTGAAGAGCCTGCCTTTGTTAATTGATCAATAAACATTTGAGCTTTCTTATCCTTTCTTGCTTCTGTTGTTAATTGCTCTTTAACTTGTTCAATTGTTGAAGTTCCTTTTTCTCTTATATCAGTTACCTTAGCAACTACATATGCATTACCAAAATCAAACGCTTTAGAAACTTCTCCTACTTTCGCCTTGAATGACCAACGGATAAGCTCTCTAGAGTTTTCAAATCCTCCAACTTGACGATTATTCTCTTGAATATTTTGCTCTGTCAACTTTGTTAAATTCTGGTCTTTAATTCCTTTGTCAAACGCATCTGCATTATTGAACTTATTTGCGAATTCGTTAGCCTTAGTAAAAATAATTTGTATTGTTTTAGCACTTGGCTCTACCTTATTAACTAATGTTGCAACCTTTACCTGACGGGAAGCTGCACTCATATCAGTTATGTCAATAACATGTAATCCAAATTGGGTTTCGACCGTGATTAATGCACCCTTTGATGAACTAAAGCAAGCTTCGCTAAAAGGTTGCACCATCATTTGGTAATTAAACCAACCTAAATCACCACCTTTTGCATTAGCAGCTTGATCAATTGAATATTTTGTAGCCATATCTTCGAATTTCGCTCCACCTTTAATAGCCGTAATAATACTATCTCCTGTTGCTTTTGCAACATCAGACTTACCTTGTTCAATTTTAATTAAAATATGACGAGCTTTAACTGAATCTGCCATTGTTTTTACTGCTATTAATTTTGAAGCCGAATAAGCACCATTCATATCAAATGGCCCCATCACTTTTCCAACTGCAGCTGAAAACATTACTGAATCAATATCTAAGGGCAATGTCCCTTTTTTGTGGTAAGTATCATCTAATGGCTGATCAGAATTAGCAGCCATAAATGATGAATCATTTGAAGTAGTTTTAAATTCCTCAAATAATTTTGCGAAATCGGCTGATGCTGATTTAATATCAACTTCAGAAGGTTTTACATTAAAAGCAACGTACTCCACTGTGCGACTATCTGGTTGCTTATATTTTTTCAAATTCTCATTATAAACAGCTTTCAAATCAGCATCTGAAACTGCAATTGTAGAATCTACTAATGAAGCATATGGAATCATTACATATTTAACATTAGCAGTTCTGTTTATTTCAATAAAATTCTCCTTAGCTTCAAAATTAGAAACATATAAACCACCCTTAATTATATCTTTATATTTTTGAGCTATTCTTGCCTCTTTGAGCGACTTTTCAAAGGCTAGCCATTGAGCTGCGGATTTTGGATCTTTCTCTCTATTCTTTAAAAAAGAAATAACAGCAGAAGGATTAAATTGACCAGTTTTAGGATCCGTAAAAGCTTGACGAATTTGAGGGTCAATGTTCTTACCTTGAACCATATCAAATAACTCATCTGGTGAGCATGTAAGCCCTAATTTGGAATACTGCTCTCCAAGCACCATATCATCCACAAACCTTTTCCAAGCTTGCTCTCTAATTTGATCCATGGTTGCCTGATCAACAGTTTGATTATTCGATTGAGTCTTATAATTCTCAACATATTCCTCTACTTTGGAATTATAATCCATCACGTCGATTTTTTTTCCACCAATAATTCCGACAGTATTATCTGAACCAGAAAAAAATCCATTTTTCGATGAAAACAAATCGCCTGCAATAAAGGCTACCAAACTAAATCCAATAATTCCAATAAGAGCACCTGATTTGCTTCTTATTTTTTCAATAACTGCCATAGTAATCTATTTAATTCTTAATATAAGTGTGCGAATATACAACTCTTTATTTATTGTTAAAAGAGTCAATTAAAGGAAATTTATAAAGCAAACCTAATTATCGTTATTACTATCAATTTTTGCCCTTTGAGATCTTCTGATTATCCAAAATATACTCGTAAAAAACGCAACTAAAAAAAACCAAAGACCTGTCAAGGCTGATTCCGTTAGGCTTTTAAAAACACCTATCGACACAGCAACTAACGTTAAAATCAACCAAGAAATCTCAAGTAATCGGTAGATATTCATTCGTTTAGCGTTATATGGCCAGTAACATTAAAGATTTTATAATGGCTGAAATCTTGATCGGCTTCAAAACCATTCCCCATTATTATCTCTTTTGCCGTTGTAATTTTAACAAAGTTATCAGAAAGCAATTTATTACCTCTTTCGTCCCAAATTAATTTTTCTGTATTTAACTTTTCACCTTTTACGTTAACAACTTCAACATTATTTCTGGCTTCCCAACGATGTTCTTGATCGTAGTGAATCGCATAGCTGGAAGACATCTTTGAAACAACCTTCATATCAGCATCATAAAAACTAAGCACCATTCCTTTTGGTAGTTCTGTTGTATGCTTAGGAATTAAAACTTTTTTCATGCTAGGGGCTTCAAGAAGCACTTTAACCGAACCCGAATCACTATAAATTGTTTTCAATCCTATAATTTCTTCTACAGGGTCATTTTGCCTAGATGTAATTCTAGAAATTTCTCCTTCATTGTTTTCGCATGAATTAAACAAAAACAGGACAGTTAAAAAAAACAACATGCTCCTTATCAAACTCATGGTATTAGAATTTTAATCAAATTTCTTTTTTTGAAACCAAACCTCATTAAAGGTAAGGCCGATTGATAATCTAATATATTGCTCTCTAACCAAGTTGTCCTTTAAAGTCCCTCTTTTACCTACCTGCAAACTGCAATTAACTTTCGATTGATAACTTCTTTTGAGTGGGAGTCCAACTCCCATTGAGATACCAATATCGTTAAGATTAGAATTGTTATTCAATCTTAAATAAGATTGGTTATAGTATGCCCCCATTCTATATTCTACTCTATCAAAGTAACTTGATGAAATTAAGTTACTAGGTATATAACTACCTCCTGCCGAAAGCGAAAAACTATTTTTCAATAAAGGATCTTTCACTCCGAAGGACTGATACTCACTCCAGTTTTGAACTGATAAATCTGCACCGTAATTCCACTTATTTAATTTAGAAACGCAAAACCCTATTCCTAAATTAGCTGGCAAAACAACTTCCCCATTATTATTCAACGAAAGGTAAACCGTATCCTTTAAAATATCGAATCCTGTTGCACCTTTTTTATAATTCAACCATAAAATATTTTTTTCTCCTTTCACTTTTTGTGAAGGCGAACCTGATAATCCAATAGCAATTGATTTATCATTTTTTAAAGGAAGTTTCCAGTTTAATCCGTAGTCAAAATAAAAATCAGACAGACTTAATTCATCCTGATAATTAGTATTAAACAGAATAGAATTAGTAAACTCTTGCTTTCTTTGATTGATTACATTTCCAAATAGATAACTTGCGTTTACTCCAAGAGCCAATGACTTTGTTAATTTAAATCCAGCACCCATATAGTACTTAGTATATCCTCCCGAGCCTTTAAAATAATAGTTAATATCTGTATTTAAAGTATCAATTTTATCAGTAGAAATAATGTTATAGCCCGTACCGCTAAAAGGAATAATGCCAAATGAAAACCCTATTTTATTTTTAACAATTGGAAATGCTAGAGCCAATGCATTTAAGTCTGCATTATACCCTTTATTTTCAACATCGTTTTGCCTACTAAATACAGCCTCTGAATTAACACCAATTTCCATGACCATAATTGAATCGTAAGCATACGATGCAGGATTATTAAAATTTATGGCATTAGGATTAGTATAGCCAATGGAAAGACCAGCCATACCCTTTTGATATGAAAAGCCTCTAAAGATTAGATTGCCAATGCCAAATCTTGAATAAGGAGAGAGGGTGCTATTTTGAGCTATGCAATTATTACTTAAAAGAGCAAATAAAATTACTAATCGCAATAAATGATTCAGATATATTCTCATTGGATGTTGTGGAGCAATATTAAATTTATCCCGATCAGTGTCAAATCGGGCTCTACAAAGATGGCTTTTTTTTCTGTTATTTTTTCTAAATAAGAGAGGTCTCCTCCCGTTATTATTATATGAATATCTGGAAATTCCCTTTCATAGTTTTCTATTGAGCCTAAAATCTCATTGTTAATGCCGCAAATGACACCGTTATGAATTGAATCATTAGTAGAAATGCCAGTTAATTTGTTAAAGTTCATCGGTTTCAGCGATGGCAATTTATGTGTGTAATTGTGTAAAGCCTCATATCTCATATTAATACCGGGAGAAATAGATCCGCCGACGAAACCATTTTCCAATGTAGACAAATCGATTTTTAGGCAGGTCCCGCAATCAATTACCAATGTTTCCTGCTTATCCGACAAATAACGAGCTGCAACAGCATTAACTAAACGATCCACACCCAAAGAACCCGGGGTTTGGTAACTATTCTTAATCGGCAAACTTGCATTATGATTGATATTCAAAACAAAGTCAAACGCCTCAAGATTTTTTTTTAATTGATATGGAATTTCAATTACTGTTGAAACCGCAACTTGCTTTATATCATATTTACCCCACTCCGGAAATTCATAAACTACATTTGAATAATCTAACTTCCCTTTGAAAATCAAATTTTTATCATCAAAAATTGCCCACTTAAAAGCTGTATTGCCTAAATCTAAAACCAAATTCATTAATACAAATTAAGCAAATATTATTATGGGATTAATATCTCACTTTAAAAAATTATGATTTAGAAAGAGTTTAATTTCCACAAATCAATTTGAAATTGATAAAAAAATCATATTTTTGCGCCCTCCTCAGGTGATGTAGCTCAGTTGGTAGAGCAAAGGACTGAAAATCCTTGTGTCGACGGTTCGATTCCGCCCATCACCACATAAAAAATTAATTTTCAATCTCATGAAAGGAATTGGAGCACGCTTCAAAAAAGTATTGCTAATAGACGATAATGAGATAGATAATTTTATTAACGAAAGAATGATTTCTGCTAGTAATTTTTCATCAGAAGTTATAGTTAAGAATTCAACTGACGAGTCATTAATTTATTTGAAATCTTTATCGGATGTAAACGAGTTTCCGCAGGTTATTTTCTTAGACTTAAATATGCCAGGGAAGGATGGATTTTCTTTTTTAAGTGAATTTGAAAATTTAAACGAAGGCTTAAAATTAAACTGCAAAATCATTGTCCTTTCATCATCAATTAGCCCTGATGATATTAACAAGGCATCAACAAACAAGTTCGTTTACAAATATGTGAACAAACCACTAAATGAAAAATATCTTAATGCAATAGATTTCTAAAAAAGCCCCGATGACCTCGGGGCTTTTTTAATTAACTTTTTATAGGATTACACATTTTTCTGATAGTGACTTCATCCAGAATAATATCCTTTAGAATATAAAAAGGAGTTTTATTTAGCATTTCAAACTCTGTCCACATTTCGGCAATTTTCTTCATTTTCTTTCTATAGTCAGCTGGTTTAAGAGCCGATTTTAAAATCTTCATCATCAACCTTGTTGATTCGAACTGAGCTTCGTTTTCTTTAATCTGTCTTTTTAAGCTACTAATAATTTGCATACACAAGCTATCCTCACCAAGAATGCAATATTGCAAAGCCTGAAACATTTTATTGTCTACATCAGAGACTAAATGTTGCTTCATTGCTATTTTATTTCTTAATTGATTGATTTTTTTTGCGGCTCCTTGAAAATCCTTTGCGTAAAACTTAACAGTTGCTTGATATTTATAAGCTGATACAAAATGAAAGATTTCATTTTCTTGTATATCAAGTTGATTTTCTATAATGTCATACCCATATGCCAGATGCTCCCAATTAGAATCTATCGTATACTTATAAATTTTAGCTTGCAAAAATTGTATCAAGAAAAAATGCATAATTGGCTTTTCTGTTAGTTCAGGAAGTATTGAATGTACTTTGTTCATATAATAATCAGCCCTAACCGTATTTTTTGTTTTTGAATAATATTCGAAATACAATAAATTGGTTATCCCTTTTATATTTTGATAGAAAGTGTCTAGTGGATATTTTTCAAAAGTATCATACATCTTTTGAAGAATACCATCAATTTCTAGTTCCCTGGATGCTAGTCCATCAATATTGCCTTGTACATTACACAGATAATAAACTCTAGCAATATTAAAAAGCACATATAAACGATGGGAATCATACAATTCACAAATATTAGAAAGCTCTCTCTTCATTAATACGATCTCTTCAAGATCAGCTTCATTTTGACTTAATTGGTATTCACCAATTTTTTTAAGTAATTTGAAAAATATGTTTTCAGCTTTAGATACAGCCAATGAAAATGCTACATGTCGTTTATATTTATTTTCAAAGAAGTCATACTCTTCTGAAAAAACATGCAACTGTGCTAGGGTTTTATATACTAGAATTAATTCAGAATTCAAATCGTATTCAATCAACTGCTTTTCTAATTCACGCAAAGCTCGAATTGAGAAATCGCGATTATTTCCAAACAAATGGGCCGGTACACGGGATACTTCGTCCATTAATGTTTGAATTGGGTTATCAACTTTCTTACTTAGGATATTAGCGATTTTAGAATTTAGTCTAGACTTTAAAGTATAATAAGCACTTGCATTTACTTGTAGGATGTCCATCAATTCAGAATCATCTATGTTACTATTTCGTGTGGCCTCCAAAACCATGTATGGTTTATTCTTTTTCTTACCTGAAACCTCATGCAGTAAATTTTGATACTCTTCGTCAGAAAGCTTTTTAATTGTTTTTGTCAGGATGTCCATATCAATTGATTTTTGATTTAATTATTTTGATTCGTGGCTTACTACGAAAGGATTTGAATAAGGTTATACATCGCTTTTAAAATATTAGATATAATCTGAAACCATGAAAAGAATCAGCCGTTAAAAAAGCTCGTAATCGCCAATAAGACCAGAAGTAAATAATCGAGTCTTAAGTCAATTAATCTTACAAAAGAAATTAAGGTGTAACCTTTGGCCATTTGTTTCGTAAAGAGTCCTGTAAATTGCAAATAATCAAAAATAAAATATTATGAATCACACATCTCACACCCAAGATTTCTACAAAGCAGTTCGTAACAATCGCATGCTTTTGTATTCTAAACCTAAACGCTATTTTAATAGAGAAGAAAAACAGGGGTCAACTTTTAGATACTTGTTTTTAATTGAAACGATTGCATTTTTAATGATGCTTTCTAGCCTAACAACTGCAAACGCGCAAAGTGCGCCAAATAATAATCAGTTATTATCGGCAGAGAATCAAAACTCGATGAACATATACAACTATAATACGGTGTATAATTCAGGAAAAGTTTTCGTTAGCTGGACTTCTAAAAATGAAACTGATGACTGTGTTTATGTAGTAGAAAGATCTTCAAATGGCACTGATTATTTATCAGTTGGTGTTAAAGAAGGAGTTGGAGCTCAAATAGAATTGTACTATTCATGGATTGACCAAGCCCCTCCTGCAGGATTCTCATACTACCGCGTAAAGAAAATCACTAAAGAAGGTGATCAGCTTTACAGCTCTGTGAATTCAATCATCAATCAAGCTTCAGACTTCAATAATTACGCCCAAGGCAACGACGAAAAATAAAAATACGATTACAATCTATTGACAAACCAAATCAAATTAAACTAACCAATTTTTATGTT